>NZ_JBJDQL010000022.1:81699-144733 GCF_044903305.1 Streptomyces sp. NPDC019531 | reverse complement strand
CCCGCGGAGCGGGAATGCAGCGCTAGCGCGCTGCATAGGGTTGCGGCTCCGCTGACGCTCCACCAGATTCCCGCGCAAGCGCGGGAATCGAATTCCGCAAGCGGAATTCTGAGTGCGCGTCAATTCGCGCAAGCGCGAATTGAGGGAATCCCGCAAGCGGGATTTCTGGGGCTGGCGGTAAGGGGTGGGCGCATCAGGCGTGGGTCTGTGTAGGGCTTGGGATTCTCAGCTACCACCCATGTAACGGATGTGACGGACCGTCGGCCTGGCGAGGTGCCGGCCTCACGGTAGCGACGGGTTCCGCTGCGCTCCACCCTGAACCCCTCCCCCATCGCCTGACTGTCCCGACGTGTTCACGAACGCCCTGTCAGCATACAGGACAACCGGCCGTTCATGGATGGGATGGATGGGATTGAGTCAGGTGTAACCCTCGGGCGCAGAAGTTGGTGCGCGGATGATGCATCACGAGTTATCACTGTGTAGAGTCTGGGATCAGATGCTACACCTCTACCGCCGCGCACCTCGCGCCTGGATTCCATTTGCTATTACGCGCTGCATTCCGCGAAAAGGAGAACACGAGGCATGGCCGTGAAGCTGCGTGATCACCAGATCGAGGCCGTTGCCGCCATTGTGCGCGGTCTTGATGTTCCGCCGGGTGGAATCCCCTGGAATGGTCTTCGCGGGCAGGTGCACGCCGCGTGTGGCACGGGGAAGACCATCATGGCTGCCGCGTCGGCGAGGCGTCTTGTGCCCAGGGGGCGTGTGCTCGTGCTGGTGCCGACGCTGGATCTGCTGGCGCAGACAGTGAGGGCGTGGCACGAGGCCGGGCACACGGGGCCGGCGGTGGCGGTGTGTTCGCTCCAGGACGATCCGGAGCTGTGGTCGTTGAAGGTGCGCTCCACGACGAACCCGATCCAGTTGGCACTGTGGCACGGGCAGGGGCCGGTGACCATCTACGCCACCTACGCGTCTTTGGGTGTTCTGGCGGAGGCTTTCGAGGGTGTCTACGGTCAGAAGCTTGATCGAGTAGACCTCGCGGTAGTTGATGAGGCCCACAGGACAAGTGGCTCGATGGGTAAGGCCTGGGCGGACATCCACGACCAGAGCGTCATCCCGGCAGCACGTCGGCTGTACCTGACGGCCACACCGAGGATCTGGGAAGAGCGGCTCAACCGGGAGGTCGCCGAAGGAGTCCGTGACCCGCTGCCGCGGGAGATGGCGGCGTCCATGGACGACGAGACCGTCTTCGGGCCCGTCCTCTACAAGCTCAGCTTGGCGTCGGCTGTCTCGCGGGGCTTGCTGGCGCGGTATCAGATCATCGTGCTGGAACTGAAGGACCCCGTCGTCACGCCCGAACGGCTGATGGGTGAGGAGCGGCGCAGCGAGGAGGTGCGCGGGCAGCGGCTCGGAGCCCTCCAGGCCGCGTTGCTGCACACGATGGCGCAGCACGACCTGTCGACGTGCATCACCTTCCACCACCGGACCATCGAGGCACAGGCGTACGCGGAAGGACTGCAGCGTGTGGCGGCCAAGCTGCACGCTGATCAGCCGGAGACGTACCCGAAGCGGATCTGGGCTGACTGGCTGTGCGGTGAGCACGTCCCCGAACGCCGGCGGGAAGTCCTGGGTGCGTTCGGGACCACGGCGCAGCGTGCCGTGCTCTCGAACTGCCGGGTCCTGGGCGAGGGCGTCGACATCAGAGCTGTGGACAGCGTTGCCCTGTTGGACCCCAAGGGCGCGCCGCACGACATCGTCCAGGCCATCGGCCGCGCACTCCGGCAAAAGCCCGGACAAGGCAAACTCGCCTCCCTGATCGTGCCCGTCTTCCTCCAGCCCGGAGAACAGCCCGAGGACATGTTCACCTCGGGGTCGTATCGGCCCCTGGTGAAAGTCCTTGAAGGTCTGCGTGCCCACGATGAAGAAGCGATCGAGCTGCTCGCCATTCCGCAGGAGCCTCAGAAAGATGTCGCCCAACCGTCCGTGAACATCGGTACGCCGCCAGAGGAAGGCGAAGCCGAATCACGGTTGCTGCTCCGTTTCGCCGCCCCCCGCGACCCGGTGATGGTCGCCGACTGGGTCTCCTTCAACGTCATCGACACCGAACGCCAGGACTGGGCCCGCGCCTGGGCGAAACTGAAGACATACGTCGAACGGGTCGGGAACGCGAGAGTGCCCTACGGACACCGCGAAGGCGCCACACCACTTGGGCAATGGGTCGCGGAGCAGCGACGGGCGTACTCGGCCGGAGAGATGAGCGGGCTGCGCGCCCGCAGGCTCGAGCAGCTGGGCATGGTGTGGTCGGTGGCGGACGAACGCTTCCAGGAAAACCTGGAAGCCGCCAAGGCGTACTACGACCAGCACTGGACCCTCTGCGCGCCCCGAACCGCAACCATGCTCGACAAGCCCGTGGGGCAATGGCTCAGCAATTTGCGCCGCCCCGGTGCACTGGACGACCGCCCGGAATGGAAGACGGCGCTGGAGGCTGTGGACCAGGACTGGAACCCGGCGTGGTCGGCGGACTGGCAACGCCACTACGCCGCCCTACGCGAACTCGTCGCCAACGAACACGGACAAGCCGGTGAGACCGAGGTCCTGCCCGGCCTCACCGTCCACGGCATGGACATCGGCAAATGGCTCGCCCGACAACGCACCCCGAAGGTCTGGCAGGCACTGACCGACGGACAGCGCGAACGCCTGCAGCAACTCGCCATCACACCGCCCACCCCGAAGCCCGAGCCAGAAGCTCCCGCAAAGCCGCCCACCACGCCCGTGAACGCCTTCGAGAAGGGCGTCGCAGCCCTCGCCCAGTACCGGGAGCGCACAGGCTCCGTGACCGTCCCACGGGGACACGCCGAGACGCTGCCGGACGGGTCGGAGGTCAAACTCGGAGTGTGGATCATGAACCAAAAGACCCGCCGCACCAAACTCACCACCGAGCGGCTCCAGCAGCTCGCCACGCTGGGGCTGGAATGGGCGGCGACGTAGAGCCGTCGCTACAGCCTTGATAAGGAGTACGCTGCCCCGGGTTTTTTCCTCGGGGCAGCGCAGAGAGTTTTCCTCTTACGGGCCCAACCGCATATAATCAACGGCCTTCGCGCCCGTGTACCTCAGGTGTCCACAGGAAGACTGCGGATTAATCCGCGAGAACCCTGTAAAAACACCTTCCGTGACACCTGCTCGCCATATACTACGGCAAGTGTCCATGGCTGCTGCCCAGTCAAATCCTGTGGGCTCCCCGTTGAGCAACGAGCTCGGTGTCGAGCAGACAGGGTCTATTGGATCACCCGGGCTGGAGCAGTAGGACTGCGAGCGCTCTTCTAGGTCGTCCGGCAAGTACTGTGAGCGCAGTTTCAGCGCGTACGCTGCGATCCCGATCGAGTTCAAAGGGCCAGGCCGTTGACTGGCTCTCTCCGGCCTAACCGCTGCCACTGAGCGTGGATCAAACTTTGGATCGCCCCACAGGAACACGTGATCAATCCGCGAGTAAAGCGGGTCCAAGTCCTTGCTCGCGATCTGCAGAGCGTCCCCCAAAATCCACGCGCCCTCTGAGTAGCCAGCGAGCACGACGTGTTGGTCAGCACACTCGTTGTTCTTGATCGAAGTGAGCTTGTCGATGGCCTTAGATACGCCGATCGCAACGCTGTCCGTAAGCTCTTTGGGGAGCTTCTTCGGAATCCTGACCGGCTCGATCCTTGACGTACCAGCGCTGTCTGTCAGGGTTCCTGACGTTTGGCGAGCTGCTGCGACGGCTGCATCTACTTCCGGAGTCAGGAAAACGTTAACAGTTGCCGGATTGTAATCCAGCCACTGGACCTCGACGTTTTCCGTGCCATGGGTCTGCTGCAGATGCCTTACCACACTGGCTGTGATGAAAGGCTCGGTCCGATCGTTGTCGCCCGGTCCACGCACTCCTCGGATCCCGAAGAACAGCCAAGGTGCACATTTCTTGGGTGTCAGTGGAGCGCCATCTCCTGTCACTCGGAAGTGCGCACTTGCCGCGCCACCGTTTCCGATGATGGCGTCGATTTCCACCATCTCGCCTGGGGAGAACGAGGTCGGGATGGTCACTGGAACCCTGAACTCACCGTCCGAGTCTGGGTGAGCAACAGTTACTCGTCCCAAACCTACGATATTGATGGGCACCTCTATACCGCGGCTGTAATGCTCTTGCCATCCCGTCCCATGCACGATGACTTCGGTACTTACAGGCCCTTGGGTCGGTTCCAGACTGATTTCCTCGCTCTGAGCCGAAGCTACTGTTGGCCCAAGCAGGACTGCGACAACCGAGAGCGCGGATACCAGGACGAGCAAACATATTCGTCCGAGGACAGCTTGCCCAGACGAGCAAGCCGGTTTTCGGCGCATACAACACTCCTTTTCTCTTTCACCCCCACCTACTTTGAGAACGCTAGGATCTGCGATCGTCTGGCGCGCAGTTTGATAGCCCGTATGGGGGCGCATCTGAGCGAAACCGTCGTCGACCGCGGCCGGTTGTTATACATGGACTCCCGCTCAGGCCGGGGCAGGTCGCCACCGGCATCGACCCGGACAACAGCGCCGTCCAGACCACCGACGGCGAGAACCCGATGCCGGTGGCCCTCTTCGAGCCGAAACGCCGGTGATGTCCCGGCTCCCGGGCGGCGAGCCGAAGGAGATCCAGGTTGAGGGCGCGATCACGGCCGGGATGCAGCGCTCCCCCGTGGCTTCGCCGATCTGCGGACCATCCGGGGTTGGGCCCTGCACCGGCTGGCTGACAACCGGCTCGAGCTGCGCTCCCCGGACGGCGGCGTCTACTCCCACATCACCGTCCCCGCCTCACCCGACTGGTACTCAACCGCCCTGCACCACGGTTACGTGGTGTGCTTCTACGGCCCGCAGCTAGAGTGCGCACACAGCCGGACAGCACACCGGAGCAGTACACCGACGCCAAGCGGCCGGGGTCATTCGCTGCTCCGGGCCTGTGGCATCGCACTGGAGTGCGTGTAGGCGCTGGGATTTCGGGCCGCTTCCCCTGTGGGCTATGTGGCGGCCGCGGCCTTCTCGTAAAGAGCGAAGCCGTGGCGGAGCATCCTGACGGAAAGCTCGGCGGCCCGCAGCAGAACGTCGGTGTTACTGGTGAGCTTGGCCAGGTTCACATTGCCTTGCGTGCCGACAACCTGGCGATCAAGGAAGCTCAAATTGTGGACGTCACCGTGAGCAAGAGCGCTGCACATGCTCCAGATCGCCTCGGCCTGGTCGGCCTCAACACCCAGACGCGGTCCAGCATCTTGAACAACCTTCTGGAATCCAACAAACGTCAGCGCTTTCTTGGCGTCGCTGGGTGCCGTTCCTGCGGCAACTGCCAGATCCGTGAGCTCCTTTTTCCGTGCCTCGGAGGTGCGGGGCGGAGTTGCTCCCACGAGCTGATGCATGCGGTCGGAGTGGCGGTTGCTGTCATTTTGGAGGGACAACCTGCGCTGCAGACGTACCAATCGATTCGTGGGAGCGAGAAGCCAAACGGCACGGCACGCGTTCTCGAACGCGGCGCGCAAGAGCGTGGCTTGAGCGTAGATATGCAAGACCACCGTGACCGACGTGTGGTTGCTGACGTCGTGCTGGTCACCGATCAGAGTCGAGCGTAGGCATTGCAAGTGATCAACCCCGACACCCAGCGCCTGCCACGCGAGGTGGGAGAGGTGATACGGGTTGATCTTGGCATCGTCTATGGCGAGCGAACTGCCCGGACTGACCTCCCAGGCCTTCGAATCAGTCGTCGTCATCACTTCAAACGACTTCATGCTCTCTAAGCGATGTCCCGCATGTGCCTCGTGGGGCTGTCGGCCAAGATGGAGAGTGAGCGAGGATCAAGGCCGACGTGGTCCATCGAGTGTTCAAGAGGCAGCAGCTGTGGTCGACGAAGTACAGGCGGTCGAACTCTTCCGGTTCGCAGACCCGGTCCAGAGTGTCACCGTTGAGGTGAGATGTAGTGATCCTCTGCTGATGGGGGAAGAGCGGTACTACGCCGCCGAGATCGTCGTGGAGAGCGGCTTCGTCAGCGGTCGGGTCGGACTGCAGGTGTCGCTGGACGACCTGGACGAGTGGGAGCGGTGCCTCGCCGCCCTTCAGGCCGAGGAAGGAGCCGAGTGGCCAGCAGGCGGTCGTAGCGCCTGGGTGGAGGTAGTTCCGGATGACCCGGTGGAGGTGACGGTGCACGACTCGCCGTCGACGCAGATCGCCGTGCGGGTGCCGATCGATGTCGGTTCGGAGTGGCTGCGGGAGAACCGGCTGCGGTTGGCCGGTGTCCGAGAGGCGGTTGCACACTCCTCGTAGGTCCGTCGGGGGTGATCATCTTCGCGTGGCTGGTGTGATCACGGCGTCACAGCCGTCCTGGATAGGCCCGTTCACCGGGCTAAGCCTGCGAAGTTTCCGCAAACTCGTCACCGCGCTGCGGCGCGAAGGGGCGGATCCGGCCCGGAGGGGACGGCCCTGGGGCCTGCCCCTGGAGGATCGAGTTCTGCTGGTCGCGGCGTACTGGCGAACGAACTTGACGATGCGGCAACTCGGCCCGTTGTTCGGCATCTCAAAGTCCGCTGCTGGACGAGTCATCGACCACCTCGGGCCCCTGCTTGCCCTCCAGCCCCGCAAGCGATTCCGCAAGGACGCGGTGCTCATCGTGGACGGAACCCTGGTGCCTACGCGCGATCACTCAGTGGCTGAGCAGTCCAAGAACTACAGGTACTCCACCAACCACCAGGTCGTCATCGACGCCGACACCCTCCTGGTCGTCACGATCGGTCGGCCCCTGCCCGGCAACCGAAACGACTGCATGGCATGGGAGCTGTCCGGGGCGAAGAATGCCGTCGGGAACACCACAGTGATTGCCGACGGCGGATACCGCGGAACCGGCCTGATCATCCCGCACCGCCGCGCCCCTGGCCACGCCGAACTCCCGGCCTGGAAAGAGGAGCACAACCGCTCACACCGCAAGGTACGCGCCCGCGTCGAGCACACGTTTTCCCGGATGAAGAGCTGGAAGATCCTCCGTGACTGCCGGCTGAAGGGCGACGGCGTGCACCACGCCATGCTTGGCATCGCCCGCCTTCACAACCTCACCCTCGCCGAATAGCCAACCGGCACGTGGGGCACCGGTGTTCTCGATGTCCAGAAGATCATTGCGGGACATCCCTTAGGAGCGAAAGCATCGCTTTAAGGGCTTGGTCTTCCTGGGATTTAAGGGTCATGGTCTCGGTCTCCCCATCCTGAGAGGGACCGACGGCCGCGTGTTCGTCTACTCCGGGCCAGGATCGCGTAGCGGGTTACGGTGCCCGCAGTCCCAGCACTTCACAGTCTCCGGGAGGTTCTCGAATCGTGTGCCGGAGATGCCGAATGAGCCGTCGATGCGGAAGCCTCCGCAGCCCTGGCACGGCGTGGCCTGGAAAGGCTTGTCGCAGCGGAAGCAGTCACCTTCCGCGCTGTTCTGGTCGAGGCGGGTAACTCGGGTGTCTGCGCTGCCACATCGCACGCAGAACGCTTCTTGAGTCTTCATGGTCCTGGTGTACATCAGATCCGCAGCAACGTTCCCCCTGCTCCGATCCGGCGACGTCGCTGGCAGTCACCGGACGCGTGTCGATGCGTGAGGGCCTGCCGCACCAGGCCGCCCGGGACTGATGACCCGTAGCGCAGTTCACGGCTGGTCGGCAACGAAGCCGTGTCCACACGGACCGAACCAGTACCTGAGGGGATACCCGTCGCCGCCGCTCCGCACCCACTGGTCCACCGGGCCCTGGCATTCGATACACCTGGGAAGCGGCCAGTCATGCGGATGAGGGAGGTCCCCATCGTTCATGGCTTGCGAGCGCAGCCGCACAATTCTGTCGAGGGCCTCAAGCCGTTCGCGGGAAAGAATCATGCGCCCGTCGATGTCACGTGGGACCGGCATGTTGCGGCGGCTCAGTTGTAGCGGGGGTCGACATAGACAATGGCACCCTTAACGATGCTGCAGGGCCACGGGGCCCCGTCACATCCATTGCACGTCGGCTCCGTGCGATTGCTCGGAGCATGCTCGGTGAGGTGCTTGCCAGCGTCAGCCCTGACCGTGCGCTCGTCAGAGGACATTCCCCTGTACGTCTCGCTCGCCAAGGACAAGGCTCGGTCGTACGCAGCAAGTTGCGTGTGAAGGGCGTCCATCACTGAGGCCTCCCTAGGGACCATCCTTGGACTTCAGCAATGCGGGTGCGCCAGAGCGGCCGTTCCGGTCCTTGCGGCGTGATGCCTTCCATGCTGCCCAGGTAGTTGGTGATGAACTTGGCGTTCCTCAGGTGCAGGAACTGGTTCGGATCGTCCTGGTCGTGACCCGCTCGCTCCTGATCGATAGCGTCGAACACAGTCGCAAGGACGTCGGAACTACCTCCGATGGTCGCCAGCCATGCCTTGAACTCGTCTTGCCACCTGCCGTGACCGATCAGTTCTCCAGTCACAAGAGCGCCACCTACTTGCAGAGTCACGCTTACGGCCGACTTGTTAGATGAGTCCTCGTCCAGCATCGCGAGGATCGTCATCAGGTAGACGTCCCGGACGGGGTCAGGACGCACGACATGGCTGTGGCCCGCAGACTGATCTTCGCTCACGTTCACCATCCACACCTCTCGAGCGGCGTCACTGCGGCCGTGGCGCAGGAAGCCCTGATCAGTCCCCAACGGTATCGAGGGCCACTGACAATTGTGGCTTTTCTTCTGCCCCGTCAGTTGTCGGCACGGGCACGGGATCGGTCAGGGGACGGCGCCCGGCCGGTGGCGCGAGACGCGCGCGTCCGCGCGGGCCCCCTCGCAATCCTCCCCGTTCAGCTGATCAGTTTCGGCGCAGATCGAACCTTGTTTGGGAGTCGGCCGGCTCCTGGCGCAGCAGGTCGAGGCGGGCTTCAGCGAGGTCGAAGGCGCGTTTGAGGCCCTCCAGGAGGGCGGGCTCGATCCAGTAGATGCGCCTGCGGTCGTCCCGCTCAAGGAGGTTGGACCGGTTGTCGGGGCCGACCCGGCGCCGTACGGCGCGGATGCTGGTGAGCGTGCCGCCGATCCGCTTCGGGTCGATCGGTGTCTCGGGGTGCACGGCGAAGTGGTCCTGGACGTCGTCGTACGAGGCGGTGCCGCCCACTTCGACCAGGCGGCGCAGCACGGCCCGGGCGCCGGGCACCACGGCGGCGACGGTGTCGAACAGCATCCGCTCCGTCCAGCCCTGTCCCAGGTCCTCGCCGTTCAGGCTCTCGGGGCCCGGCCGGGGCACCGCCGCGGGGGCGTCGGGCCAACTGCTCGCCACGGCGGCGGGGTTGAGGCCGTAGGCGGCCTGCACGGCCGCGATTGCCTGCTCGTAGGTATCGGTCTGCGTGTCTATCGTCAGCTGCACACCTTCCCTCCCCGGAGCCGTGGTCCGCCCGGCCGGCGGGTCCCAGACCGAGACGGGCACGACGGAAGTCGTTGGCCGCGTCGCGTACGGCCTGCGCACCCTCCCACTCTGTCCGGAACTCCCGCTCGGGCAGCCGCCGGTGACGCACCAGTTCCTCAGCAACATCCGCCACTGTCTCGGGGGCAGCCACGGGGGTGCGCAGCACCGTGACCACGGTATAGAGCAGCACGTCATGGGGAGCGAACCCGGTCAGGGCGTAGTACCAGCCCTGGCGTTCCTCCCAGTCCAGCCGGATCCCGCCGCGGCCGCTAGTGCGGCTGACGTCCCAGGCGAGAGTGATGTAGGTGGTCAGGCCGCGCTCGAGGCCGTGGTGGCTGGCCCGTACGGTGCCCGGCGGGATGCCACGTGCGGTGAGGGCGTCGTCGACGGCCTTCACGTAGGGCCAGTGCGGCATCCCCTGGGGCTTGCCGCGCGGTCCTGGCGGGTCGAGGAGCACGGTTCTACCTCCAGCGGGAGCAGGTCGGGGGTGGGGTTATGAGGCGCGGCGGAAGACGGCGGCGGGGCCGATCACGCGGGGGCCGAACTTGTCGCGGACGCGGTCGATGGCGGTTTCGGCGGCGAGGCGGGCCTCGCGGCTGTCATCGAGGGAGAGCTGCCGGGGCGCCTGGTCGGCGTCGATGAGGTCTTCGCCCTTCAGGGCGATTCCGGTCAGGCGGCCGCGCTGCAGGCCGGCGGCGTCCATCAGCTGGTAGGCGAGCTGGCGCAGGTCGTCCTCGTGAGCTGACGGGGCGGCCAGGCGGCGGGTCTTGTCCCAGCTGCCGCCGCCGGCGAACTTCAGGGTCAGGGTCAGCGCGCGGGCCACCTGGCCGCGGCCGCGCAGCCGGGTGCCGAGCCGGACGACCATGTCGAGCAGGGCGGCGCGGACGACGGCGCCGTCCAGGGTGTGCTCATCGAAGCGGTGGTGCACGCTCGCCGTGGCGGGCAGGGCGCGGGGGACGACGGGGCGGGGGTCGATGCCGCGGGCGCGGTCGGCGGCCAGACGGCCGGCCTTCCCGCCAAGCAGGCGCTGTACGGTCGCGGGCGGCACCGCGGCGAGCAGGCCCACGCAGTGGATGCCGTAGTCGCGCAGTACTGCCGCCTGGCGCGGACCGATCCCGTGCAGGACGTCGACGGGCAGCGGTCCGAGCCAGCCGGTGACGTCCTCGGGAGCGATCGCCAGAACGCCGCCCGGCAGGGGGACCTGTCCAGAGGCGGTGGCGGCGATCGTGATGGAGGGCCCGACGCCGACCCGGACGTCGATGCCGAGGCGGGAGATCGACCTGACCCGCAGCACCTCCCCCAGCCGGCGGGCGTCGACGCCGTGGTAGCGCATCGCTCCGCGCAGGTCCACCAGGGCCGCGGTCGGGGGCAGCGCCTGCACCACAGGCGACAGGCCAGCCAGCTCCTCCAGGACCTGGCGGAAGGTCTCTTCCGGGAGCCGGTCCGGGCAGCGCACATGCATGACCAGGCCATGCCCGCCTGCCGTCGCGCGGGTGCTCATCGGCCTCACCTCCCCCACCACATTATCGAACATAAAATCGAACACGCGAGGGCGCGAGCGGTGATCATGAGCATAGAATCAAAAATGTGTTCGATGATCTGCCGCCCGACCTGGAGCGACTACACACCCTGCGGGTGTGGCATGCCCTGTGGCTGAACCGCATCGACGCGAAGATCGCCCTGCTGCAACGCCGCGAGGCCGAAGCCGAACACGGCCGACGGGCCCGGCCGCGGCCGCCGGAGTGGGTCGTCGAGATCGGCATCGGCACCAGCAAGACACCCGTCCAGGTCCACGCCGGCACCTGCCACATGATCGGCTCCCGCCGCCGCCCCGTCAGCCGCGACGAAGCCCGCCGCCTCCTGACCGACGGTCTGCACGCCTGCACCCACTGCCAGCCCGACACCCAGCTCCACATCATCGACTTAGAAAGTGTCCTAAGCGGTGAGGCACGTGGGACTCAACCAGAGCTGCTCAGCCTCACCGTGGGATGATCAAATCGGTGAGCTGCCCCGCAGTCGGCATCCGACCACGGTTGAAAACGACCGCGACAAACAGCACCACCACCGGCAGCAAAGGGACGAGTGCCGCCTCGGGCAACCCGAGGACAGCTGCACAAGCCATAACCAGCACGACCACAAGCCCCACCACTCCCATCCGCAATCGCTCCCGCGGAGCGGTCGGATCCACGTCGGCGAGTTGATCTGCGTCGAGAAGGTCGTCTATGCGGCCCTCGGCATAGCGTTCCGCGATCGTCAGCAGCATCACGATGAGGTCTTCAAGGGCCCGGCCCGGCTCGGAGTCCTGCCGTGCTTCGGCCTTTCGTAGCGCGCCCACCACCAGTGCGGCGTGTGCCTTGAACTGCCGCTCGTTGTGCCGTCTGGCTCTGGCGCGGCGGGTGCGGTGTGCCTTCCAGATCACTTGTTCAACCGGTTGCATGGAAACCCGGGGGATCTGGCAGTCCGGCTGGGTTTCCTCCCAGCGGCGAAGGACTGTGGCGCACTGGGCTGCGACCGTCAGTAGCGCCACGGCAGGCCAGCAACGGCGATACTCCCTTCGCGCACCCTCTTTGGCTGGGTACTCGCCGAGGGCCTCCAGGTCGTATGCGTCATGCGTCGCGCCGTTTCCAGAGCTGGTCAAGTTGGTGCGATTGAGAAGCCGTACTTCAGCGATCAAGATCAGGGCAAAGAACAGGAACGGCGGTACTTGGCCGATCACCGACAGGTCCCAGGTACGCACCGCCGTCGGCACAGCCACGATTTTGCTGAGCAGTGCCTGCACCAGGCCCGGCTGCGGTCCGGGATCCGCACTCAGCCGCAGATGCTCCCAGTCGGCCACGTTGTCGATGTTCGCCACAACGACTAACAGCAAGCCAAAACGGAGTGCCTTGATCGGCATGGCCAGGGGCAGAGCTCGCCACCATCGCACGACATACGCAGGGGTCAACCCGTAGCCGTCGACCCGATCCAGTATTCGAGGCGGCAGCAACAGGATCTGCATCAGAAGCGGGACAGCTCGACGCAACCCCGAGGCGAGGCGGAGTCGCTCGAACTCCTCCAAATGCCCAAAACACCACCGCTGCACGGGTCCAGGAATGAAGAACAGCGCGATCGCGACCCCGAGCACCAGCTCGATACCTACGACGAGAGAACCGATCAACACATCCGCAGTCTCACGTATCCCACCGGAAGCGACGCCCGGAACGCGAAGAACCGACGACGGCGATGACAGATTCGGCACCACCCTGGTGCATGGCAGCACACCTGCACCGGAAGCGCCCGGGGGCGTGGACCGCTCGTGCAGTACCTGGACGTGCCCTCCCGGACTCGCCGCTGCTACAGACGACTCGTCTGCTTCACTACGAACGCGGTCTCAGCCGCCCGGCGCACGGGCGTGCCATCGACCACGTCACTGGCTCCGCCCCCGACGACTCCTGACCCCTGGCCGCCGCACCGTCGGCGGCCCTGGCGCGGCGGCCCCGCCCGGCGCGCAACACCAGCGAACGCGCCCCGATCCCCTCGCCCGCCGCCCGGGACCTGACCCACCACCCACCTTCCTTGTTCTTCCTGCTGTGGGGCGTGGTCCGGGGGCGTAGAGGGGAGGTCAGAGCCCCGACCACGCCCGTACGGTGGGGGTGACCTGCACGGATGCGGCGGCGCCCGTCAGGCTCGCGCAAGAGAAGTCGCAAGAGTTGGTGCAGGAGAAGACGCGAGGGTTGGTGCAGGAGATGTTGCCGCGCGGCAGACCGGAGCACGGTTCGAACAGCAGTACCTTTACTCCGTGGCAGCTTCGTACGACTTCCCGAAGGACCTGACCGACGCTCAGGACGAACTCCGTCAGGTCCGCGCTGATCTGCAGACGCTCTACCGGCGGGTGCCGTGGTCGGTCGAACCGCTGGACGCGTGGGAGACGCACGAGAATGCCTGGCGGCCGGCATCGCGCCCCGCCTCCCCCGGCTGGGACCCCCAGGACGCGGCGGAGATCGCCCGGCTACGGGCACGGGAACGCGAACTCGCCACGGCGATCGTCACGCACCCGTACTGGAGCAACTTCGCCGCGGCCGACGTCCTCGCGGCCCGGACCGCGCTCAAGCACCACCACGAGCAGCAGACGGCCAGCGCCTCCAGCTAACCGCCGACGCTTGTCGTCCAGAGCGCGCCGCGCGGCCCGACCGTCCCCCGGCCGCCGCACCCGTCGACGGCCCGGCGCGGCGGCCCCCGCCCGGCGCGCAACACCGGTGAACGAGCCCCGCTCCCCGGCCGCGCCCGCGCCGCCCATCCCGCCCTCCCACACCTCAACTCCTGCCAGGGCATGGGCGAAGGGGGTCGCAACGGGGATGTCCGCGGCCCGACCACGCCCTACGGGCGGGGTGACCTGGGCGAATCCCGAAGTGTTGGTAAGGCTCGCGCAACATCCAGCGCAACGGATTCACATCGTGGCCCCCGGACGGCAGCCCGACACCGGCCCCCTGCGCGCGGCAGAACCATCAGGCGCTTCGTGATCGGCGTGCAGTCGTCTTCTTCGTGGTCTTCTTCGCCGTCGTCTTCTTGGCCGGCTGCTTCTTCGCGGCCTTCTTCTTCGGCATCTCGTGGACGTCGGCGTCCTCGCCACGGGATGCCTTGGCCTGCTGGACAGACTCGTTGAGTGCGGCCATGAGATCGAGGACCCTGCCCGGCTGCTCCGGCTCGGGGGCTTCGGGAAGGGGCTTCTCTTCCCGCTTCGCCTCAATGATCTTCGCCAGGGCGTCGGTGTAGGTGTCGGTGAACTCGGAGCCCTCGAGGTCGTCCTGAGTCATGCGGTCAATAAGGGCGAGCGCCTGCTCGATCTCCTCTTCCGACACCGTCTCGTGCGGCGGGTCGACAGCGGCCGGATCGCGGACCTCGTCCGGCCAGCGCATCGCATGCAGCACGATCGCATCGTCACGCAGGCGCAGCAGTCCCAGGCGTTCCCGGCCCGACCATGCATATTTGGCGATCGCGACCTTCGACGACCTGCCCAGGGCTTGGCGCAGCAGCTTGTACGGCTTCGCCGCGACCTGCCCGTCCGGCACCAGGTAGTAGCCCTCCGCGATGCGGATCGGATCGATCGACTCCAGCGGCACGAAGGCCTGGATCTCGATGGCCTTCGCCGTGGGCAGGGGCAGGTCCTGCAGCTCCGCGTCCGAGATCGCCACCACCTGGTCTTTGGCGTACTCGTAGCCCTTGCCGATCTCCGACTGGGGGATCTCGCGGTCCTCAAGGTCGCAGATCTTCCGCACCCGTACCCGGCCCATGTCCTCCAAGTGGTACTGGTGGAACTGGATCGAGTGATTCTCGGTCGCGGACGCGACGCGGATCGGGATGGTCACGAGACCGAAGCTGATCGCACCGGACCAGATCGTTCGGGGCATGGCAAGCCTCCTGCGATACGCCCCGAGCCCTCCCAGCCTAAAAGCACCACCGGCACCAGGCACCCGAGCAGCAGATGGCCGCCACCGCCAGCGGCTGGGTTCGCCAGCGCGCTGACCTGCCGTGGTCGGCCTCGTGGTCGGGTCCTCCGCCGTGGTCGGGGCTGGGCTCCCATGCCGACTCTCGTCCCCGGACGGGTGAAGCCCGCACGATCGCCAGAACCTTCACCGGCGACGGCACGTCATGCCGGGTATGAGGCCGATCCATGACACGCACGTTGAACAGCCGGGCCTGGCCGTCGTCGAGGTCGCAGCCGCCGACGATGCGACCGCCTTCGCCGTCCAGGACCTGCTCGCCGCCAACTACGCGATCGCACCGGCCGACCGCACGGTCCACGAGCCCGGAGAGCCCGGCGTCCGGCTGCGCCTCTTCCTGGACCTGCGCCAAGAGCCCGGCTCGTAGCGCTGCGGGGGGCAGCCGCGTCCCGCTGACCAGCCGTGGTCGCAGTCATGGACGGGGCTGGCGGCAGCGTGGTCGGCGCCGTGGCCGGTCTACTCGGTGGTGTGGTCGGGTCGGGAGCCCCGGCGGGAAGTGCCGCTCCCGTATCTCCCCATTGGTGTAGGCCGACGAAGCCGGTGGCGCCGGCCTACACCTGGAGCAGTACTGGACGGTTCGTCCATGGCCGGTACCACACCGCCGCAGCCTCGAGCCAGCGGGCCCGACAAGGGCACAGAGCTCAGTAGGTGTTTTTGATCCCTGGCCGTGAGCTGCGCCTGCCTGGATGATCTGTGGTGTGGGGGTTGGTGGGACGGCTCGGCGTTACTGCCGGGAGTGTGGTGATCCGCTGCCGCAGACGATGGCGGCGGAGGCGGTGTTTTGCTCGGGTCGGTGCCGGTCACGGCGGTGGCGGAGGCTTCATCGGACCCGGCAGCGGGTGGCTGCGATGCAGCGGGGAGAGCACGCGGAGTGCCCGGTGTGCGGGCGGTCGTGGACGGTGGGGGTGGAGCGGTCGAAGGCTGCGGTGTACTGCTCGGACCGTTGCCGGGTGCGGGCCTGCCGTCAGCGGCGGACATCACGGAATGACGTTACGGAAACGCCATAGCCGAACGCCTCGTGGACACCTTCAACACCCCATGTTGTGCACGGTAGTTGGGAGGGACTGCCGAGCGCTTCGAGCGCCCCCGGTTCACGCTCTGTCTCGGCGTGTCGCGCCCGCGTCACGGTGGACGGTGACCGGGGCCGGAGCCCCCTAGACCGGTCACGTCGTGGTGGCCGGGCCGGACCCGGGCGAGGCGGTGGTCCTCATGACCGACGTGGCCGACCGGATCGGGAACGTCACCCGGCAGCGTTACGAACAACTCGTCACCAGGGCGAAGGAGCTGATCGCCCAGATCGCCCGCTCGCAATTTGCTCTGGGTGACATGGCGTTGGAGATCGAGCCGATGAGGGCGGTGGGCGGGTCGATGCCGAACGGCACGGATGACTTGTTCACGGTGACGGAGTCGTTGCAGCTGTTCGCGGATGACATCGGCGTCGAGCGCCGGACTGTGGAGGACTGGCGCTACACCGCCAACCGATGGCCCGAGGGACGCCGCAAGGACGGCGTGTCGTTCACCGTCCACCGCATCCTCGCGTCGGTCGCGGACGAGGACGAACGATGGGCGGCGATCGCGGACGCACCGTTCAACCCACGCACCGGGGCGCGGCAGTGGACGCCGGACGGCGCGAAGCGAGTCGTCGGCCAGCGGGTCGACCGGCCGGTCACGGTCGATGAGAAGGTCCAGGCCGTCGCCGACCTGACCCGGGACGACGAAGTCGCCGCCCAGGTCGCTACCGACCTGCTGAAGCGGCCGGCGGTCACCGAACACGTCACCCCGGCCGAGCGGGTGCGGGTCGTCACGGAGCTGACCAGGGACGACACCGTCGCCCAGCAGGTGACCACGGACCTGCTGCGCCGCCCTACCGTGGCCCGCAAGACGATGCGGGACGACACTGCCCGGATGCTCGTCAACCGCGCCCAGTTCGACAACTCGCACGAGACACGCGACAGGATCCGGGAACGGACCCCGGCCGTCCGCGCGATCGAGCACACCATCGAGTACCTCGACCTGGTCGGCTCCTGCCACGGCTTTGTGGCCACGCTCGGCCGCCTGGTCCCGCAGCTGCGGGACCAGGAGTTCACTGAGGACGAGCGCGAGACCGTGCGCCGGCAGATCGGCCGGGTCCGAGCGGCGGCCGACTGGCTCGAAGGGGCGCTCGACAACGGCGAGTTCACCCTGGACGAGCAGCTGGTCCAACTACTCAAGGGCGAGGAGTAGCCATGCCGCGACGGCGGGAGGCCCGGCCGCTGGCCGAGCACTACGGCGACCTGGTCCGCGTCGCCCTGATGGAAGCCCGCCCCGCCGGCCTGCACACCTACCAACTCATGGCCGCCACCCGCCTGACCCGCTGGCAGGTCGGCCGCGGCATCCGGCACGTCCGCGATGTCGTCGCCGCGGAGAACCTGACGCCGATCACCTGGACACGGCGGGACGGGTTCATGTTCTCCGACGACCCCGCCGACTGGATCGAATACGACAAGCGGCAGTTCCGGCAGATCCTCGGCCGCCTCACCCGGGTGATCACGGGCACGCTCGACCCGCACCTGGCCCGCTACCCCGACGACGAATGGGCCCAGCTCGCCACCGCCCAGCTCACCGGGGTGCGCGCCACCCTCGCCCAGCTCTCCAAGTAGCCCCCGCCACCGATCATCCCTGCCGAGCCCGCCATGCCCGCTTCATCCCGTCGCCGCCGCTATCCCTCCGACACCTCCGCCGCCGAATGGGCACTCCTGGAGCCCCTGCTGCCCGTCCCAGCCTGCCAGACCAAGACCGGCGGCCACCCGGAGAAGTGGCCACGGCGAGAGATCGTCGACGGCATCCGCTACATCGTCGACAACGGCGCGAAATGGCGGGCGCTGCCTGCGGATTTCCCGCCGTGGGAGACGGTTTACGGGTTCTTCTGGCGGTGGAACCGGGCCGGGGCCGTCACCTACATCCGTGACCAGCTCCGGCGCCGGGTCCGTACCGGCAAGGGCCGCTGCCCGCACCCGGTGACTCTGATCGTCGACTCCCAGTCCGTCAAGGGAGCCTCCACTGTCGGCCGCAACAGCCGCGGCTACGACGCCGCGAAGAAAATCAACGGCCGCAAGCGACATATCACCGTGGACACGCTCGGCCTGCCCGTGATGATCACGGTGACGCCCGCCGACATCCAGGACCGCGACGCCGCCCGCGACGTGTTCTGGCGCCTGCGTCTCACCCAGCCGCAGATCACCCAGGTCTGGGCCGACCGCGGCTACGCTGGCGACCTCGTGGACTGGGCCCGCGACCGCCTCTGGCTGAGCCTGCGCATCGTCTCCCGGCCCAAGGGCGTCAAGGGCTTCGTCGTCCTGCCCCGCCGTTGGAAAGTCGAGCGCACGATCGGCTGGTGCATGAACGCCCGCCGCAACGCACGCGACTATGAACGTCTGCCTCAGCACTCCGAAGCCCACCTGAACTGGGCACTCATCACCATGATGACCCGGCGCCTCACCCGCAAAAACGCCCGCGCCAGCATGTGGACCAAGAGGCCCGCCTCAAGCTAGGGGCTGATCACTGAGCACGACGCCCACGACGCCGCTTGGCACGCCCGGATCCCCGGAATCCGTCTCGCAGGTTGATGAACTCAAGGGCTCCAGCGATCCCTCGGCCGATCCATCGCAGTAGACGGGGCGCTGAACTTGTCAGGTCATCCACGGTGTTTCCCCCCAGCGGCTTTCACAGCGGAGCCTGCCGCCATGATCGGAACTCTCCTCCACAAGGTATCCGATGTCACCGAGCCGAGTCCGACAGCCAGTTCGATGAGAGACGCGCCTGCTGACATGCCGGTTGAGGAGGCCGACGCACGCAGCGCAGACGTCGGGCAATCGGCACGCTCTGGTCTCCTGCCCGTAGCCAGTTTTGGGTTCAAAAACACCTACTCAGGGACTACCCGACTGGGTGACACCCTGCGCGAGTTGGCCGACGACATCGAAGACGGTCTGGCCGAACGCGGTAGGGGCGATCAGCACGCCGAACACCAACACGATCACGACGGTCAGCTTCTCGTCGTTCCGGCTCCGGGCCTCCGTACGCCTGCGCAGCCGCACGACGATGATGACCGCCAGCAGAACCGCAACATTGATCGACAGAACCACCGGCCCGCCCTCCCCGTCACACGAACGTCCCAGCCCACAAGTAGCTCGAACCACTCCATGCGGTGGGCTGATTACTGATCGTTGGCGGCAAAACGCTTCTGCCCGGCCGGATTTCCGGCCTTGACCGGCCCGCACAGCCGCGTTCCACCCCACAGGCTGCGCGGTGCGAGCAGAGGCCCTGAACCTCTTGTCGGGCCATGACCGCCCAGGGCCTCCGCCTGCCCGGGCCCGAACCCGGCCAGAGCTCGGTCCCGCATCCGCCACCGGAACGGACAAGGGACCGCGGACACAGCGCGGGCGGGTCACACGACCAACGCGAGCGGCATCCCAACGGACACGGCCCACGTCAGCGTCGATCCTGTTCGTCAGCCCTGCGGAAGGACTTCCGTGGGGGGCACGACACGACGGCCGTCACCGTGTTCACCCGGTTCCGGCATCACCGGCTCGAGAACTCCCCACGCAGCGCCTGCGCAGCCTTCTCGCAGGCGAGGGCGACGTGTTCACGGAAGGGGTAGATCTTCGGGTCGGTCGCGGCCCTCCGCAAGGCAGCGAGTGCCTCGATCCATTCCACGGCGTCTTCGGGCAAGGTGTAGGGCTCCCCGTTCAATCGTTGCGCTGCTCGGGGTGCCAGCGGGATCCGGTCCGGATCCTGGAGTACGACGGTGCGCACCACGGTCTCGGTGCGCTGCACGACTTCACGGACCGGCTCGCGGCTCTGGCCTCCGTCGCTGACCGGGCACTCTGCGCGGTCCTGCGCAGTGCGCAGCTCCCAGGCCCGGCGGCGGTGGACAGGGCTGCAGTAGCGCGGCGGTCTGCCCCGGCCGCTGTAGGCGACCGGTTCACCGCACCACGCGCAGGTGCGTCCCACGAGCTGCTCGCGTGCGGTCGACGTCTCGGAGACGGAACTCCGACCGAGATCGTCCGGCCCACCTTCCGGGGCTACTTTCGTCACAAACGAAACTCTAGAGGCGTGTGTACCGGGCCATTCACCTGGTTCCGGCGAGATTGACCCAGGAGTACGAGACCGCCGGAGCCGTCTTGCATCACCTGCATGACGTCGCCTTGGGCCAGGCCCTCGATGCGCACCCCGCACCGAGTCCTGCGCATGATGGACATAGCAGGGGGGCGAACCGCGAAGAGGATCGTCATGAAGCTCAAGGCCGCCAGCATCGCGGTCGTCGCGGTCCTAGCCGTCGGCGGCAGCGCGACAGCCTGCGGAGGTGGCGGAGGTGGCGGAGGCAACTCCACCCCGCCCAGCAGCACGCCACAGACGCCCCAGCAGTCGCAGACACCCAAGGCATCGCAGATGCCAACCGACAGCACACCCAGGCTGGCCGTGGGACAGACCCTCCACATCTCCACCTCGCCCGCGGAGCTGGCCAGGCCGATCCCTCCCGGTGCCGCCGACGTGACCCTGCTGGAGGTGCGTGTGTCCAAGGACTTCGACGTGCAGAAGGCAGAACCCGGCAAGCAGGTCGTCATCTGGAAGTTCAAGGTCACCAACACCGGACCGGACGAGTTTGACTTGTACCCGTTGACTGCGCCGAGCCGGTGGACGTCCAACGCCCAGGTGGCGACGCCGGGACTGTTCCTTGGTGATGTCGGTGACTCACTGCAGCCCGACCCGCGCCCGGGGGAGAGTGTCACCGGCTCCGAGGCGGCAGTCGTTCCCGACCAGGACGGGGTGCTGGAGTTCGCCGACCGAAGCGGCAACCCACTGTTCGAGATCGCCGTCACCCGGTAGAGAGTCACCAGCAGCGGTCGGCGAGGTTGCCGGACGAACCCCGCACCACCGAAACGGGGCAGAGGTGATCTCTACTCCATCCGCTCAACCAGGGCGAACGACGTGCATAAACGCCGGAAGCCTCCGTGCCCACGTCCACGGCCGCGTCGTCGGTCGAGGGGGTGGCCGTCCACTCGTACTTCAGCGCTCGGCCTCGAAGGTCACGAGGCAGCCCGCGCATGCTCTGCGAGGATCGATAAAGCCGGAAACCCCGACCGTCGATCACGAACTTCTCGAGTTCTTCCTTCGTCTGTCGCTGGAGTCTGGAGTTGGGAGGGCTGCTTCAACACACTCTGCGGCAGCGTCGTTTCGGGTGTTCACCTGTCGTTGGGGGTTCCCTCAATTCCCCACCGGTGCGCCCGCTCCGCGAGCCTCAACAGGTGATGCGTGAGCTGGCTTCCCTCTCAGCACGCAGCTCACCTAGTAAAGTTCGGCCGCATGAGCATCCCGAGTCCCAGAGGAGAACGAGAGAAGCTAATTACAGCTCTCACTCCGAAGCTGCGCAGGCACCTGAAGATCCGCGCCTTTGAGCACGGAATGGACATCCAGGACGCGACCGAGCACGCCATCAAGGCCTGGTACGAAGCCGATGACGTCCCCGAAGTCGACACCGAGGGAGCCAAAACCTGGGGGACGTTCCTCCCGGTCGGCGGCCCTGACGAGTTCAAGGCCGCCTGCTCGGAGCGCGGCATCACCTACGTGCAGGGTCTCGCGCAGGCGTTGACTCTGTGGCTCGACAACCACCCCTCCCCCACGACCCCGTTGGTGTCGCAGCCGGTCGTGCGGGTCATAGTGGCCAACCAGAAGGGCGGCGTAGGCAAGACATTCATCTCCTCCGGCATTGCCCAGGCTCTCGCAGAGGCCGGGCATCGCGTCCTGATCATCGACTACGACCCGCAAGGACACCTCACTGCCGAGCTCGGCTTCGAAGACCTCATGTACGAGGACGACGTCGAGACGCTGATGATGCACATGGACGGCACCGCGAAGGGTGACATCCATGACCTGCTGGTCGCGTTGGACCAGGAGCGCTTCGGTGAGCGGTTGCATCTACTTCCCGCGTCCGACGACGCGTTCCTCCGGGACGTCGCCCTGTCCAAGGTGAGCTTCAGCGAGGCCGCCCTGGAACGTGCTCTGGAGCCGTTGGAAGAGGATTACGACGTCATCATCATCGACGGCCCGCCCAGCCTTGGTCTGAACATGGACACCGCCCTGTACTACGTGCGCCGCCGCGAAGGTGAACTTGCGGACCGATCAGGCGTCATCACCCCCGTCTGGGCAAACAAGGCGTCCCACCGCGCCTTCCGGTTGCTGAAGTCCCAGAAGGACGACCTGTGCACGAAGGGCCGGATCCAGGTCGACTACCTGGGACTGATCATCAACGCGTACGACAGCCGCCGCGGCAAGCTCGTCAAGGAGAACAAGGATGAGTGGGAGAAGAGCAGTTCCCCGCCCGTTCTGGCGGTAATCGGCGACCTGAAGGAAGGCCGCGAGGCCGCTGACGGCGAGATCCCACTGCTTGAGTACGCACCGGACAGCGAACATGCGCAGGCGATGCGCGACCTGGCGAAGGAACTGGCGGTATGAGGAACACCAGCAAGAAGGACGGTCAGCCGCGGATCACGCGCGGCTTCAGCATGGACGAGAGTGCGGCAGGCGGAGAGCAGGAAGGTCCCCGGCGCGTCCGGACGCGCTCCCAGATCATGAGCGGGGAAGGCAAGAGGCCCCCGGCCTCGGTTGCACTGAAGCTGCTGGCGCACAATCCGTTCAACCCGCGCGAAGAGCTCGCCAACCTCGATGAGACCGCGGATTCGTTGCGGGCCAAGGGGCAAATCCAGCCGGTCACCGTGGCGCGGCGCGCTGCCTTCCTGACGGCGCACCCCGGGCAGGAAGAGACGCTCGCTGAAGCCGAGTACGTCGTCATCGACGGCAACCGGCGTCTGGCTGCCGCCCATCTGGCCGGCCTCAAAGAGCTGCGGATCGACGTCAACGACGACCTCGCGGCAAGTGCGGCGGACCTCCTGGAGTCCGCGCTGATCGCCAACATCCACCGCGAGGATGTAGCTCCACTGGACCAGGCGAAGGCTATTCAGGATCTCGTGAAGGTACACGGGTCGCAGGGCGAGGTGGCCAGGCGCCTGGGGAAGACGCCCCCCTGGGTGTCGCAGCGCCTAGCACTCCTGGAACTCACGCCCGAACTGCAGGAGCAGGTGGAGACGGGAGAGTTGAAGGTGGAACCGGCTCGCCGAATCGGCCGGCTCCCCAAGGCTCAGCAGGCGGGCGAGGCGAAGAAGGTCATCGAGGCCGCCAAGGCCCCTCGCCAGCGGCGCAAACCTGCGGTGGAACAGGCCGGCGAGGCCTCAACCGTTAACGCCGTTAATACCTCCGAGGGCGGGGCGCCAGCAGGTTCCCCCGCACCGTCGACCGTTAACGCCGTTAATACCCAGAGGGCTCAGGCCCCGGAGAGCGCGGCGCAGCCCGAGGCCGAACAGCCGGACCAACTGCCGTACGGCGATGCGCTCTCGGTGGTCACTCAGCTGCACCTGAAGATGACGCCAGAAGTCTTCGCTGAGGGGGCTCGCGTGTGGCTGAGGATCCTGCGCGAGGAGCACCCTGACGCGTACGTCACCCTGCTCCAGGAGCTGGACCAGCAAGCGCAGCAGCTTGCCTGATTTCCCACGGCCCTGAAACGCAAAGAGGCCCGTACGCCCCGAAGTTCGCGGGGCGTACGGGCCTTTGCCGTGCTCAAAGTTCTATGTCATGCCCCCGAGCGGCGAGCTCGTACAGCGCTCTGGTCACGCAGTTTCCGCCTGGTCGATGGTGGCCGCCAGGAGTGTCCTGGCCAGGTCCCACTCGGCCTGGCCACGTTGGGGTGAACATCTCGGGTACGTGGCCACGACCTAGTCGGCGCTCAGGTCCACCAGACGCGAAATCTGGTGGGCAGCAGTCTGAGATGGTCCAGTTCGGCGGCCAGTTCAGGCGCTGAGACCTCGAGGCGCTCGCCATCAACCAGCGGGGCAGAGCTGTAGATCTTGCGCAGCGCGTAGTTCCAGGCCGACGGGTCATCGGGAACTCCACCAGATACGACCTTCAACCGGTGCAGTTCGTATCGCAGCATGGTGCCCTCGGCACGTGTGGCTTCGAGAGAGTCGAAGGCGGACCACAGTTGCGGATCAGTCATCCGGGCCAGCCGGTATGGATCGGCTGCCCCGCCGTCGAGCAGTCGGCAGACCAGCCGCCGCACTACGGAGACTGGGCCCACATTCTCCCACGAGGTGTGCAGTCGTGCTTCTGCGCAGACGAGGTCGACAAGCGTTCCTGCCGTTTCGCGATCGGTTGAGATCGCAGCGTCCTTGAGTTCGAGCCGATCCAACAGAACGGCCGGATCGGCGTTGAGCCGCCCAGAAAACCGCCCGCTGCGGACGTAGGAGTCAAGGTGGTCGAGGTTGAGCAGGCTGGAGTGACTGCTCAGCGGGGAGGCGGACCGTTTGTCCATGGTGGCTACGACCGCATCAGTGCTGATGCCGTGCCTTGCGAGTACAGCGCGGACCGCGTCGGCCTGGAGCAGATCGGTGCCAATGGCGTGGTGGTTGAGGTCGGCGACGCCCTCGAAAGTGTGGCTGAGCGGCAGATGGCCGATGTCGTGCACCAGCGCCGCGACCCGCAGCACTTGGTCATCGCGGCGGAAATGCGAGACCAGGGCCAGGACCCCCAGGCTGTGCTCAAGCCTTGAGTACGACTGCAGGGTGCTGATCGCCGAGGCCCCGCCGTGCGCTATGAAGTGCAGGCGCCGCAGCGGCTCACTGCGCAGCAGGTCGACTTCCACCGGGGTGAGATGGACGGAGATGCGCCAGAGCGGATCAGTGAACACCTCGCGCAGGCCCACCACATTGGTCGGCACGGACCCTACGGCGACTGCCCCGCGGTCTTCCCCTAAGACTTGATCATTCCGGCTACTCATCGGGGCACTTTAATCCGCGGGTCCTGGCCATGCAGGTGAGATTTTCCATCCCCGCCTGCGATGGCCACAAGCAGCGAGACACCCCGAAGACCAGCGTCTCACCCCATCTGTCCAACCCCAGGTCAGCGACTTACCTCAGGCCACGATCACGGAGACGGGACAACAACTAATCGGTCTCGCTATTCGGGCGACATCGGCCGTCGGTTAAGGGGTATCGCCGACCTGTTGCGATCGGGCGTGATCGAGCACGGGTCGCGGGAGTTCGGTGCCGTACGCGTGGGTTTGGTTGAGTAGCTCCCTCAGGCCGGCGGGGGCGTGATGCCAGTGGTCGTCCAGGCTCACTTGCGTACTGAGGTCGTCCATGAGTTGGGAGATGACCCAGGCGGCCTCCGTGGGCCGGTCTCCTCCGCCGGGGCCCCACCAGAGGTGCTCTCTTGGGGTGCACGGCCCGGGATGGATCCGGTCGTCCGTGGTCCGTATCCACACGGTGTCTTCCAGGATCACGGACTTAAGCTGGGCGTCGGGATCCGGTATCCGCAGCGGGGCCAGGAAGACCCATGTGCTGTCGCGCGAGGACCCTTTGCGGATGACAGGAATGCCCGACGTGCAGTCGGTGTAGAAGGTCACGTCCTGAGCGTCGTCAGCGAGGACGGCGTGCAGTGCGGTAGGGGCGCACGGTGTCAGTTGCTGTCCCCATCGGCGGGCGGCGGACCCGCGGGCGTGCACTTCGGTGTGCGGTCCGAACGGCAGGAGGTCGGCTGCGTAGCGCATACCGATCTCCAAGGGTTCGTAGGCTTCGAAGAGCCGGCTGAAGGCGATGGTGCGCCAGCCTGCGGCGAGCACGTCATGGTCATCAATGCGGGGCAAGGGATAGCCCTCGGTGCGGTGCCGGGCAGCGATGAGGAGCGGGTCGCCGTGGGGATTCCCACCGTGCTCGCCGAAGATGCGTATCTCACTGTCAAGGCTGCCGATGTCTTGATTGCGCAAGGAGTTGGCCAGATCCACCAGTGCCGTCCCGGCGGCGTCGTCAGGCCACCGGACGGTGGCTGCCTGCCGCAACGTGGTCTCCTTTTCGTCGGGCAGGACCTCGGCGAGCGTGACAGGTGCGCCGGGTGACCATTGGCTGATCACGTCAGAGCGTCGCAGCGCACTGGGCCACCAGGGCAGCGGCTGTCCGACGAGTCGAGTGACCAGGCCCCACTGAGCCTCGTACTCCAGATGTGGCTGTGCGGTGTCGGCCGCGATCAGGGCCGGTCCCGTGAATCCGATATCGCCAAACAGGGCACACACTGTGATCACGCCCTGGGAGCCTGCGTCCTCGGCCAGCTCTACGGCCATGGCGCAGGCTGCACCGAAGCGGGTGATGTGCAATATGCGCACGACACCGAGATCTGTCTCCCAGTCCATGGCCGGCCCCTGTGAAGTGGGCTGGAATCCGACCCACTTGCCGGGAGCGACAGCCCGTGTGCCCAGGGATGGATCAAGCAGCACGGCGCCCCGCTCGCGAAACCGGCCGGAGCGGGCGGCCCAGACGTAGACCGAGCCGCCATCCCACCCCCAGTGGGGCTCCGTGCCGAGTACTTGGTCAAAGTGACTGAGATATCCCTCGGATCCATCAGGGAAGCCTTCTTCCTCCTCCAGGAGACGATCCAACTCGCCTTTGCCCAGGTGGAGGAGTCTCTCCACTTCGTGCCTGCGCAGGAATGCCATGTGCCGCCCGGCCAAGATGCCCTCTCCTTGGTGAAGTTGCTCTACGGATGGTGCCGTGCGACGTGCCGATTGCCACAGTCACAGGTGCTTCTCGAGTGGGAGGTACCACTGTGCGACGTCGGTGCGCGTGCGCCGAAGGGAGATGCCGCGCCCCAACGGGCTGCATCCATGAAATGACGTCACCGCAGCTGCTACCAGCAACATTGCGTCAACTTGCTTCGTGTCAGGACCCGTTAAGCATGAATGCTCCTACGATGCTGGCTCGGTCCTGTAGCGCCGTAAGGAGTGTGCGGTGTCAGCCATCGGCGGTTTCCCGTCTTACTCGGCCCGCGGGATTCGTTCGCTGCATAGAGGAAGGCATGGATGCCCAGCGGAATCTGGCACCTGGAGCCCCGGAGAATCCGGCCTTGGTACGAGCGTGCCGTGGCGGCGTCGGTCGAGCACCCGGAGATCCGGACGTATCTGGACCTGGACCGGCCGCAGGTCACCGAGGAGCACCTGCGGCAGGCCTTCGACCAGCCCCGGATCATCTCCGAGGTGCTGCGGGCCGATCCCGCCTACTTCGAGCTGCGCGGGAAGGCGGCCCGCGTCGACGCCTTGCGCCAAAGCCTCATCGAGGTCCGGGAGCAATGCCGCGCCACGCCCTTCTTGCCCCTCGTGTTCCTGGTGGCCCTCACTTACTGGCTGACTGACGCAGCGATCGGAATCCCATGGTGGGTGCGCCCAGTGGTCCTTATCTGGCCGCTCGGCTACTGCGGCTGGAAGGAGTTCAGGGACCCGGACAACCGGAGCAACTTCATCGACCAGATGCAGACTGCCGCGTATGGCGTGCTATGGGCAGGCCATACGCGGCCGACACCGAGGTGCGCCTGGCCTGGTGGGCGCTCGTCAAGCTGAAACGGACGATGAACCCGATCATGCGGCGCGAGATGACGGCGCTGCTCGGGCCTGATCACGAGTCACTGCTCGTGACCCACAGCCATGACGGTCTCATCGACGCCAGCAACTCCCGATACTGGATATCGACGCAGGTCGAGTCCGCCCTGCAGCGCAAGCTCGACCAGATGAGCGGCGGGGCGATCGCGATCTGCGGCCCACGGGGCGTCGGCAAGAGCACCCTGCTGAAGAAGGCCTGCCAGGGCCGGCTCGGCCCGTTTCCCGCACTACATTTCCACACCATCGTCCAGACGCCGGCCAACTACCGCCCCGAAGAGTTCCTGCTCTCGCTGTTCCAGTCGGTGTGCCGGGATTACCTCGCGCTCTACGGCCGCCGGCCGCGTACCCCGTTTCTGTTCCGCTCGCGGGCGCGTGCAGCGCACCGGCCCCGGCGCCTCTACCACTCGGCCCGCCGGTGGGCCCAGCTACTTTCCGGGCTCGGCCTGGTCGTCCTGGCGATTCAGCAGGAAGTTCGCGAAGTAGCCGATGCCATCTACCAGTCCGCTCATCCCGCCGCCGCAATCTGGGCGGTGGACGTGCGGGAGTGGACGGTGACCGCGTGGCAGGAGCATCCCACGATCTCCCGTCTGGTGCTGCTCGCGGCGGGAGCGCTTTTGGTGTGGTGGGCGAATCCCAGGACCTGGCTCAGCGGGAGGCCGGCGCGGCGCCTCGTACAGGACTGCCACAACTACCTGAATCTTCTGCAGCACATCCAGTCCGTCAGCGCCTCGACATCGCTCGGCGCGTCGGGCCGCGCGCTCACCCTGGGCATCGGCCGTACTAGCGGCAGCAGCTCACGCACCTTCACCTACCCGGAGCTGGTGTGGGAGTTCCGCAGCCTGTTGTCGCGCATCAGCGCCATCGAGCGCCAAGACAACTGGAAGGTCTTCATCGGCATCGACGAGCTCGACCGGCTGGGTTCGAGCGAGCAGGCACGCGCGTTCCTCGCCGAGATCAAGGCCATCTTCGACGTACCCCGCGTGTACTTCGTGCTGTCGGTGTCAGAAGACATCGGCGCGGCCTTCATCCGCCGCGGGCTGCCCACCCGCGACGTCACCGACAGCTCCCTGGAAGACGTGCTCGTCATCGAGGCTCGCGCTCTGGAGGAGTCCAGGCAGTTGCTGCAGATGCGGGTGCCGGGATTCACCGATCCCTTCGTCGCGCTTGTTCACGCGCTGTCCGGCGGGCTCCCGCGCGACCTCATCCGCTACACCCGCAAGGTGACCGAGACACACCGGCGCACCGGGCAGCCCGGGCTGGCGGCGCTCGCCCGGGATGTGCTGTGGGAGGAAGCCGCACAGGCCTTGGCTGGGTTTCGCGTACTGCTGGCCCGCCACGACGACTCCGCCGCCACCGCGCACACGGTGCACGACCTGCACACCCTCATAGCGCTGATCCGCGACGCCGACTCCACTCGAGCCAACCCCGAACTCGAACAGCGCATCCTGCAACTGGCGCACGCCGTGCATCCTCCCCACGGTGAGGGCGCCGACCCGATCGGCGAACGCGACCAGCGCTGGGAGGAGTTCTCGTGCTACCTCTACTTCATCGGCACCCTGCTCGAGGTGTTCGCGCGACGCAACTTCGCTGCCCGCAAAGCGGCCTACACAGGCCCCGAGAAACCGCCCGCTGCCGACCTGCAGCGACTGGCCGAAGCACGGTTGGAAATGACCGTATCCCCGCACAGCGCCCGCAAGATCCTCGAACAGTTCCGCGTGCACTGGGCACTGCGCCCCGCCACCCTGCCGCGGATCGTGCCGCAGCCTGGACCGGACGCGCAGCACAACCGAGCCGCAGTGCACAACCGCTCCTGACACCCTCCGCGTACGACGCACTGCTCCAGGAGCTGACCCAGTAAGAGCAGCAGCCTGCCTGAGTTCCCACAGCCCTGAAACGGAAAAAGGCCTGTACGTCCCGAAGTTCGCGGGGCGTACGGGCCTTTGCCGTGCTCAGAGTTCTATGTCATGCCGCCTTAAGTGGCGGTCTCGTGCAGGGCTGTGTCGCTCGCCAGTTTCCTCGTGGTCGATGGTGGCCGCCAGGAGCGCGGCGATGTCGGTCTCGTAGGGGTCGTGGTAGGCGGCGTGGTCGCTGACGGCGAACAGCGTCGTCTTGGCCACGGCCCCGGAGCTTCCCTTCTGCAGCAGGGCGTTGAGGCGGTCGGCGTCGCGTTCCGTGTGACGGCACTGGGTGTATGGGCCGATCCGGAGCAGGAGCTGCCCGAACTCGTCGTGCGGGTACCGGGCGATGTGCACGGCGTAGTGGGCCTGGGGCATCGCGACGTCGTCGGGGAGGTCCAGGCCCGCCGCGGCGTGGGTGAGCATCCGGTAGGCCGGGTTCCAGGTGCCGAGGATGGTCGACGTCTCGCAGCGCAGCCAGCCCTTGCTGGTGTAGCGGTCGGCATAGGGCGTGTACGGGTCGTCGGGGTGGACCAGGGTGACGGCGATGGCGTCGGGCCCGTGATCGTCGCCGGGGATCGGGTGGGCGCGCTCGATGAACGGGCCGATGCGGATGGCGATGTCCTGGCCACTGCCGGGCGTCCAGGGTTGCGGGTTCTTGCGGGCGGCGAGCAGTGCGCGGAACGCGTCGACGACGGCCTGATCCTCAGGGGTGAGGGTGCCGGGAGCGTGGCCGCAGCGGCGGAAGAGACGGTGCTTCACTAGGTGAACCTGCCTTCCAACTGGGGGATGGGGGTGCGGGCGAACCCGTTCGGGTTTGGGTGGGCGCCCTCGCGAGGATCGGTCCCGACCGTCTGCACTCGCGGTCGTGACACCAACGTCCTGAGACGGCGCGGCTAGGTGGTGGGTGTGCTCGCGTCGGCGGCCGCCGGCTGGGCAGCTTTCGCCTCGAGTTCGGTGTGGCGCTGTTGGAGCTGGTCGATGGCCGCGTGATCGGTCAGGGCCGTGGTGATGAGATCGCGCTGGTACTCCATGCCGGCGACGACGCCGCGGTGGTAGCGGCACTGGTCCTGTGCTTCGGCGCAGGCCGGGCAGTCCTCCCAGTTCATGTCGTCGTACGGTGCGGTCTCCGGTCCGGGGAGCTGCGGCCTGGCGGGGCCGTTGGGGGCGGGGAAGAGGTAGGTGCGGGTGAACAGGTCCTCGCGCCAGGTGGGCGGCAGCTCGGTGAGAAAGGCGGCCAGAGCTTGCGCGATGGCGGGGTAGTGGTCGTACAGGGATGACCACAGTCGTTTGGCCTCGGTGTCCGGGTCGCTCGCTGCGTTGAGCCAGTCGGCCTCCCGCGCGTAGTCGCGGATCTTCTCGCGCCGTTCCTCCCAGTGGCTGGTGTCGATCCCGGCCTGGATGGCCGCGCCCATGACGCGGGTGTCGTTGAGGAAGTCAGGGTCCATCTGGCGGTGGGCGAGGTCTTCGGCGGCGGCCAGGTCGCGGTCGGCGAGGGCGGCCAGGGCCTGGTCGGTGAGGAGGGCGGAGCGCTGCGTCCAGAAGTCCGCGTTGGCGTAGGCGGCACCCAGCAGCCGGGTGCGCAGGTGGGTGAGGCGGGTGGTGGTATCCGTCATGAGGGTTCTCTCGGTGAGTGGGCTGGTGCTGCGGGGCGGCCGGAGCATGTCGACGGCCGCCCCGCAGGTCAGGGTTGGGCCTGTGCGGCGGTTTCAGCCGCTGAGGCGGATCGGCATGAGGAGGTAGCGCAGCGCCTGGTCGTCGCTGCCGTGGCCGCGCAGGACGGCGGGCTTGGTGGCGGTGGTGAACTGGAACTGGACGCGTTCGGCGTTCAGGGCGTTGAGGCCGTCGATCAGGAAGGACGGGTTGAACGCGATGCTCAGCTCGCCGCCTTCGAGGCTGGTGTCGACGTTGTCGACGGCTTGGGCGTCGTCGCTCGTGCCGCCCTCCAGCACGAGGGTGCCTTCAGCCGTGAACGTGAGCTTGATCGGCGATTCCTTCTTGGTGGAGACCAGGGAGACGCGCTGCGCGGCCGCCTTGAGCGCCGCGACCTCCACCGTGGCCTCGTGCTCGAACTCCGTGGGGAAGAGCGCCTCGTACTTGGGGAGTTCGCCCTCCATGGCGCGGATGGTGTTGGTGTGGCACTCGCCGCGCAGCGTGAACAGGCCCGAGCTCGCGGTGGGCAGGGCGATGTCGACGGCGGTGTCGTCGGCGACGGCCTTGGCGGCGTCGATGAGGGCCTTGGTCGGGATCACGGCGGTGCAGTCGGGCAGGTCGGCGTCCTTCCACGCCAGGGTGCGCACGGCGAACCGGTAGCGGTCGGTGGCCTGCAGGGTGAGGGTGCCCGCCTCGTTGTCGTGGCGCAGGCCGATGCCGGTGAGCAGCGGCAGGGTGTCGTCCTTGCCGACCGCGCTGGCGACCTGGGCAACCGCTTCGGCGAGGTCTGCCCCGGCGAGGGTGCCGGTGGTGGCGCCCGGGTCGGGCAGGGCCGGGTACTCCTCCAGGGGCAGCGTCGGCAGGGTGAAGCGGGCGGATCCGGCGCGCAGCAGCATGCGGCTGCCGGTGAGTTCGAGGTGCACGTCGCCGCGGATGGTGGCGATGATGTCGGACAGCAGCCTGCCGGAGATCAGGGCGCGGCCGTTCTCGGTGACGGTGGCGGGGGCACCGGTGTCGGCGGACACCTCGTAGTCGAAGGCGCTGACGCGCAGCCAGTCCTCGTGTGCGTCCAGGAGGATGCCGGCCAGGACGGGGACCGGCGGTCGGGCGGGGAGGCTGCGGGCGGCGTAGCCGACGGCGGCCGCGAGATGTTCCTGTCCGATGGTGAGCTTCACGGGCGGATCCCTTCAGGGGTGGCGGGGAGGTCCAGGAGGAGCTGTTCGGTGCCCGGGGCCGCGGCAGTACGGAGGGTCTGCGGGCGGGTGGGCGGCATGACCGGGGTGGCGGCATCGCCGACGTCGACGGCAAGTTGCCCGGCGTCGGCGAGGGCCCGGGCGCGGGTCGTGGCGCGCGTGACGGCGTGGTGCCCGGCGTCCAGGTGCAGGTGGCAGCCCTGGCACATGGCGCGCAGATTCGCCGGGTCCACGTGTTCGGGGGTGTGATCGAGGTGGGCTGTGGTGAGGCAGACGGTGCTGCCGGTGCCGCACGCCGGAGCGCCGTGACGGTTGGGGCAGCGGCCGGGGTGGGTGCCCCGGCCGCATTCGCCCTCGCACTCGCACCGCCATCCGGCCCGCTCCTTGATGGCCAGGGAGATCTGCGGCCAGTCGGGCGGGTAGCGGTGGACGTTCTCGGGCCGGATCGGCACCGCTCTATGCCGTGAGGGCGTGCACGAGCCGGTCGCAGTTGCGCTGCCGATCCTTGGGGGTGAGGGGCTGGCGCGGCATCGGCCCGTTGAGCTCGCGGTCCAGGCGCACGATGCGGGCCTGGTTCACGGTCAGCGGGGTGTGCCGGGCGGCTGCGGCCCGCTCGCGGCGGGCCTGGTCCTGGTCGGCGAGGACGTCGATCCAGTCCGGTCCGAGGCGGTCGACCAGCCGCTTCCGCAGCGCCTTGCGCTGGTGGGGGGTGGTGGCCGCGAAGATCCCGACCTGGGTGAGGTCCTTGTTGACGAGGGCCCACTTGAGGCAGTCGGTGACCAGGGGGCAGCCGGAGCAGGCACGTCGGGCCTTCGCCAGCTCCTGCTCCTTGCGCAGTCGCCGTAGTCGCGGTCGAACAGCTGCGGCTCGGTCTGGCAGCGGGTGGGGGTCGGGCTCTGCGGCTGGGGGAACCGCGGGTCCGGCGTGCCGTGATCGCTGTAGTGGGCGACACCGGTGCGCGTGCGGGTCATGAGGTGGCCTCCGGGAACAGCTCGATCAGGTGGGGGAGTTGGGTGAGGACCTGCTCGAACACGTCGAGCGGGACGCGCCATGGTCCGAGCGCCCCGCGGCACGGCACCGGCAGCGGCAGCTCGTGGACGTCGTCCAGCTGCACGTGAAAGCAGCCGGGCTGCGCCCACGGGGAGCACGGGCCACCGGTGTCGGTGTAGGAGCCGTGGGTGCCGGTGATGCGGGCGACGGCGAGGACCGCGCTGAAGTGCAGCTGGTGGCCGCGGATCGTGCGGGCCACGAGCGGGTCGCGCAGCGCGTGCCGGTCCATGCCTGACTCGGCACCGGCGTGCAGCAGGCGCCAGCCCGGCGCCCACGACTTGGGCCGGTTCTCGATCCGCTTGTCGCCGTGCACGATGCACGCCGTCCAGGGCTGCTTGATGGTGATGCCGCGAATCCAGTCGGGGGCGTACAGGGTCGGGTTCATGCAATCGCCCCCAGGCTGGCGGTGCCGGGGCGGCCGACGCGGCGGCCGTTGACCGACGCCGCAGTGGCGTGAGAGCGGTCGGCGAGGACGGCGCGGCCGGTGTGCTTGCCCGCGTACATGGCGGCGTCGGCAGCCCGCAGCAGCATCGGCAGGTCGGTGGTGCCGACCGTGTCGGGGGTGGCGGCGCCGATCGAGACGCCGACGTCGACCAGGTGGCCGTCGCCGATGTCGACGGGCTGGGTGAGCGCGGCGGCGAGCTGGTCCAGGCGCAGCCGCCGACGCGCCGGGCCGATCCGTACCGCGAGGGCGAACTCGTCTCCCCCGAGCCGTCCGACTACGCCGCGGCTGCCCGCCCATGTGGTGAGCCGGTCGGCGGTCGCGGCGAGGACGCGGTCGCCGGCGGCGTGCCCGAACGTGTCGTTGATCTGCTTGAAGTGGTCGACGTCGCAGATCAGGACCATCGCGGCCGTCGTGTAACGCGCGGTCAGTGCGGTGGCCCGGGCCGTGTAGCCGTCACGGCCGTACAGGCCGGTGAGCGGGTCGCGGCGGGCCGCGGCGAGTTGGCGGTGCAGGCTGACGGCGTGGACGGTCCAGCCGGTCAGCGGCACAGCGGCCGCGGCGATGACGAGTGTGCGGGATGGCTGCCCTAAGGCGCCGGGTATGGGCATGATGGGATCTCCTCCCGCCCGTACGGGCGGACAAAGGGAAGAGGCGCACCCCGGGCTGTCCAGGCGTGGGGGTGCGCCTCTTGCTGTGTGATCTGGTGGGGTGTGATGCCGGGCGGCAGGGCCCGGTGCGGCATGCTGAAGGCTGCCGGTGTCGTACGACGCTGGTGGCCTGGGGGCGTCCGTGCGCCCTGACTTGCCGATGCTGCGGGCGCCTCCAGGCTCAGAGGACCGCGACCGGCCTGCCCAGCGGGGCGACGGGCCGGATACTGCGGCAGTCCCCCAGGTTCTCGTCGTGCACGGACTTGCCGTGGGTGGGCCGGAGTTCGGCGAGGATCTCGATCAGCATGTCCTGGCTGTCGAGCACGATGTCGGTGTAGCCGTGGCCGCAGGTGCACGGCACGATCAGGGTGAGCACGTCGACCGCTCCGTCGAAACCGATGCGCAGGGTGTGGTGCAGCCACAGCCCGCCGTCCAGCCAGGCCGTCGCGCCCGGCTCGAAGCCGAAGCCGGGGGCGTGCAGGGCGGGGTGGCCGGTCCAGTCCATCGCGTCCAGCACCCTGCCGAGGGTGTCCGGGTAGGCGGTGTAGATGTGGTGCGCGGCGGCTGTGACGGCGTCCTCGCGCTGTTCGTCCTCGGTCGGCTGGCCGACGGCCTGCGCCATGTCGAGCAGGTGGGCCAGCGGCGAGTCCGCCGCATAGGGACGGGTCGCCGCGTTCAGGGTGTCGTGCATGTGGAGCTCCCTTCCGGGTGTGATGGGCCGGGCTGTCCGGTCCTGCGCCCGTTCCCGCCCTCGCGCCGGCGAGCGGCGCAGGGGCGGGAGGGGACGCAAGGTCGTCAAACCAGGGCGTTCGCGGCGGCCGCGAGCAGGAGGGCGAGCGCGGCCAGGCTCAGGTCGACCGCGCGCCGCAGCTGGCTGTTGGTTCAGGCGGCCAGCCGGTGCGCGACCGCGGTGACGACGTAGCTGGAGGGGTCGGCCGGGGTGCCGTCGTAGCACTCCAGGCAGGTGCCGAGCTTTTTGAGCGGGAGGCAGTGGAAATAGCGCCGGCCGCAGGGGCCGGGGCAGGTTTGCCGAGCCGCCATCGCCCTGTCGAGCGCGGCTTCCTTGGCGAGCGTCATCGGCAGCTTCGGCTTCGCCAGGTCGATCCGGTACAGCCAGGCAAAGCGCCGGCCGCCGCGGCATTCGATCCGCGCAACGGGATCCTGGCCGCCGGGCCGCAGCCCCATCTCCCGCAGCTGCCTGCGGGTTGCCAGATTCGCGTGTCCGGCTTGCTTCCACCTAAAGACCGGTAGGGAGCCGTCGCCGGGATCGTGCGGGTCGACGTCGACCAGGTCGACGTCTTCGTGCTGCGGGGCGCCCATCATCGCCACCAGGCGCCGGGCAGCCGTCGGGGCCGGTGCGGGTAGCGGAGGCCGGGCCGGTGCGGGCGGGGCCTGCCGATCCGGCGGCGCGGTCGGGGAACGAGCACGAGCGATCTCCTCCAGCAGGTCGTGGACAGCGCCTCGCCCCCGACACAGACGATGTGTCGGGGGCGAGGCGCGGGTGCGGCGGGTCAGGAGGCGCCGGTGGGCGTGTGCGTGCTGTGCGGGCCGGGCGTGGCGGGGGCCGTGTGTCCCGGGCGCGGGGTGTTCGGCTGCTGCGCGGGAGCGTCGCCGATGTGGGTGCCGACGTAGTAGCCGGCCAGCAGGCCCAGCAAGAGAAGCACCTTGTGCCGGTTGGCTCACCACCAGGTGGGGGCCGGGGGCTCCGTGAGGATGCCTATGACGGTGGGGCCTTTCGCCAACGCACGATCTCCTTCTGTCTCGGGGAAACGGGGCGGCCGGGCGGCCTGTCCGGACCTCGCGCTCTCGCGGCTGTGCGCGAGCAGGGCGAGGACCAGGCGGAACACCCGGACATCGACGCGTGACGGACTCACAGACTGCGGGCCCGCACCCCGTGAATGAGGTGCGGGCCCGCAGTGGCAGATCCTTGATCTAGTCGGACGGAAGACGCTTGCCGGTATCGGCGTCGTAGGCGATGCCGGTCGGGGACAGACGGACGGTCCGGGCCTGCGCCCGGGCGCCTTCCGTCCACGACTTGCCGCCGACCGCGACGTGGACGGTGATGTCCGCAAGCGGGTCGGTGACCGGCAGCGAGAGCTCCGGGGACTTGGGATACCAGCGGCTGTCGTCCTGCGTGGTGTACGCGGTCTTGCCGGATGCGTCGATGCGCAGGTACTTCACATTGCGGTCCGCGTACGTCCGCAGTTCCACGACGACACGCTCGCGGTCGGTGCTCCACTGGGCCACGACGTCGGCCTTCACCCCGTCGACATGGAGTTCTGCTCCGGAGCGCCCCCTGTAGGCGGCGGCCTTCTCCTGGCGTTCCTGCTGCGTCTGGTCGTCGGCCGCGTACTGGTAGACGCCCGCGATCGTGATGCCCAGGGCGGCTATCGCGGTGACGTAGGGCCAGGCCCGCCGACGCGGTTGCGGCTGCGGTTGGTCGGCCTGAGGTTCAGGAGCGTACGGCTGGGGGCCGCGGTGCCATTCCGGGGACGTGCTGTCGCCGGTCTTCTCGAACCATGCAGCGTCGTCGTTGCCCATGTGGGCGACGGTAGCGCGCAGTTGGACGGCCTGTCCGGGCTCCCCGCGCAGATCCGCCACCTGGGCCCGGGTCTCCCACCAGGCAAGGGCCTGGGGGGAGTTGAGGCCGTGGGTGGTGATGTCCTCGCGCTCGTAGAGCGTCGCCAGTTGGGAGGCCTCATCGAACCGGCCTTCCATTGCGGCCTGGAGGACGCGCTCGTGCCGGGTGAGGGTGCCGATGACGTTCGGCGGGAGCGACTCCCAATCCCATGCGTCGTCAGCCGCGGTGAAGGGTGCGTGCAGATCCTCACCGGGGTCAACGACGGCGGTGTCCACGCCCGGATCGGTGAGCGTCTCCGCCAGAACGGCGGTGGTGTCCTGCTCAACGGCCAGGTCCTGGACCATGGCCTGCTGCGCCATGCGGCGCCGCGAGGACGTGTCCGTCAGCGCGATCTCGTCCTCTGTGAGGATGGTCTGGACGACGTCGGTGTAGTCGGGGCCGACCTTCCACACCGCCTGTCCAGGACCAAGGGTGGGGAGGATGTCGATGAGCGCTTGCGGCAGTCCGAGCAGGGCACCGACGATCGCGGCCTCTTCCGGTCCCAGGCGCCCGACATGGGCGATCTCGCACAGCTTCGCCAGGTCCCGTGCCTTGCCCTCCCCCAGGTCGGACAGGGTGTGCATCACGACGTCCAGCGACAGCCCGGCCTTCCGGCTGTTCTTCAGCAGCCGTTGGATCAGCTCACTGGTCGCCGGGGACAGCAGGATCTGCCAGGCCTCCTCCAGCACCAGGTGGCGGTGTACGGCGGTGGACTGGCGCAGCCACACGTGCTCTGCCCAGCAGGAGACCGCAGCCATCAGCGAGGGGATCGCCGGGGAGTTGCGGTCCAGTCGGGTGAAGTCGAAGGACAGGATGGGCAGGTCGGTCTCCGGGAGGCTGGCGTCCTGGCCGTCGAACAGGCCGGTCAGCGAGCCTTCGGTGTAGCGGGACAGGGCAATCGCTGGGCCCTCGCCCCACTCGGTCAGCTTGGCGGCCGGCCACCGGCCGTCCTCCGGCGCCACCAGCGCATCGACCAAGCCGTCCAGCGAGGTCGCTTTCGGGTGGGCGAGGGCGTGCTGGAGGGCGTGGGCGGCCTGGTGGGTCAGGGCGCTGGGTTCGACAGCGGCGATCAGGGAGCGCACCAGCTGCTCGCGGACCTCCCGCGGGAACAGCTCGCTGACCGGGTTGAGGGTGAAGGAGCCGGCCTCGATGACCCGGCCTCCGAGGGAGCGGACCAGCGGCGCCCACTCGCCGCTCGCGCTGTCCTCGCCGAAGGAGTCGACGACGACGTACTGGTGGCCGTGCTCAAGGATCTCGCGCCGGGCGCGGGTCTTGGCCGTGGTGGACTTGCCGGAGCCGAGTCCCCCCAGCGCGAGGCTGCTGGTGGAGGGCAGGATCCTGTCGTCGGTCAGGACGGGGGAGAGGTGGAAGGCGCGGCCGTCCAGCAGGGAGCGGCCGATCGGGATGCCGGGGAACGTGGTGTTGGAGGCGATGAGGGGTGCGGTGATCGCGGCGTGGTTGGAGGGCAGGCGGATCACAGGATCGCCCCTTTCCGGGTGGAGGCTCCGTGCGGGGTGGTCATCACGTGGGCGCGGTGCTGCTGGCCGGGCAGCCAGTCGAGGCGGATGCGGTGCCGGTCGGCAGCGAGGGAGGCCTGCCAGCGGGCGTCGGTGACGGCCTCCGGGCTGTCGCCCCACACGGTGAGGTAGCCGTCCAGGTCCACGAGGGTGGCGCCCTGTACGAGGGCGCCGTGCCGGGTGCCGCTGGCGATGGCGTTGGCGTCCTGCTTGACCTTGTCGGCCGTGAACGCCTCGGAAGCCGCCTCCTGCCACTTCGCGGAGCGGCGGGAGGCCGCCACCGGCAGCGGCCGGTACAGCACGGCGAAGGAGCGCTCCGCCTGGTCGTCGAGCAGGAGTTTTCCCATCAGGTCGCCGCCGGTCTCGTCCGGCCAGCCGGTGACCCGGGCGGTGGCCGCGTACCGGCCGTCGTCCAGGTGGACCCAGCCGGTGCCGCGGTCGGTGACGGCGGGCAGCGGCTCGGAGGCGAGTGGAGTGAGGGAGCCGAGGCGGGCGAACTCGCCCTCCAGGGTGGCCAGGATCCGGTCGGGCTGTCCGACCAGTGCCTTAGGCACGTGGACGGAGATTGTCTGGGTGTGGTCGGTGAACTCGCCGACTGTGGCGTGGTGGGTGACGTGCACCTGGACGCCCGCCTGGCGGGCCTGCCCGGCCGCGAACGTCAGTGCCCTGGAGAACGCGTCGTGGAAGGCGGTGCGCCGCGCATCGTCCTGCATGGTGCCGTGGCCCGGGTACAGGGCCCATGTCGCCGTGGCGCCGGGCTGGTTGGTCATGGATGCGGGCACGGTGCGCTCGCGCAGGTGCCGGTAGCCGACCGTCGCCCACCGGGCCATCGAGCGCGGGCCAGGCGCGAGGTTGAGCGCGGCCGCGGTGAGACCGACTGCGCCGAACGTCCAAACCGGGGGCGGGGCCATGACGGCCGATGCCAGCATGGCGCTCCCGACACCGGCGTTCACCCGGGTCAGCAGGGTCTCGGCCGGGCTGAGTCCGCGCTGGAGGGCGGGGATGCGGTAGCCGGGTGTCAGGGAGTACATCGGAACAACCTCCGGAAGATTGAGAGCGAGCCGCGCCGGGCCCGGCGTCCCTCTCCAGCAATGCGGAGAGGCAACGCCGGGCCCGGCTGGGCTCGTTACGGGGTGGAACGCCGGGTACGTGCCGGCGGGGGAGTTGTCCCGGCCTGGCCGTTGGAGGCCGGAGCCGGTACAGGCTGCGGGCCCCCATCTCGGGCAGCGCGCAGCCGCGAGCGACGGTCGGCGTCCCGGTTCGTCTCCGTGACGGCGGACTGTGTGGTCAGCCGTCCCGGCCGCTTCTGCTGCCGAACGCCATACGCGGCGAGCAGAACCCCGCGGTCCTGGTGCACCGCGCGACCCGGGGTGTCGACGGTGCGCCGCGGGCGCGGGGCGTTCTCCCGCTCGTAGACATCCGGGGCTCCGGCCCGGACGACTGCGTGGGCCACCCGGTTGTCGGTGCGGCGTTCCACGAAGGTCCGGGCGCCGCGCGCGATCTTGGGTCCGAAGTACGGGATCCCGTGGAAGATCATGCGCAGCATCAGGGCGTCCGCGGCGAGCAGGAGGACGGTGTCGACCACCAGCGAGCCGTGCGCGAGGGTGACGAACGGGGAGATCACGAGCAGGGCGAACGGGCAGAGCATCAGCCCGAGCAGGCGCATCGCCCACGTCTTCACGGCCGTCGTGTCGCCCCCGCGTGCCAGCGAGGCCAGCACGAGCGGGGCCATGCACACGAACGCGAGGATGCCGAGGTTGCGGGTGAGGAAGACCAGCGCAGCAGGGGCGAGCGCGACCACGAGCGCGGAGATCATCAGCAGCCGTGCGAGCGGGACGTTGGTGTCCGCACCGTGCTGGATGTCGTCGAGGATGACGTTGAACAGGGTCGACTCATTGCTGTCGAACGCGGCCGTGAACGCTGCGCTCACGGCCTTGTTCAGCATCATCACCGCCCCCGGCACCGCCGCCATGCCGGCGACGGCCGCCAGGGTCCAGCCCGTCGATGCCCCCATTTGCTTCAGCCGGGGTGCGCCCTGCCAGGCGGTCAAGCCACACACGACGACCACACACACGAAGATCGCGACGGCCAGATGCTGACCGAGCCACAGGAACGGCTCGTACAACGCGCTGTCCGCACTTTTCGGCGCCCACGCGTCCTTCGGCGCGACCAAGGCATTGATCTTCCTGAGGAGGCTCTCTGCAGTCTTTTGGACGTTTTCGGAGGCGCCGTCTGTGATGCCGCCACCGCTGCCGCTGGACGGGAGCCCGTGATCCTCCTCGCACAGCGCCCGCATCGGCTTGGCGACTAGGCGGCACGGGTTGTCGTCTTTGCCCTCCGATTCGCAGATCTCCCAGGCCTGGCCTGTGAGCAGACTGCAGTTGTCGTTCTTGCCCGCCATGCCGGATCAGCCCTTGGCCTGGGTGACGGTGGAGAACAGGGTGTCGCCGTAGAGGGCGAGGACGACCGCGACGAACAGCGTGCCGATCGCCATCGACCCCTTCCTGAGGGCGCCCTTCGGGTCGCCGGACAGCTGCAGCAGCATGCGCAGCGCGATGACCACGATGACGGCGGCGATGCCCTTGGTGACCAGGCCGCCGCCGGTCAGGCCGATGGTGTCGAAGAAGTCCTTGAAGCCCGTGGACATGTCGATGGGCTTGGCGAGGAAGACGTTCTTGGGCATGGGTCAGATCTCCTTGTGCTGCTGGGGTGTGGGGCGGGCCAGGGCGTACAGGTCGGTCAGCGCGTCGAGGGAGTCGAGGCGGACCTTGGTGCCGGGGCGGGGGGCGTTGAGCATGTAGCCGCCGCCGACGTAAATTCCGACGTGGTGAATTCCTGCTGCGGTTTTCCCGTAGAAGACGAGATCGCCGGGGCGGGCGTCTTCCGGCTTTACCGGCTCGGAGGCCGCGTACTGCTGGGCTGCCGTGCGGGGCAGGGAGATCCCGGCCTTCGCGTAGGCGTAGAGGGTGAGCCCGGAGCAGTCGAACCCTGTGATGTTCGCTCCGGATTTTCCGGCGGGTGAGCAGCAGATTCCGGTGCTGGGTCCGTTCGCGTTTCCGCCGCCCCACGAATAGGGCTTTCCGATCATCGCGTACGCGGCGTTGATGACGGTGGCGGCCTGTTGTGCTGGCGAGATTGTCCCGTCGGATTGCTGGTCGGCGAGTGCCTGAATCGATTTGACGTAATTCTGTGTCTCTTTGAACGGGGGAACGCCGCCGTATTTGCGGACGGCGCCGCTTCCTGCGTTGTAGGCGGCCAGCATGTTGGACTGCTGGTCGCCGGGCACGTCCTTGACGTCATTGGCGATCGCGCACAGGTACTTGGCCGCCGACGGGATCGCATCGGCGGGGTCGGTGACGTCGCGTTTCCCGTCGCCGTTTCCGTCGATTCCGTGAGATTCCCATGTAGACGGCATGAACTGTGCGATGCCCTCCGCTCCGACCTGCGAGCGGGCTTTCGGGTTGAAATTGGATTCCTGGGTAAGAAGCGCGGCGAGCAGGTTCGGCGTAACCGCCGGACAGGTGTTTCCCGCCGCCTGGATCAGGGATTTGTACTGGCTGGGCACGGACAGGCTGAGCAGCGTTGAGGCGGGGTCGTCGCCGACGGCTTGCAGGCACGCGGCCACGGCGACGGCCGCGGTCGCGCCTACACCGATCGTGACGGCTGTAGAGGCACGCAAGGGCCCTCCTCTCTCCTTTCGGGGTGTTGTGATCGTTTTCGCTGATCAGGACCGCTGTCAGCATCTGCCAGGAGTCCGCCAGGAGTCCGCCGGGCACCCGCCGGTCCGGCAGGTGGAAGCCGCCGGTCGGCGGGTGTGTGGCGGACTCCTGGCGGGTGGTCCGGCGGGTGCTGGCAGGGGTCAGGACCCGGACTTGGCGGCCGCTATGAGGTCGGCGAGGTAGTAACCCCGCACGCCCTTGTCGTCCTTGCTCGAAGCGACTCCGAGCAATTTCGAGAGCTGCTTTCCGCGCTCTCCGGGACGGGTTTCCGTGATCCCGATCGCGGGAGCCAGGTCGGCTGTGTACATGAACTCGGCATCGGCATCTCGCATCAGATCGATCGCCTGCTTGAGCGGAGACAGCGGACCCTCGTCAAGCTTCTCCTCCTGGCGGTCATGGACCTCGTCCACGACGCTCCAGATGAATTCATCAGAGAAGTTGAAGCCTCGGATCAACGTGGAGCGTCCATTGGCGAAGAGAACGGCCTGACCCTTGATTTCGGGGTCCAACAGAGCCGGATTGATCGGGGCGATTGTGTCGAAGTACGTATCACCCAGGGCGACCTTTGCGGTCCCCGAAGATGCCACGTACAGGCAGATCCGGTAAAGGAACTGGTCCCTTACGAGAACGGGAATCGCGTCCGTGGAAGGGCGCTGTGTCATCAGTACGCTGGAGATTCCAGATTCCAGCGCCTTCGCCACCAGCAGCCGCGCCTTTTCTGCGATCCTCGCGGCCTGCTCTTTCCCCTTCGTCGACCCGTCGTGTGCGAAGAAGTCGGCGGTTTCATCGACGATGAAGAAAACCGGCTTGAATACCGGTTCAGGCTGCCGATTGCGAATCGCTTCCATCTTTTGCGCGTAACGGCTCTGGACGCGTGCGCTCAGCTCATCGACCATGTCCTCGAAAACGGCCGGGTCGTCGGACGACTCGTAGCGGACCGCGATCTTCTCGAACTTGGTCAGCCCGCAGAACTTCCCATCGAGCAGGTACAGCTCGAAGTCGCCGTACGCGATGAGCAGGCACGTGATCAGGCCGTTGACCAGCGTGGTCTTGCCTCTCTGCGTCATGCCAGCGACCAGCATGGACGCCTTGTCGAACGTGGGCACCCCAGCGAGCTGGCCGATGACGTCGTGACCGAGCGGCACCCCGGCGAAGGTCTCGATCTCCTGCCGGGTCGGGGTCGGAAACTCCCTGGTGAACGGGGGCTCGTGCAGCTTCAGCAGCTGCACGCGGCGCTCGTTGTCGCGGCTGCGCTCCATCTTCAGGTGCAGACGCGTGACCCCGAACATTCCCGCGACCGTGCCGAGGCGTTTTTCGACGTCCTCGTAGGTGCGGGGCTTGGGCATCAGGAAGTTGTAGCTGACGGCATTCGGCAGCGCCTCGATGGCAAGCTCGTCGGTGCGGATCACCTGGTCCTGACCGATTGCACCGGCGGTGCGCAGTGCTGCGGTGAGCTCGGGGTGCGCCGGGGCGGCCTCCACGGCCGTCTCAGCCCCGAGCCCACCGGCGGCGGGCGCCTCCTGCTTCAAGGCGGCCGCGGTCTGCGGTTCGCTCGCCAGCCACTGCTTCAGGCGGGCGCGGAGCTGCCAGGCCGCGTAGCCCAGGCCGACCAGCACTCCGGCGGTCAGCAGGACGGTGGCCGGCCACGACAGACCGAGCTTGTCCTTGATGGCCGCGAGGACACCGAACACGATGGCCAGGGCGCCGATCGCGCCCGCCGCCTGCCCGTAGGTGTCCTCGCTGACCTGGGATTTCTGGGACTTTCCGCTTCCCACATCCCCTCCTTTCGTGATGCAGGCATGCGGGGTTATTGGGTGGTGCGGTGCGCGCCGGGGTCTGCTCGCCGGGTCTGCGGCCGTGCCGCTCGCCGGGTCTGCTCGCCGGGTCTGCACCGCGCTCGACTGCGGTCGTTCTCCGTTCCGGCAGTCGCAGCAAGGGCCAGCCCGCACAGGCGGGCTGGCCCTCACTGGTGGTGCCGGACGCGTTGGTCAGGCGTCCGCGTCCTCCTCTTCCTCGCTCTCGCTGGGGTCGCCTTCCTCCTTCTCCAGCAGCGCGCCCCATGCGCGCCGCACCCGCTCCTCGCTGCCGACGAAGCCGGCCTTGCGGTAGGCCTCACCGGCCTTGCGGTAGGACGGGGGCGGGTCCTCGCGGTAGCGCAGGTGCCGCAGCACGACGTCCAGCTGAGCGTCGGTCAGGGGCTGGCCGGGCTGCGGGGTCGGCACGCCCGCGACGATCGCGAGCTGCGCGAGTGTGACGGCGTCACGGTCCGCGTCACCCCCGCCGTGCCGGTCGCTGCCGGAATCGCCCTGACCTGCGTGACGGTCACTGGCCCCCGTGCCGGAGGTGTCACGCCCGCCGGGCAGCGCGGGGTGATCCGCGCTGGGGGCGTCACGGTCGGCCGTGACGGGCAGGGCGGGCGCGGTGGGCGTCCACGTGCCGAGCTCGGGCAGCCGGATCGCTGCGACGGTGGCAGGCAGCGGCTTCTCCGAGACCGTCTTGGCGGTGGACACGGCCTGCGTGTGCAGGTCCTCGGTCATGGTCTGCTGGATGCGCAGCTGCGTCTTGCGGTACTTGGTCTCCGCTTCGGCGACCCGCTTCTCCAGCGTGGTGGCCAGGTCCAGCAGCTCGATCCGGTCCGCGGCCTCGGCTTCCATCTCCTCGAGGCGGTCGGCGACCTGCTGGCGCTTGGCGTCGATCCGCTCGCGGGTGGCGGGGGACACCCGGCGTCCCAGCGAGGGCAGCGCGATCCACCAGGCGCCCTTGGTCGCGACGATCGCGACCGGGGTGAGGATCACGGCCAGGCTGAACTCGCCGTGGGCGTTGAGGATCAGGTCGGTGGTGGGGATGGCGGCGTTGATGGCCGTGAGGGCGAGGCCGGCGTACTGGACGCGGCGGGCGCGGGCCCGGTTGTTGCCGGAGAGGATCTCCGTGGCCTGCATGACAACCCAGAGGGCGTCCAGGGCGCCCACGGTCGGCACTGCCCAGCTGCCGAACTTCGGCTGGAGGATTTGGTAGCTGACGTACATCGACAGGATGGCCACCCCAAGGGTGACGATCCCCAGGACGGTGATCACCATCCCGCGCTGGGACGGCGTCTGCTTCCACCAGCGGTCCTGCGAGTTCTCCGAGTTCATGGACTTTCTCCTTTCTCGTTCAGTTGGCGGCCGCGCCGGTCAGGCGGCGAGCGTCGGTGGGGCGGTGCGGGGCGATGGTGCGGCCGTCGGGCAGCAGATCGCCGGTGTCGTCGAAGAGCAGGACGCCGTTGCACAGCAGCGACCAGCCCTGCTCCGGGTGGGCGGCCACCACCAGGGCGGCTTCAGCGTCCGTGCTGTCGGCGGTCGGGCAGGCCGGGGTGTGCCGGCACAGGGAGCGCGGCTGGCGGCGGGTCGGGGTGCGCATCAGGAACCTCCAGGCGGGTGAGAAGCGGGGTGCGCGGCTGCGCGGCTCCCCTGGACCGCGCCCGGACCGGCCGCCGACGGGGGCGGGGCCGGGCCGGGCGGGTCAGGCAGCCGACAGAGGTGGCGATGTCGGGCTGGGGTGATGGCTCATCAGTGGCCGTTGGCCTGGCAGGCTCCGCAGACGCCGCCGGGCCAGTTGTCGAACCAGCCGGAGCAGACGCTGCATTGGCCGCCGTTGCGGCACAGGTGGTGGCGTAACCGTGCGAGGCGGCGCCTCATGCGAGGGCCTCCGTGCGGCGCGCGGTGGCGGCCTCGCGGACCAGGTAGTCCGAGTCGGTCCACACGGAGCCGATCGCGAACGGCTCGCTCCCGGCGCGGGTGACGTCCTTGACGATCAGCGCCCACTGCGCGCAGCGCCGGTTGAGCAGGCCGCGGGCCCTGGCCGGATCGCGGGTGACGGCGATGACCTCGAACGCGCCGTCGCTGTTCTGGTAGATCGCCCCGACCCCGCGCGGGCCGATCTGGTCGTCGACGACGCGGCGCAGGGCTTCGATCGTTGCCGGGTCGGGCAGCACGGCGTGTGCCTGTGGGTGGGGGCGGCCGCCGGACGGAGTGGCCTGGCGACCGTCCCGCTCGTGCGGGGCGGGACGGATCGGCAGCTGGGGCTTGGTGTCCAGGGCGGGCTGAAGTGTCATGATGCTGGGCATGCAGGTCGTTCCTTTCACCGGTTGACCTGCGACAAGAACCCCCAGGGCCGCAATCCCTGGGGGTTCGTCGCGTGCGTGGCCCCGCCGGGATCGGCGGGAAGTGCGTCCTGCGCACTCCGTCGGCGACCAGCCCCGCAGTGATGCGGGGCTGGTCGCCGACGGGCAGCGCAGGCTGCGGGTGCCGGAAGGGGGAGAGGAGCGGGTGGTCAGTTCTGCGGCTGCACGTCCTGCTGGCGCTGGCCGTTGGCCGCGGGCCGTACGACGAAGCCGGCGCGGGTGAGCTGGACCGTCTCCACCTGGCGCGTCGTGCGGTACAGATCCGGGCGAGTGCTGCGCATTCGGTCGTGGGCGATCCCGGAGATCCGGGCGCCAAGCTGGCGGCCCGTCTCGCACGGGTTGTTCGCCTGGCACGGCGAGCAGGTGGTGCGGTGCTGCTGAAATGCCGTACGCAGCTGCCCGTACAGGGCGGGGATCTCGGTCTGGGCGATGCGGCGGATCCGCTGGCGCAGCTCGATCACGGTGACGCAGTGTCCGGAACGGCACTGGGCACAGTCGTCTTGGAGGTGCTCGGCAAGCAGCTCGCGCGGGCCACGCGTGGCGGGGGTCATCTGGCCCGTGGCGGGCGCGGCCTGCGGGCGCGGCTTACGGACCGGGCGGGTGGTGCGTCGGCTAGAAGCCGTGCTCTCCGCGGCGAGGAGCCGCTGGGACCACTGCTCGGGAGTGAGGTCGATGTCGATGCGCTGCCCGCTGCCGTCGCAGCGGCGGCCGTTCGCCGGCCGGGCCGCACTGGCGTCGTCGCGGTAGCGGCGGCCCTCGGGCCGCGGCTGGTCAATTCCGTCACGGTGCGGGTGGATCATCGAGCGGGTCAGGCGGCGCCAGGTGTTGCACTTGGGGCAGACCACCATGCGGGGCTCGCCCTCACGGAGGTTGAGGTTCTCGGGGCGGATCGTGCTCGCCTTGATGGCGGGACGGCCGTTGTGACGCATTCGTTTTTCCCTCTCCCTGGTTGCGATTGCGCTCTCCTTCGGCCAGGAGACGGGCGAAGCCCGGTCCTGACCGGCGGGCAGCGCAATAGCTGCGGGTGGCTCACCTGGCTGTGCTCCGAGGGACCGCGTCGAACTCGTCACCCCGGCCGCGCCTGCAAGCAGCGGTCAGCCAGACATATGAAGTTGATCGGGTTGGACCGCAGGTCCAGGGCCCGGCTAGATCAGCCCTCGAACCTCGTTAACGAGGTTCGAGGTGCCCTAAGTACACCCATCATCGTTAGCGATGTCAAGAAGTACGTTAACGATGTAGCCTTCACTGACGGCTCCCCTGTAAGCCCGGGCGCCCCACTCGGGCGCTCGGTAACAAGCGCCGTAGGATCGCTAGCGAGGTAGGGAGACGTATGGCAGAGACGAACGTGCGGCGCACCAAGAGCCAGCAGATCGCCGACGATCTGAAGGCCGCGATCGAGCGCGGAGATTTCGAGGCGGGCGACCGGCTCCCGGGCGAGAACGCACTTGCCGCGCAGTACGGCGTCGCTGGTCTCACGGCCCGTCAAGCACTCAAGAACCTGGCCACCGAGGGTCTTGTGGAGATCAAGAAAGGTGCTGGCGCCCGCGTCATTTCCTTCCACCCCATTCGCCGGCGCGGCATCCAACGAGTCGCGCGGGAACAGTGGGGTGCAGGGAAGTCGATCTGGTCTGCCGACGACGATCGTCCGCAGACCATCGATGTCCGAGTCGACTCCCTGGCGGCACCACCACATATCGCTCGAGTTCTGGACCTTGCGGAAGGTGAACTGGTTTGCGCTCGGTCGCGCCGCTACGTCGTTGAAGAGCGACCAGTCATGCTTGCCGTCTCCTACCTGCCGAACAGCCTGGTCGAAGGCTCGGCCGTCACTCGCATCGATACAGGCGAAGGCGGCATTTACGCTCGACTCGCCGAACTTGGACATGCGCCAGCCCACTTCAGAGAAGAACTCCGAAGTCGACTGCCCACCGCAGAAGAGGCCGCAGGCCTCGAAATGCCAGCGGCACGCCCAGTCATCAAGCTTTGCCGCACCGCCTTCGACCAGGAGGGCCGCGCAGTCGAGGTCAACGAGATGACCCTCGACTGCGCGGCGTACGTCCTGGACTACGAGTTTGACGCGTGATTCTGATGCGTCACCACCCATGGTTCTCACCGCCCCTTCCTCGGAGGGGCCAGGAGCGCCTTGAGTACCAGGCCGGTGACACTGGTGCTGGCAAAGGTGGTGACGATGTCCCGGACCACCACCAGAAACACCGATGCGACCAGGCCAGCGGTCAGAATCGCAGCAACGTGGACAGCCACCCTTCCGGGACGACCACGCGGTCGCGCACTTGTGTCAGGTCTCGTACAAGTGCAGCCGTGTGTCGACGTCGGCGCTGTGACCATGAAGTCGACGTGACGGCCATGTGCGTCAGCGACGGTGTGCGTCGTGCTGTGGGCATGCCGAATCTCGGTCATCTCGCTCTCCTGAAGTGGCAGTTGGGAACTCCGGCTGGTGGAGTCGCCATTACAGGTGTAGGCGTGATCTTCAGCAGCTTCTACGGTTGGCCTGTATCCGTCCGGCGGATACAGGGACTTGGATACATGGAGGGGGCCCGGAATGGGGCAGCGGCCGAATGTGCTGACGCCGGATCAGTCGCCCCAGCACCGCCTTGGCTACATGATCCGGGAGCTGCGCGAGGCGCGCGGCATGTCGATGCGAGACCTCGCCGCCAAGACGTTCGTCTCGCACTCCAAGGTGCAGCGATGGGAGAACGGCGACCGGCCGCCGAAAGAGCGGAGTGAAGTCGAGCTCATCGACCAAGCCGTTGGTGCCGGCGGGTTCCTGATCGAGCTGTGGCAGGAGATAGACCGAGGTGTCACCGGGGCCAGGCATGTATCCGATCCAGCGCTCCATGTATCCGATACATCGCCAGACCTGGCCACGGCCCTGTCCCGGGCGGCAGCGTCAGACAGTGAGGGGATCTTCGTCCCCCGACGTCTCGACGATGGAACGGTGGTGCTCGTGGCACTCGATCGACGTGCGCTGTTGCGCGCCGGTGTGGGGATCGGGGCGGCAGCGGTGGCTGGCCTCCCTGCGCCGGCGGCCGCGGTGGTCAGCCCGGCGGAAGACCCCTTCGGGTTCGCGAGAACTGCTTCCGAGAGCTGGTCGGGGCTTCGGCTGTCCCGGCCTGTGCCCGACTTCGGGGTCGACTGGCAGGCTCTGCTGCCGGGTGGCCGTTCCATGCTCGGCTCACAGCTCTCCCTCCAGGTCCACCCCGCGCGCAGGGAGGGAAGCCGTGTGGTCGTGTCCATCCCTGACCAGCGTCGCGCGGAGGAGTTCCTGTCCCGGCCGCACCGCAGTCTTCTGGTCGGAGCGGTCAACACCGAGGGCATCTCGAAGTTCTTCGCCCTGGATGGGCGTGCAGCTCGCGGCAAGCTCGCGCGCAACGGCGGTGTGTATGAGGTCGCCGCGCCCGCTGCGTACGAGCTGGACGATCTCACCTACGGCATTCTGTGGGCCGTCAGTAACTACGACGATGCTCTTCAGGCTGATGACCAGGCGCTTTCCGAGACGCGCAGCGATCTCAAGGCGTATGAGCGGCTGTCTTCCTCCGCGGTCAGCCGGGAGGCCGCGCCCGGGCTGAACGGGGTGGCCCACATGTGGCTGGGCTCGGACTTCTGCGCGCGCCACATCCTGAAGGCGTTGCCGGAGCTCCCGGAGCTGCCAGCGTTCTGGACGCGGGAGCAGCGAGGTGAGGAGGCCAGCGCGTGGCTGATCTTCGATCACAAATTCCCGTATCTGCGGGAGACCACGAAGGCGCTGGGCGGCGCGAGTACCCGGGCGTTCTGCATCCCGGAGGAGGTCGTCCGTTCGTCTCCGAGGTACGAGCGGATCTTGCTGTTCTTGGCTGTGGCGCTGATGGAGTCGCTCGGGATCCACGCGCAGTTCACGTCCGATCCTGCGTACGAGTCCGTTGAGGGGTTCGTGGTCGCGCCCGACCGGGAAGCTGTGATCGCGAACTGGGTCCGGGGTGAGGGTATGTGGCATGTTGACGTGACCGCCCGGTCCTCGGTGGTCCGTGATTTCACGATCGCGGCGCGCGATGTCGATGCGGACTCGCTCACCGCGGCGCCGACGGCTGCGGGGCGGTTGCGTGCTCTGGCGCAGTACCTCGATCTGCCGTGGGCCTGGTTGATCCAGCGGTGCGGCCAACTCGCCCGGTACGGATCGTCCGGGCTGATCCAGTCCCGCAGCCGGCTGGTCTCCGCAGCTGGCATCGACGCCGCGTGCGCGTACGTGGCCTCTCTTCCCGCCGATCACTGATCCCGCACCATCTGCCTGTCCACGAAGGGGAAAGAGGCCATGGCCGACACCGTCCGGCACGTCGCAGTGATCTCACTCGGCGGCACCATCGCGATGACCGCACAGACCGACGGCGGCGCGACGCCGACGCTGTCGGCCGACGACCTCGTCGCGGCCGTACCGGGTCTTGCCGACACCGGCATCCACGTCCAGGTGCACGACTTCCGCCGACTGCCCGGCGCCTCGCTGTCCTTCTCCGACCTGTTCGAGCTAGCCGCGACGATCGAGACGCTCCCGGTCGACGGCGTGGTCGTCACCCAGGGGACGGACACGATCGAGGAGACGGCGTACCTGCTGGACCTAGTCACCACCGGCGACATGCCGATCGTGGTCACGGGCGCCATGCGTAACGCGAGTATGGCGGGAGCGGACGGCCCCGCGAACGTGCTGGCCTCGATCCGCGCCGCGGCCAGCACGGAAGCCCAGGGCGCCGGCTGCGTCGTGGTGTTCGGGGAGGAGATCCACGCTGCCCGCTGGGTCCGCAAAACGCACTCCACGAGCCCGACCGCCTTCACCTCGTACCCCGGGCCGATCGGCTACGTCGCGGAAGACCGCGTACGGATCCTTGCCCGCCCCGATACAGCCCCGACGATCGCTCCCCAGGACGTCGCCGCTCCCGCCGTCCGCACCACCATCTTCACGGTCGGGATCGGAGACGACGGGACGCTCCTCCAAGCCCTCGGGGACCACGTCGACGGCCTGGTCGTCGCCGCGTTCGGGGCCGGACACGTGCCGATGGCCTGCGTGGACGCGCTCACCGATCTCGCCAAGCGCATGCCGGTCGTCCTGGCCACCCGCACCGGATCCGGTCCTGTGCTCCGGCAGACCTACGGTTTCCCCGGCTCCGAGTCGGACCTGCTCGCTCGCGGCCTGATCTCCGGCAGCACCCTGGACCCGGTCAAGGCGCGCATCCTGCTGCACCTGCTCCTGATGACAGGCGCTGACAAGGACCAGATCCTCCAGCTCTTCAGCACCCTCTCGTAACCGCCCCAACAGCCCCCAGGACCCCCACTTTGCGCAGCTACGAACTGACCACCGGCCGCACCTTCGGCGTCACCTTCGACCACGGCGACGACTTCTTTCCCACGCTCGCCGACTTCTGCCGCCAGAACGGCGTACGGCACGGCTACATCCCCATGTTCATCGCAGGCTTCGCCGAAGCGGAGATCGTCGGCGCCTGCGAGAAATTGGAGAACCCCGAAGCCCCCGTGTGGAGCAAGGTCCATCTGACCGGGGTGGAAGCGATGGGCTGCGGAACGCTCGCGTACGACGCTGGGACCGACACAGTCCTGCCGCACATCCACACCTCGTTGGGGGAGAAGGCGCGATCAGCCGCCGGGCACACGAGCCATCTGCTCAGCGCCCAAGTGCAGTTCCTTGTCGAGATGCTCGTAGTCGAAGTCACGTCGCCAGTGATGACCCGGCCCAACAACCCCGATCTCTACGACGTTCCCTTGCTGACCTTCGGCACGTGAGGGAAGCGTGTGAATGCCCCGCGCCCTGGCCGCTGTTCCTCGGATTGAGTCCGTTCCATCGAACGACACGCCGCCAACCGCACTGTTTACAGCGGAGAGTTATGTATAGTTTCGGTTCACGTGAAGGGAGGGGGAGCAGTGTCTGAACTACTCGATGCGGTCGATGCTCTGCTCGCGCGACCAGATGTCTTGCCGCCACCAACTGTGCGGGCGAATCTCCGCAAAGCCGCGGACCTGACGCAGGATGAGGTGGCTGAGGTTTTCGGGGTAACCCGCGTCGCGTTCCACCGATGGGAGACCGGCCAGGCAAAGCCCCATCGGCGACGCCTGCACGCCTACGCCCACCTGCTGAAGGGCTGGGCCGAGAAATACCCGGAGGCGGCGACAGCGGCTGAGACACCCGTGCGAGAGGCAGGCTGAGGAGAATGACGCTCGCCCGATCCCCGTAAATGCGAAGCGGCCCCTGTCGCCACAACAGGAGCCGCTTCCAAGTCCGACTCATCCGAGCTACCAACTCTGAGTCGTGTTCCGGTGAGGTGACCTCGCCGGGGGTGATGCCCGTGAGCCCTAGAGCCCGCGTGGTCACCTATACCCAGAGTATGCGCTACAGATTGCGCAACGCCACTACTCCGGGATTCTGCTAGGTCACACCTGCTGGTCGCGGCTCCCCTACCTGGGGAGATGACCCAGTTGCACCGCCCGTTCCACCGTCCGCCAAGGCCGCGGACCACAGATCTTGCCGGTGTGTCCGGCGCACTCGCGCATTCGGCAGCGCCCGCGGAGAGGCTCCGCAGCTCTTGCCCGTCTACTGAGGCGCCCGGGCCCGCTGCCTCGCCTTGCCGCAGCGTCGCTTCGCGAACCGCCCAGGCCACTGCTGCCCTCAGGGTGCGGGAGGTGACGCGGTGATCCAGCACATGAACCTGGTCTTCCAGGCCGACGGGCTGAGCGTGGGTGAGGGCGCGTTTCTGCTGGCGTGCTGCAACCACACCGACGCCAAGGGCTACGTGATCGCGTCCATGCAGCAGTTGGCAGACGAAGCCCACATGAAGATGACGGCCGCGAAGTCGAACAAGCAGCGGCTGATCCAGCGTGGCCTGCTGGCGTCGAGCGAGCGGTACAGCCCGAAGAACGGCGCGCGGATCGCGGACCTGTACCGCGTGAACCTGGACCTGCTGGCAAGCATGAAGCGTGCACGCACCGACTATGGGCCGACCCTCGTGGAGGAGCTGACCTTCAACGTGCCGAGGGAAACTCCCAGGTCAAACCCCCCGTCGGATTCCGACCCCCCTCAGGGGCGAATCCCGACCCACCCCCGTCGGATCCCGACCGACCCCCCGTCGGAATCCGACGGGGGTGCAGGGTCGGATTCCGACCCCCTTCTCCTTCCTTCTACTACTCCCTCTTCTCTCTCTCCTGGCTCAGGGGACGTTGACGGTTCAGTGGACGTCCCTCCGGACGGAGAGAGAGAGGATGAGGCTTCGCCCGAGGGACAGAACCCCTCCGAGGCTGAGCTACCGCAGCAGCGGGAGCGGACAGGCCAGAAGGCAGCAGGGGAACGGGTCGTGGCGGCGTATGCAGAGGCACTCGGGCGACCGGTGCTGAACGGCACCCGGGCCAAGCTGGAGCGCCAGGCCGTTGAGCTGCTGGCACAGGGTTTGCCAGAGGCGTGGCTGTGTGACCGGGCTCGGGAGATGGCTCCGCGCGGCTGGTCCAACCTTGCCCAGCACGCTGAGCGGTGCACTGCACCGCTCCCGTCCGAGGTTTCGAGCCGGAGTCGCCCTGGCTTGCCCGAGTGGTGCGGGGAGTGCGGGCAGGGCACGCCGGCCGCGCGCCTCAATCCGCGGTTTCGGACCCTCGGAGAGCTGGGCTCAGGAGAGAAGTGCCCCCGCTGCCATCCGGACCTTGCAACTCTCGCGGGTGCGTAGAACGTGCTGTGCGCCCCGTGTAGGCCCGGGCGGGTATCCAGCGGGGGGCTTCCTCCTTTGCTGCAAGATCTGTCCACAGCGGCCAATACAGGCGATCAAGGAAGGTGCGATGTCTCAGCCGATGCCGCATTCCCTCGTGGCGTCCCGTTCAGACATCGCGGCCCCGGTATGTGGTGCGGAAGACCAGCAGAGCCCAGAAGCGGGGCTCGGGGTCGAAATGAGGGTAGTGCGACGTCGGGAGAGCACCGCCGTACGTGCTCACACTGTCCAGTCGCCACCCGTGCACTTCGACGCCCTCGACCGCGGCTGCCAGCAGCTGCTCCGGCGCCTCGTGCGGGGCGTAGGGGTGGTTCAGCGGCACGCTCACGGAGAACACCTTCGCCGGCGATGTGCGCGCCTGAGCGGTGATCTCCTTCAGCCAGTCATCCGCGCTCGCTGCTTCCACGGTCATGTCTCCCCCTTCCCCTGTCGGGATGGGCGCGGAACATCGAGTTGGACTTCCGCGGCTTCAAGGGTCCGCCGTGTGGTTCAGCGGCGGCCGAACGGCCACCAGCCCCGGCGTGTGCGGCCGAGTGGGGGAGCCGTCGGCCGTGGTGGTGCTGGAGGTCGTGACGGCAGCGGGGGATGTGCTGGGGGTGCGGGTTCAGCTGGGGTCGGCTGCGGTACGGCCGGTCCGGGCGGGGGAGTTTGTGCCGGTTCCGGCGGTGGCGTGGGGAGCGAAGCGGGCGGCGCTGCGGGCCCGGATGGCCGGGTGGGGCGTGGCCTGGGGGAGGGCCGTACTGGATGCGGGGGAGCGGACGGGCGTTCGGCGGCAGCCGCCGAACTGGTCTGCCGGGCCTGGCGGAGGGTGCGTTGGGCGAGGGAGAGCGGTGCCGGGCAGTGGGGCGGGCTGCTGTGGCCTGTGGTGGCGTCGTAGGTCCAGTGGGCGAGCTGCCAGTGTTCTTCGGCGAACATCTGCACCTCGGTCCGGCCCGTGCTGGGTGTCCAGGGCTTCCAGGTGCCGACGGCCAGGACGAAGGCGCCGGCGGTGAGCGGCTCGAGGAGGCTGGGGTGGTCGGAGCGGATACGGACGGTGTAGCCGGGGCCGTCGGAGAGGCGTAACACCGGGCGCTCCTGGCGGTCCTTCTCGACTGCGGTGATGCGGCCGTAGACGGCCACCGGATGAGCGGGCTTCACCCCGCTGGTCAGGCGGGCGTGCAGCCGGGCGTGATCGGCGGCAGCGGGACCGTGGCAGAATTTGTCCCAGCTCACCGCCGACTTTTCGCCGGGGCGGCGCACCTTGAACTGGGCGACCACGTCCGGGTCGTAGCCGTGCTTCTGCAGGAAGCGGGCGATGACGACCGCGCTGTTGATCAGCGGGGGCAGCAGCGGGCGCACCGTGGAGATGTTCACGCCGAACGTGTCGCCGACAGACGTGGCGTCGGGGTCGGCGGTGGGGATGGTGGCGCCGACCTGTCCCAGGTCGTCGGGCAGCACCAGGTGCAGTTCGTCGCCGTCGATGACGGCCACGCCCTGAGACCCATGCGCGATTTTCTGGAGAACTTCAGTCGGGTTGAGGGGGCACTCCTGTTCGTGCGACTGGTCCGCTGCGAGCCGGAACAGCGCGCCCCGGGGATGACGGCCCACCGAGGTGCGCTGCGAGACCACCGCCGTCACACAGAACGGGCAGACCAGCGAGACCTTCTGCCTGCGCCACCACGGCTCATCGTCGATCTCGTGCGCGAAGACCCTCTTGCCGACCTTGCCGACCTTGCCGTCCTGGAACAGGCGTGCCTTGTCCACCGCCGCCGACCCCCTTGATCCACTGTGTTCAGGGGACCACGAAGGCGGGGTGCGGGGAAAGACCGGCAACGTGTGAGGGGCCGGCGGTGACCGCCGGCCCCTCACACGTCGTGTCGGCACGGGAAACGAGCCGACGGTCGCGGGAGCCCTCGCGGCAACGCGGCCGCCCACGACGATGTCCCGAAGTCATAGGGGGAGCCCACAGACGGAACGGGATCCTCAGTGCCTGGCACATGAGGCGTCCAACAGAATCGGCACTCCCCACAGCAGTGCACAACCACGATTGAGACGGGACCGGCGCAAAGCTCGGAGAGCCCCATCGCTGACCTGCACATTCCACGCCTGTGAAGGACTCAGTTCGCCGCGCCCAGGTTGAGACAGGGACGGGTCAATACCCGGGCGTACGCCGGGCGGTGGTCATGAGCACCCTGTGCGGTGCGCCAGCATCGTTGGACAGTCACTCGCCTGGGCGACGGCAACCGCCCTCGCAGTGACGCCAGTTGGGGAGCCCGAACAGACACCGAACGGGAGAACACTATGACTCACACTGCCCGCGCCGCATGCGTGGTGCCCGGCGACCGGCCGCTGAACGCTCCGGAGGCGACCATCGTCGTGGTCGTCCTGGTCCTGGCCGTGCTGCTCGCCCTCGCGGGGATGCCAGCCCTGTCCGTCCTGGTCCTGCTCGCCGAGGCGACGGACACGGGGGTGCGCCTGGTCCGCCGGGCACGCTCCGGCAAGCAGGCCACGGCGGAGGGCTGAGCGGTGGGACGACGGGAGAACCCGATCGCCCCGTGCGAGAGGGAGCTGGAGAAGCTGGTCCGCTGCCTGCGCGACCACCGCGGCCGCGCGGGCCTGAACTACAGGGAGCTCGCCGTACGGTCCGGGTGTAGCGCCTCGACGCTGATCCGGGCCGTATCCGGCGAGCAGATCCCGAAGTTGAAGACGGTCCGGGCCTACGCCGCAGCCTGTGGCGCCGACCCCGATGAGGCCGAACGGCTGTGGAAGCGCGCCCGCTACCGAGCCGTCCGCGGCTGCCAGGAGCCCGTTCCGCGCCCCCGGTACGTCCGGAACTTCGCGGAACTGCGTACGGCGCTGGCCGACCTCTACCAGAAGGACGGCGCCCGGCCGTTCCGCGAGCTGGAGGCGGCCAGCAGCGGCGTCCTGGCCCACGCCACGGTCGGGCGCTTCCTCCGCCAGGAAGGCGGCCGCCCCACCCGCCAGTTCGTCCGGGCGTTCGCCATCGCCTGCGGGGCGAAGGGGATGGTGCTGCGCGAGTGGGAACACGCGTGGGACCGGGCCGAGGAACAGCGGCTCGGAGCGCCCGCAGTCATCTCCAGGCGCCGGGCCTCTGAAGTCGTTCTTGCAGACGGCCGCCCGGTGTACCTCCACTCGGACCCCGAGCGCACGCCCGACGGGCAGGAGGTCCGGCGTATCACCCCCGCAGGAACGCAGCCGACCGGCGGGACCCTCGTCAAGCTCTCCCGCTCGACCGCGGCGAAGCTGGCCGGGGCCTGCCCTGTCTGCGCAGCACAGAACACTCAGGCGTTTGCTGCCGTGCTGCCGCCGGCCCGATCCCCGCAGCCGGTGCTGCGGAGGAGGGCGACCGCCGGAGTCGCTGGGGCAGGTACCGAGAGACCGCGGAGGGCGCCGTCGCACCTGATGGTGAAGACGGTCAGCGTCGGCAAGAGCAGCAACGGTACGTCGATCGTCGCGTAGCGGCGTCCCTGATGGAACCGCAGCTCACGGCTGGTTTGGTCCCATTGGGAACCAGGAGCTGGTCCTCGAGGACCTGACCTGAGCAGGTCGAGGTGTCGGCCAGGCGCGTTCACCGGCCGATTCGTTGACCAGGTGACGCGCCTATCCGGCCTCGGGCAGCTGAACCTCGGCTACATCCCTTGGGGCAGGCGTGAGGGGCCGGCTACGCGCGCCGGGCGAGGTCCTCGGGGGTGGGCTGGTAGCGGGTCACGTGCGGGTGGCCGCTGTAGTCGACGGTGGCCGTGTGCCGCAGGACGTCGTCGTCGGCTTCGCAGAAGACGTACTCCACCAACCGTGCCTGGGGCACGCGGTCTCGGTGGTGTGTAGCGGCAAACGAGCGTGCCAGGTGCTCAGCCCGAAATCATCGCTACGATGCGGTCCAGACCGGCAAGGATGCCTGCGGCTCCGACCGTGGCGCCACCTTCCGCGAGTGCTGCCTTGAGGCGCTGTCCGGCACTAAGTCGGACCTGTGTGTCCCGGTTGGAGTCATCCAAGATCTCGACGTCCTCAATGAAGCTGTCCCGCTGAGTCACATCGAGTTCAAGCTGGGGTGCGACTTCGCGCAGTTGACCGATGAGTTCGGCGAGTTGCGTAGGTTGAACACCCACATGCTGAGTGACGTGCACGCCCTGCGCTCCTGCGGCGCCGGCGGAATTTTTCTGAGTGAAGTTGTTGGTTACGGGGCCCGCCGCTTGGGGCTGTTCGCTCACGAACTGGCTCACTTTCTTCCCGGACAGGACGCAGTCGATGCCACGCAATGTCAGTGTCAACGACTCTGGTTGGTGACCGGTGCCGATACGGAACGTTGCCAAGCCATGCCTGTGGAGATATTGAGCAGCACGTAGGACTTCGTCGATCGTCGTGTGCTCGCCCAGGGACACTGCGGCGCCGATGAACCGGTCCAGCCGCACCGTGTCGGTCGGATCTTCGGCGGCTGCATCGACCAGTTCGCCGACCAGATATTCGAATCGGGTTGTGCGATTACCGCGCAGTGAGGGGTTTGCGAGCTGGCGGCTGCGCCGACCCCAGTAGTCTCCGATGTCCTCAAGACTGCGGTAAATCCTGATTCGCGGGTCAACCCCCAGTTCCCATCCGAACAGGCCGACGTTGTATTCCCAGCGGACTGTGGGTGTGGCCTCCTCCGGGGGGCCGTCTTTCGGGATGACGAAGGTGCGAAGGGGGACCGGGCTGGCCAGCGACTTTGAGTAGACACACCACGGCTCCTCGCGCGACAGGACGAAGCCCAGGCGCAACAGCTCCCCCAACTCCGGTCGGGAAAGTAATCCGGTCTCGGCTTGGGCATTTTCGCTGTGCAGCCGGACCGGCTGTTCACTGCGCGCGGGCCAGTGTTCCTCGATATGAGCCAACGTTCGTACCAGAGTGACGAAGGTGTCGATTACGTCAGCAGTTTCGGGACAGTGAGCGACACCAGCGATGGTCAACTTCAACAAGGTGTCCGACGAAGGAACGGGGTCCCGCGAATCGGGCCAGCCCACCAGGAGATGTGGGGGAAGCTGCGCCAGCACCTTCACGACGTCGATGCCTCGCTGGTACAGACTCCGGTCGACCATACGGAAGGTAGGCCAGCCTTCCTTCGCTGCTTCCTGCCAGACCAGTTTGAGCAGCAGGCGCTGTTCGTCGTTGCGTGGCACTGGGAGGCGATCGACACCCGCTGGCTGTCGTGACACAGCTCAGTCTCCCGCCTCGTTTGGCACAGGCTCCTGGGAGATCTGCGCGCTGGCCAGCACGCAGATCCCGGACGACCGATTCTACGGACCCGGGAACTTCAACGACAGGCGTCTCCCCGCACTCAATTCGTACGCCATCCGTACGCCAAACGTACGCGCCTCGTACGTTTCATGGGGTAGGGTGTGAGTCAGGAGGTGTTCCATGTCCGAGCTGTTCGACGCGGTCGACGCGCTGGTTGCGTCCCGCGCCAAGCTGCCGCCACCGGCGGAACGCAAGCGGCTGCGCACTGCGCACGGCCTGACGATTGACGAAGTGGCAGGCGCGCTGAAGGTGCGGCGGGCCACGGTGTCCGGCTGGGAGTCCGGCAAGACCGAGCCCCGCCCCCCAGAGCGCGACGCCTACGCCCGGCTGCTGGACCAGCTCGCGGAGCTCTACCCGGTGGCGCCCTCAGCGCCGGAAGAGACGGACGCCCCGGCAGTGTCGGCCACGTTCACCGCCTCGCCAGACCCGGCGGAAGCGCAGACCCTGCCCGCTGGTGCGGCTGTCGAGACTGCGGACATGCCTGCAGCCGAGAACACCCCGCCCAGCCCCGCCCCCGCTGCTCCAGCGGCCGCGACGCGTCCGGCGCGCACCATCAGGCCGTCGTCGACGTCGCGCCGCCCGGGCGCGAAGAAGGCGGCCCCGGCTGGAATTCCGGCGGGCGACACCGACCCGCGGTTCGAGAACGGACCGCTCGCGGTCGTCGACGTCGACGCCGACGGCCAGGTCCTCGCGTACTGCACCGGCGGCCTGGTCCTGGACGTGCCCGCCAAGTCGATCCCGTCCCTGGTGGACTGGACGCTGCGCGAGGCGAAGCTCGGTCAGCCGAAGATGGCCGGCCCGGGCAAGGACGCCGACCCGCTGATCGTCCTCACCCGGTCCGCGCTGGAGCGCTACGGCCTGCCCGTCGGTCTCACGGATGAGGAGCGGCTCGCCGGGCGGATCCCCGAGGGCCACAAGGTCATCAAGCAGCTGGTCCGCGCGGAGTGGAAGCTGACCAAGCGCGGGTTCGGGCCGTGGGCGAGGATCTACCGCCCGGCCACCGGTTCGGAGCGGGCCTGCGTTCAGCTGTGCATCCCGTCATGGAACGCGCTGGACACCCGGCACTGGGGCGAGGCCGCCCAGCTCCCGCCGGCGGAACTCGCGCGCGTGCTGGGCGTGTACGCGTCCCGGGTGATGACCCCGCGCGGTTCGACCGCGGTGACCGGTCTGGAGCTGATGACCGCGCTGCACCCGCCGACCCGGGCCTCCGAGCCCGACACCGACGGCAAGCGGCACTCCGAGCACAACCCCGGCTCGCTGGGCAAGGACCCGGTGGACTGCGCGCCGTGCGAGGCCCCCGACGGGCACCCGCTCCTGAAGGACCTGCCGCGCTTCCACGTGCGCGGTCCGGCGGAGAAGCTGTTCGAGGAGGCGTACGACTGGGCACGGCCCATGACGGATGCCGAGTGCACCCTGCGGCACCTGGTCGGCATCGACGTGAACATGGCCTTCGCGGCGGGCGCCAACGGCCTGGTCGTCGGCCTCGGCGCACCGACACACGTGAAGGCGCCGGTGTTCGATGCGAAGCTGCCCGGCTCCTGGCTGGTAGACCTCTCCCATGTGGACCTGTCCCGGGTCAAGGTCGGCAAGGACAGGTGGGCAGAGTTGGACGCGGGTCTGCTGCCCAGCCCCTTCACGCCGAAGGGCGAGCGCCCCGAGGGGCCGGCCTGGTACGCGACGCCCACCGTGGCGTACGCGGTGGAGCTCGGCTACGAGGTGCGCCCGCTGGAGGCGTACGTCCGCTACGAGAACGGCCGCTACCTGGACGGCTGGTACCAGCGGCTGCGCGACGCCTACCTCGCCACGATGGCCGACCTCGGTGTCGACGCCGACCTGGAGCCGGCCGACTTCCTCGCCGCGATGGACGGCTACAAGGAGCGTGACCCGGAGCTGGCGATTGTCGTCTCCGCGGTCAAGGCGACGGTGAAGGGTGGCATCGGCAAGCTGCGCGAGCGGCCGCGCGGCGAGGGCTGGCGTCCGGGCGAGCCGTGGCGGGCGCTGTCCCGCCCCACCTGGCGGCCGGACATCCGAGCGGCGGTCATCTCCCGCACCCGCATCAACCTGCACCGCAAGATCGTCAAGCATGCCGTCTTCACCGGCCAGTACCCGATCGCGGTTCTGTCCGACTGCGTCGTCTACGCGGCCGACGGCACCTCGCCGCTGGACTTCCTGCCTTACCGGGACGGCAAGCCGCTGCCCGGCGGGTTCAAGCTCGGCATCAACCCCGGCCTGGTCAAGCACGAGGGCACCCAGGAAGTCCTGTGGGGCGAAGAGGTCCGCGAGCGGTTCAACGCCCCCGAGCTCAACCTCGCCCGGTACATCAAGGACGGCACCGTCACCGACGTCGACAACGGAGAGTAGGAGAAGGCGACCATGAGCCTGTTCGGGGACGGCCTGGACGCCGCGGTACAAAAGGCGTTCACCCGCCCGGCGCCCAAGAATGCGGGCCCGCAGATGCGGTACCTGGTCAAGCAGCTGGGCGGCACCAAGCCGGTCGCCCAGATGCTCCGCATCTCTCAGCGCACCGTCGAGCGGTACGTGAAGGACCAGATCAAAAAGCCCCGGCCGGACCTCGCCGCACGCCTGGAGCGCGAGGTGAAGAAGCGGTGGCAGCCGCAGATCCGGGCCAAGGCCCGGCAGAAGGCGGCGACCACCGGCGGCATCGTCGTCGACACCCGCGCCCGCCTCGGCTACACCGCCCCGATCGGATCGACGGACCAGGACCGCATCCGCCACCTGACCGTCGCCCTGCCACCCCGCTACGCCGCCCGACTCTTCGACGCCCAGGAGGCCGGCGCCACCGACCAGCAGCTGAAGGAGATCGCCGCCGAAGCACTCAAGGAGGTGTACTTCCAGGACGGTGGCCGCCGCGCCGGAAGCCTGGAGGAGGTCCGGTTCACGGACATCGAGCACCTGGAGTTCGACCTGTAGCAGCCGCGCCCCGAACAGCCCGCGAGCCCGGACCAACTGGTCCGGGCTCGCTCGCGTATCCGCAGGGGTGGGATAGCCGCCGGCTATCTGCCCATCAGCTCGTTGAGCAGGGCGACAACAACGACGCCGATCGCCGACCGGCCAACGGAACGCTTTGTTGGCGTGGAGACGTAGGTCGTCAGGGCTTCATCGTGGCTACTTTTTGATCGCGTGCCTTCTTCAGGGCGGCGTCGGCGGCCGAGACCTTGTCGTTCGGCTTGCCGCTGTCCGCCTTCTTCGGCGTGCTCGACTGCTTGTTGTCGGCGATCTGGGCGTCCCGGTTCTTCGCCTGCCGATCCTGCTCCGCCTTGGCCTCCTGCTTCTTCACAGTGTTCGTCGCGTGCGACTGCTTGTTGTCGGCGATCTGGGCGTCCCGGTTCTTCGCCTGCCGCTCCTGCTCCGCCTTGGCCTCCTGCTCTGTCACGGTGACTGTGGTTGTGTCTGACTGCTTGATGTCGGCGATTTGCGCGTCCCGGTTGTGAGCCTGCCCGTCTTGCTCGGCAGCGCGCAGTTTCTTGACGCGGTCGGTGACGCAGGTGTCGTACCCGGCGCACTCGCTTCGTGCCTGCTGGTACAGCGGGTCGGAGTTGGACTCCTGCGCGTCCTTCGCCGAGTTGGCGATGTCCTGGGCGTTCTGATCGCGCAGTTTCTTCACGCGGTCGGTGACGCAGGTGTCGTACCCGGCGCACTCGCTTCGTGCCTGCTGGTACAGCGGGTCGGAGTTGGACTTGTCTGCCATGGCCTTCGT
>NZ_JBJDQL010000022.1:2608-81599 GCF_044903305.1 Streptomyces sp. NPDC019531 | reverse complement strand
ACGCGGTCGGTGACGCAGGTGTCGTACCCGGCGCACTCGCTTCGTGCCTGCTGGTACAGCGGGTCGGAGTTGGACTTGTCTGCCATGGCCTTCGTGGTGTCGAGCATGTTCTGGTGCTCGACCAGCTTGGGGCCGACTTCCCTCAGGCTGCCGGCGGTGAACTCCGGTCCGGTGAAGGGGCGTATGAGCTCCTCGACTCCGTTGTTGTCCATGACGTCGTTGTATTCGTCGATGACGCGCTGGCGCAGTGCTGGGTCCTCAAGTGCCTGCTGGTGAAGCTTCTGATCCCGCTCGGACACGTATTCCGTCCAGGCCTGGTTGGCCAGGTCGGCGTAGATCTGGGTTATGACGCCTCCGGTGCCACGGCTACCGCGGGGGACCTGGATCCGAAGGCCGGACGGTTTCAGGCCCGGTGTCTTCGGGCCGGTGACCCTCAAGTTCTTCGGTGATGTCTTCGCTACGCCGCCGGTCGTCGGGTTCTTCGGGGTCTTCGGGCCAGGGGTCGTCGTGCGCGTACCGCCGGTCTCATCGCCGTCGTCCGGCGGCCCCTGGAGCCGGTCGCGGTCGGCCTTCGCCTGCGCCAGTTCCTTGTGGAGGTCGTCGATCTGCTTCTGGACCAGTTCGCGGCCGGCGGGCAGCAGCCCTTTCTTCTTCTGTTCGAGAGCGCGGACCTTGTTCTCCAGCTTCCCGACGTGCTGGTCGAGCTCCTTGACTTGGGTCTTGACGTCTTGCGGCTGCGCCGCCTTGGCATTCCGGAGCCTGCCGGCCACGTCCTGGTATTGCCGGCGTGCCTGCGCCAGCTTCCTCTCGGCCCGGTTCCGTTCGGCGGGCGTCTTGGCCTGGGCCGCCTTCTCCTTGAGCTTTGCTATCTCGTCCCCGGCCTGCATGATCTGCTTCTTGAGGCAGGGAACCGTCTGGTGCAACCGCCGGCGGTACTCGATGTAGTCCTCGACGAAGGCCGGCACGTCACTCTTCGGCGAAAAGCTGGTGTTGCCGCTTTCCATCCGCTTGAAGAACCGCTTGACGGCGATCTGCTGAATGAGCCTGGTCATGTACTGCGGGTCGTGGGGATCCAGCGCCTCATTGACCCAGGACTCGTACATCTTCCACTGCAACTTGTCCCAGCGGGTGGGCTCGCCGTCACCGGCATCCGCTGTCGGGCTCGTGGGCGGCGGGGCGGCCAAGGCATCTGCCGCGGGGCCGACGAGAACGAAGCCCACCGCGGCCACCAGGGCCACGAAGGTCATCTGCAAGATTCTGGGCCAGTGGTGAAGGACGCGGGTCAGCCACCGGTCGTCCGTCTTGTCCCGGCTGGGATGGGCCTCGTACGGGTCGTGGTTCACGACGTTTCTCCTCACGCATGCTGTGGTGCCGCCGAAAATCCCCGGGACGGTTTGTCACCGGGCGGCAGGGGGCGGTGAAAGCAGCGTTGCCGACCGTCACGGCGACGGGCAACGGGTGAGGGTGTCTGGGACAGTCCGGCCCTGTCTGTGCTGGTCAGTGCTGCTATCGAGGACGTGTGGCCGCCGGATTGGAGGAGGGTTCCTGAGCGTGGACGGACCCGGACTGTCCGGGACGCCTGAAGATCTGGCGAGACACCCTTGAGACGGAACAGCCTCCTTTCGGGCCACGGAATCCCGGGGCCGTAGAAGGAGGTTGTGATGGCACACCAGACGTTGCTCAGGCCTTCCAGTCAGGCGCGGGAGCAGGCGCCGACGTCGCAGCTCCGCAGGGCGGGCGCAAGCCGCAGAGGTAGCGGAAAGTGGCGATGGGCGGTGGGATCGCTGCTCGTGATGTTCGTGCTGTCATGGCTGACGGGGGCGCTCCTGGCCGTGCAGGGTCCCTCGGGGTCCCCGTCGCCGGCAGCCCCGCCGCCGCTCACACTCGCGCCGCAGGCGCCGACCGCGCCCACGCCGGTGCAGGCGAAGCCGACACAGTCCGCGAAGAAGCCGGCCATACCCGTGAAGCCGGCGAAGCCCGGCACGGCGGCGGCCAAGCCCGCAGGCGCCAAGAAGGTCATCCTGCGGTCCGGTGACACGCTCTACGAGCTGGCCGGTCATCACGGCACGAGCGTCAAGGTCCTGCAGCGGCTCAACTCCATGGGTACCTCGACACTGATCTACGCCGGACATACGTTCCGGGTTCCCGTCGGGCCGGGCTCCGTGCAGGGGGCGAAGGCGGCTTCGCCGCCGTCCGCGGCGGCATCAGGCGGGGACTCGGCTTCGAGGTCTCCCGCGAAGTCGGCTCCGCAGCGCCTTATCGCCTTCGCCCGGGCCCAGCTGGGCAAACCCTATGTCTGGGGCGGGACGGGCCCACGCGGCTACGACTGCTCAGGCCTGGTGATGCGGGCCTGGAAGACGGCCGGGGTGACGCTTCCCCGCACGACTTGGGGCCAGGTCCGGGCGGGCGAGGCCACGACACGCGCAAGGCTCGTCCCAGGTGACCTGGTGATCACTTACGGCGGCGGACACGTCCAGCTCTATATTGGTGACGGCAAGGTCATCCATGCCCCGCGCCCCGGTCGTACGGTCACTGTCGCCTCGCTCGCCGATCCGTCCGATGTCGTCAGCTACCGCCACATCACACCCTGACGGACGCGGGAGTTTCCCTCATGAATGGCGCTCGTTCCTTCTCCGTCCCGGCTCCCCTTTCGGCCGTGAGCCCTCTTGGGCAACTCGCTTTCGCACTAGTCTTTCTGCGACAGGTGAGCGACCGGGGGGATATATGGGGACGGGGCCTGATCCGAAGGCTGCGCGTACACCGGCGGAATTCGTCGCCACGATGCGGCAGTTACGCAGCTGGGCCGACCTCAGCTACCGGCAGTTGGAACGCAAGGCGAACGACGCCGGTGACGCACTGCCGCGCGCCACGATCTCCGGAGTGCTGGCACGCCAAGACCTCCCCCGGGAAGAGGTTCTGATCGCCTTTGTCCGTGCCTGCGGCGGCGACGCCGCCACCGTCAACACCTGGCTGGACGCCCGCCGCCAACTGGCCATGAGCCTGGTGTCCGCCGCACCGGACGGGGCCGGTGAAGAGTCAGAAGCCTTGCCGGCCCCGGGGCCCGACACTGCCCCTGCTACGGAGATGAGCACCAGCCGCCCCCTCGGCGCCAGCGCCGAAGAAAGCGCGGGCGAGGCCCCGGGAGGTGCAGCGACACCTCCGGCGCCCACGGCGCCGGGCGGCCGTAGATCCCGCAGGCGCCATCTGCCGATGGCACTCACCGGTGCATTCGCCGGCGCGGGAGTGCTCCTGCTCGCGCTATGGCCCAACGGGAACACATCCGACACCACACAGCCCGGCGACGGCCCCCGCACCACCGCCGGCCCCATCGACACCATGCCGACGCCCACGCCATCCGCTCCTTCGCCCTCACCATCCGTGAGTTCATCGGGGAAGAGCTCCGAATCCGGCACCGAAGAGACTGCCGCGCCTCCAAACCCGCGGTCCACGACCCGCCCCAGCCGGACCCCGGCCAACGACCCCGCCCCTGCCGCTATGCCCAAGGCCGGTTGGGTGAGGATGCACCCGGCGAGCTCATCGAGCCTGTGCATCACCGAAGGCCGCGAGCGCAACGGCCGAACCGATCGCGAGATCGCCGTGCAGCGTCCCTGCGCCGACGCCCCGCTGCCACGGGTCTACCTGGAATCCCTCGGCAATCAGATCTACCGCATCCAGTGGCACCACCCGGACCCAGCAAAGGGCAAGGGCTGCCTGGGCGTCGATGAATCCCTGACTACCGAAGGCACCCAACTACTGTCCCCGGGCGACTGCACCAACGCCCTCGCACTGCGATACCGCCTCGAGCCCTCCGGCAGCGGTTACCGCCTGCGCCCCATGGACAGCGGCATGTGCATCGGCATCTTGCCTCCCCGTTCCGACGGCGCCGAAGCCATCCAGGCGCAATGTACCGGAGCCGACGACCAGACATTCCGCTTCAGCGCCGCCTGAAGCCCTTTACCCTCGCGTGGTTGGCTTCGTTCACTTCCACGGACAGCGTTTGTCGATGAGTTCGAGCAGCAGTTTGCTTCCACCCGGTGCCTGATACGGAGCACCGCGCGGCCGGTTGACCGCCCGTCCGCTGGTCTGGGGCTCACGCGCGTATCCGCAGGGGCCAGATGTTCATCCACGCGAGGTCGTGCCCAGCGCTGCGGAGGCGTGGTGGCTGCAGGTCCTCACACGCTCCCGGCGCTCGCGCAGCTGCCGCTGGATCGACAGGGCAACCTCGGTCGCCCAGTGAGAGGGAGTCGCTGCCGGGTCCTGGCGCGTAAGCAGGTCGTCGGCGAGGTGGTCTGGGGATTGGCGGTCCGTACGGCGCTCGAGGCTTCCGCCGCACCACCGACTGGATACAGCCGACGGCGGCCCAAGGGACGGCCCTTGGGCCGCACGACCGGGCCACGGTGTGGCTCCGGCCTCAGTTCAGCGGGCGAGGGCGACGTGGATGGGGCTGTTCGGACAGGAGTCGAGGATGCCGGTGAGCGCCGTCTGCTCTGCGGGGTCGATCGCGAGCTGCCAGCGGGTCTTCACGGCCACCCAGTCGGTGGCGTAGGTGCAGCGGTAGCCGGCGGCGGGCGGCTGCCATGTAGCCGGGTCCTGGTCGGACTTGGAACGATTGCTGGCCGCGGACACCGCGATGAGCGCGCGGTCGTCTCCGAGGTCGTTGGCGTACGCCTCGCGCTCCTTCGGTGTCCAGGCGGAGGCTCCGGAGTCCCAGGCCTCGGCGAGCGGGACCAGGTGGTCGATGTCGAGGGCGCGGGCCGCGGTGAAGTAGGTGTCGTCGTAGGGCGAGTACCAGGACCCGCCGGTGAGCTGGCAGCCGGCGCTCTGCTCGGGGGCGGTGACGGCTTCCGCGAGGAGGACTTCGGCTCGGGTGGAGCAGCCGTCGCGGTCGGCGTCGCTCCAGTGCCGGAACTTGGTGCGCTCGTATCCGGTGCGGTCTTCGTCCTGGACGGGGAGCGTGGCCAGGGCGTCGCGGACGGGCAGGGCGATCGTGTCGCCCGGGTCGGCGGCGTGGGCGGTGGCGGGGGTGAGCAGCAGGGCTGCGAGCGCGGACAGCGCGGCGGCTGAGGTCCGTACGGCGGTGGAACGCAAGGAGGCTCCATTCGGAGATCACGGACAGGCTGTGATCTTCGTAGCCGGGCGGGCCTGGTCTGTGCCCGCTGATCCGCCGTCATCTCACCCGCGCGGGCGGTAAGTCACACCGCGGCCCGCGCGGCTGCCGATCGTGCCACGGCGGGAGGTGCGTGCTGCGGATTCTGCACCCGAGTGGGCGGGGCCCCGCTCCCGTGCGCTCCCTCGAAAGGGTGACGGTGGATCGGTTCTGCGCACAGTCGGCAACGGCTGACGGGAGTGCGTCGCTTGACGCCCGGTCAGTGACGGGCCTGGTGTGATGTGTGCCACGAGCCAGGCGGTACTTCAATGCGGAACCAATCGGAAGATTTGCATACCTGCAGCTCATGAGGCCCAAAGCGAACGCCTGAACGCACAGGGCACTCACGTTCCGCTTATGGAGGAGATCGCTGAGTAATAGTTTTCGAGGGGTGCATGAGTCTCGCGGCCCCAAAGTCGACATGGTGGTGCCAGAGCGCCCGACCAACTGGGCACTCGCGCAGGCAAGTTGGCCTGCGTCTGGTCCCTGCACCGGCCCTCGACGGCGAGGCCGGCGCCTGCATCGCCTGGAGGATCCCATGGGCAACGGCGACGTCAGCACTGACGCATCGCCCCAGGACGGCGGCCACGGCCAGCGCGTCCAGGCCCCTCCCGAACTCCCCCTCGACTTCGAGGCCTTCTACCTCGGTCACCAGGAGTTCTTCCACGACTTCGCGGAGATCCACCTCGGCGGGCGCCGGGTCGCCGAAGACGTGGTCCACCACGTGTTCCTGGAGATCCTCGGCGGCTGGGACGAACTGCTGCAGCAGGGCGACCTCGAACAGCAGACCCTCGCCGTCCTGCACCGTGGCGTCACCCGCCGCCTCGAGTCGGACGGCCGCCCGCCGGCCTTTCTGATCAACGGGCCGATAACGCAGAACCTCGAAGCGGTCCGCAACCAGCTGGAGTTCAACAGCAGCGCCGGCGGCCTGTACGAGGCGATCCTGGAACTGCCCACCCGCCAGTTCACCGTGATCGTCTTGCGCCACCTGCTTGGTTATCCCACCAAGCGGATCGCCCGGTACATGGGCCTGGACACCCGCACCGTCGACTACCACGGCCGCAAGGGCAAGGAACGCCTGCGCATCCGGCTGGACCTGCCCGCCCCCACGGGCAAGAACAACCCCAGGAAGGGAACGGCACAGTGACCGCCATCGACGACGTGCTGGCCGGCGCACGCATCCCCACCACCCCCCGTGAGAGCTTCGACGTCGGCGCCGCCCTGCGCCGCCTCGCCGCTGACGCGGCCGGCCCCGCCGCCCGCCCGACCGCCGACATGGTCCGCGCCGCCCAAGCCGGACAGCGCCTGTCGGTGGTGTGCCGCTGGATCCTCAACCGGCCCGACGCCGCCCACCACGTCGACCGCCTCGCCCAGGAACCCGACGCCCTCCAGGACGACCGCCACCTGGACGTCGACGGAGCCCTCGTCTTCGCCTGCCTGCTCTACCTCACTGACCACCGCGAGAGCGCCCAGTTCTGGTGGCAGCTCGCCGCCGGCGCCGGACACCGCGCCGCTGCCTACTGCCTGCACCTGCACCACCTCGCCCTTGGCGAGAGTCGCGAGGCACGGCACTGGCTGCACGAAGTCACCGACGACATCGTCGACTCCGATGCCCCCGACAGCGCCTTCCTCGCCACCCTCGAAGCCGTCGCCACCTACGTCCGCAAGACGGGCTCCAGCCGCACCTGTGCCCCCACCGGGGGCCTGGAGATGGAGGTCGACCGTCTGGCCACCACCAAGACGGACTCGTGCATCATCGTCCGGCGCCCCGACCAGCGCCTCGCCGACCGACTCCACGACTTCACCCGCCGCTGACTGTCTGGGTGCGCATATACGCGAGGAGCGCCTGCCGGCTCCAGCCCAATCGTCGCGGAGGCGCGTGAGCACTGGGAATGGTTCGCCAGCCGAGTGGAAGCGGCCGCTGCGGGGCAGAGCCGGCGTCAGCTACCCCCAGAAAAATTTTTGGCCCACACCTTCACAGGCGGAGGTCGGGTACGGCCTGTGATTGATAGAACGCCACCACGCCCGCAACCTTCGAATGAACGATATATCTACACTTCCTCGAATACATTGCGCTACCCAGGCCGCAACAACCCTTGGAAAGCAAGGGCATTGTAGGCCCTGCCTCACGGAACCCCTCGAACTGACCAGCAGAGGCTGTCAGTTCACAGACCCCCCGGGATCAGCACGCCTGGTGCCGGACCGGGAGGGGGAAAGTGAGGTGGTGCTGATGAGCGCCCCGTGGGACAAGCCTGACAGGAAGAATTGGCCAGAGCCGGACAAGTGGCAGGTCTTCCTGGCGGCGACAAGCCTGCTGGTGGCAGTCATCGCGCTGGCGGTGCAGTTCGCTCAGTGACGCCACTGAGTCCGCCTCACGACCCGTCGGAATCGGTCCGCACCCGCTGCCGAATGCAGCGAGCCCGGCCGCTTGCTACCCGACCGGGCTCGTGAACTGCGTGGAGGGGCCTGGCCCGGATGCCGCCGGGTCGGGTCTCTCTGCGCCGACTGGAACCACCCCCAGCCAACAGGAAGAACAATACCACCTTTGAGCCGTATCCAGCCTGAAACAGCAGGTCAGGAGGCTGGTCACCCCGCCCTTGACCTGGTCATCAGTGCCGGGGCCTCCAGCGGGTGAACACGCACTGGTCGGGGCCGGCGTGAATTCCGAAGGGCAGCCCGAGGCGTTCGAGGAGGAACCCCTCGCCGGGGGCGTGCACGGTGTACCCGCAGCCCTTGTAGAAGGCGATCAGGTCCCGGTCGGTCTCGAAGGACCCGTACAGCAGGAAGTAGTTGAGCTGTTCGTAGACCTGCCAGGCCCGCTTCATCAGGACGCTGGCGAGGCCCTGGCCGCGGGCTTCCTCGGCTACCGCGAGGCCGTGCACCTTGCCGATGGCCACGCTCAGCGTCAGCGCCTGCGCGTTGCTGTAGCCGTGTTCCAGCACCCGCTCGATGATGGTTTGGCTTCGTAACCGAGTGCCGACACCGTTTGTCACCGAGTTTGGGCAGCACTTGTTGATCGCAGATGCGGAAAATGTCGGTGAGAACTGACACCGGTCCGGAATAGACAGACCCTTTGCCGCCGCGCGGGCGGCCCTCTCGGTAGGGGTCCGTCACATCGGGAGCGAGAGCAGGCGTACCGGGCCTGAGGGCCAGCGAGCGTTGTCACGGAGGGGCGTCACCATGGTCCGCAGCGGCATGGTGACGAGGCGGGCCTCGGGTTGTTCGACGAGTACGTCCTTGTCCAGCGGGTGCCATCCGAGGCGCTGGTAGAGGGGCACGAGAGGAGGCCGGCAGAACAAGAGTGCGTGCTGAGGTCCCATGGTGCGGGCATGCTCCAGTGCAGCTGTGACAACGAGCCGTGCCAGTCCCCGGCCTTGCAGGTCGGGTGCGACGGCCACCCCGCCGACACCCACCACATGAGTCTGGGCTTCGCCGATCAAGACGTGCAGTCGCAGCAGGCCGGCATGTGCCACGAGCCGGTCGCCGTGTCTGATCCCGAAGTGTTCTTCCTTGGGCAGCCAGGTCAAACCGGCTGCGGCAACGCCGAAGGGATCATCGTTGTCGCCGAGGATCTCGTCCTGATCCGCTTTCGTGTATCGCGGGAGCCGCACCACAGTTGGTGTCGCAGAGGATTTCTCAGTCATCCCTCACATGATGATCTCTCTGCGGGGGGCTGGCCAAGAGATTCCTTCCAGCCGGTCTCCGTGATCCTGTGAGCATGGCTCGCTCTGCCTGTCAGCCGCCGGTGGCGTCTCGGGCAGCGGCCCGCGCCTGGGTGATGGCGAGCCGGTATGATTCGGTGCCGGTCTGGATCAGATTGCCGCCGAAGGTGAGGCGGTCGACAATGGCCGCGCAAAGCCGGGGATCGGTGAAAGTCTTGGTCCAGCCGCTGAAACTCTCGTTCGAAGCGATGGCGACGCTGTTCTTCTCCTCACGCTCCGTCAGAACCTGGAACAGCAGCTCAGCACCCCTGCGGTCCAGCTCCATATAGCCCAGCTCATCGATGCACAAAAGATCGACTCGGCCGTAGCGGGCGATGGTCTTGGTGAGTTGCTCACCCAAGGCCACTCACGCCGGGCGATCGCCCGGCACCTGGGCTGGGGCCTCAACACTGTGCTCCGGTACGCGAGCGCCGCGCGCTGGCAGGACACGCTCTACGGCCGAGCCGGATTTGAGCTTCTCCGCAAGATGATCCTGCTCCAGTGACCCTCAGCGTCCCGTACCAGTAGATCTGGTCCAACCAACCCGATCGACGCAGGCCACTGGGGCTCGTAGCCTCTCGCTGTGACAGATACGACTGAGGCGCGAGACGCCTTCAAGAATCGATGCGCAAACGCCGCACGCACGCTCGCATCATGCGTCGGCTACTCCATCAGTCGCATCTCATTCAACGTCTTCGCCGAGGAAGACTCCCTGGAGATTACTCTCAGGGAAGGGCCGTGGAAGCCGGACGTAGTAATCTCCCTCTCCAATCTCTACCACCTCTCGGTCGACAAGTGCCCACCGCTCGACGGCAACTTCATCGACGAGATTTCCTTGATCCACCTCCCGGCGCTCCCGAACCCATGGCCTGCGGGCGCCGCTGACCGCGTCCGGCGGTTCGACGGACTCTGCGAGCTCGCATGGCTGCGGATCGTTGCCCGGCCGAAGTTGACGCTATCGCCTCGATGTTGACCATCTACACCGCAATGAGCGACGACCGGACCTCAACGCTTCGAAATCACCTGTGATGACGGCCGCAGCGTCAATCGACCCAGCCCTTCACAATCGAACACAAAGGTGACGCTCCGCGACCACTCCCCAAGATCTGTGCCAGAACCCAAGACTCACTGATAAAGCCAGGCCCGTCAGGTCACCATTCCGCTGCACGTCCTGCTGCAGTGGGACGACGAAGGCAACGACCGGCAAGCGGCCCTGGATCTGTTCGACGCCTTCGGCTCCAAGGAGAAGAGCCTGCACGCCAATATGGGCGGGCACACAGGCGTCCCGCAGCACGCGGGGGACGCCGCCACCAAGTTCTTCACCCGGCATCTGGGCTAGCCCGCCACGATCAGACACTTCACGAAACGAACAGCCCGCTGCGACGCCACCGCCGGCCTGACCCGCGAGGATCACGACGGTCCGGTTGGCCCACGAACGCCCGTACACCAGGCACGTGGTGCGCAGTAAACCGGATAGGTGTGACAGCGGGCACCGCTTTGTCGGGCTTCTGGCCCGACAAAGCGGGTCTAGGAGAACAGGCCGCACCAGAGATCTGTGCTCGGTGCTCACTCAAGCCACGTTCACCACGGAGCGACTGAAGCGACTGAAGCCTGACGACGACAGAAGTTTCCGCCGTCTGAACGCAGGGAGCGACCCTGGTCGGATATGGCACGCCATGGGCCTCAGGGCCCGTCCCAGGGCGTCCTGCGGGAGGGCTTCGGTGCTGCCTGCCAACGCCTGTGTCCAAGGTTGAGTCGCTCCAGTCGCTTTAGTCGCTGCCTCGACCTGGAGAGCGACTGAACTGCCAGCGACCGGGGGCTTCTTTGGTCGCTAGGTCACACAAGGAGCATCCGTGCAGGTCAGGAAGGTTCCGCTGAGCATGGAGCGACTGAAGCGACTCATGCTGGCTATATGTCAGCTCTGCAGCTGTGCTCGTGTGCGTGACAATAGTGCGCTTCAGTCGCTTCAGTCGCTATTCCGGTTCCCTTACGGCTCTGACCTGCATTTTTTCCAGGAGGCTTGCGAGGAGCGACTGAAGCGCACTCAGTCGCTGGACCGCTGCTCCGGTCGCTGGCAGGCAGGTTGCCGGTCTCATCATCAACACGGCGTCACCCTTGTTGCGCATGTACTCCACGACCACACCCGTCTCGTTCGCTAGTGTGTGTCCGTCGTTGGGTCGCTTCGGTCGCTGGAAGGAAATGCAGATGCCTGCTGAGCTGCAGTTTTCCCCCAGCGACTCAGCCGCGTACGCTGCCCAGACGCGTTCAGTCGCTGGGATGCGCGCCCTTGCGCAGGCCTTCGCGAGGCGAGGCTGGCCTGTGCACCCTCTTGCTCCGGGCCGCAAGACCCCCGCCGCGAATTGCCCTAACTGCCGTGAAGCAGCGCACGCTCCTGCCTCGTGCCCCTGCCTAGGCGAAGGACGGTGGTGTGCCACAGCTTCCACGCGGCCACGCTCAACCAGGAACGCATTGAGCAGTGGTGGGGCCGGCATCCCGAGTTCGGTATCGGTGTCTCCTGCGGCCCGGCCGGTCTCGTGGTCATCGACATCGATGCGCACCACGCGGAGCCCCCTCAGCGTGACCGGATCCTGCCCGGCATCCCCATCGGTGACCACGTCAACCTCGCGGGCCTGGCCAGCGGCTTCCACACGCTTGCCGTCCTTGCCGCACTCCGAGGCCAGCCCAACCCTGCCGAGGACACCTCGACTCTGCGGGTGCGCACCCCCTCGGGCGGGCTCCACGTGTGGTACCGGTCGACCGGCAACCGCCGTTGGAAGTCCTCCGCGGGTTCCAGTCCCGGCCGGGCACTGGCCTGGCAGGTCGACATCCGCGCACACGGCAGCTACATCATCGCTCCCGGCACTACCACTCAGCACGGCACCTACACCCCCGTCGGCGACGTCCGGGAACCGGCCGCCCTGCCCCGGTGGCTGGCTCTGGAACTCGACCGCACCGGCCACCTGCCCGCCCCGACCATCCCCGCGCCGCGCCCCGTCCCCCCGCGCGCGCAGCAGGCCGTCCTTGCCGCCGGCGGCGGCGGCGGATCGGCAGAGCGGACGCTGGCCGCTGTCCTCGCGCCGGTCGAGGCCTGCGGCCAGGTCGCCGAAGGCGCGGGATTCTCCGACACTCTCAACCGCGCCGCCTACACCCTCGGCGGTCTCATCGCGGCTGGCCGCCTCCCGCACCAGGAAGCCGAGCAGGCACTGAGGGACACCGCGGCCGCCGCCCGCCCAGGGCAGGACCTGCGCATCGAGCAGATCATCCGCAGCGGCCTCGCCGCAGGCCTCCAACGGCCCCTGCACGCCACGGGGAGGTGTCCATGACCTCGCCCGGCAACGAGACCCTCTTCGAGTTCGACCCTCAAGCCGTCGCTGCCCAGATCCGCGCCCAGAGCCCCGCGGTCCCGCTCCCGGCCCAGGCCGCCGCCGAGCGGCCCGCCGGCGACGCGACCGTCCACGGTCTGCTGCCGGACACACTGACCGACCGCGGCAACGCCAAACTGTTCGTCAAGCTCTACGCCAACGACTACCGCTACGTCCCCAGGATCGGCTGGTTCCGTTGGGACACCACCCGCTGGCAACTGGACGAGGACGACACGGTGCTGTGGGCTGCCGGAGACCTCGCGGAGAACATCGCCGACCGGGACCAGCTCGGCCGCTTCACCATGCAGGCCCTGGACAAGCACCGCGCCCGGACCATGTCGACCGCCGGCATGAACGCCATGCTCACCCAGGCCCGCTCCGCGCCCGGCATGGTCCTCAAAGCCGACCGCCTGGACGCCGACCCCTACGCCCTGTGCACCCCCCGCGGCATCGTCGACCTGCGCACCGGCCTCCTCAGGGACCCCGACCCGAACAAGGACTTCCACTCCCGCTCCACCACCGTCGGACCCCAGCCAACCCCGGTCCCGCGCTGGCTGCGCTTTTTGACCGACACCTTCGGCGACGACGCCGAAGGCCAGGAAATGATCGACTACCTGCACCTGCTGCTCGGCTACTCGATCACCGGCGACGTCGGCGCCCAGATCCTGCCCTTCCTGTGGGGGACAGGAAAAAACGGCAAATCCGTCCTCCTGGACGTCATGATGAAACTCCTCGGCGACTACGCCGACGCGGCCCCGCCCGGCTTCCTCATGGCCAAGCCCTTCGAGGGCCACCCCACCGACCTCGCCGAGCTCCACGGCCGCCGCGTCTACGTCTGCTCGGAGATCAAGCCCGGCGACAAGTTCGACGAAGCCCGCGTCAAACTGCTCACCGGCGGCGACCGCATCAAGGCCCGCCGCATGCGCCAGGACCCCTTCTCCTTCGAACCTACCCACAAACTCTGGCTGCTGGGCAACCACAAACCCGAAGTCGGCACCGGCGGCTTCGCGTTCTGGCGCCGTATGCGCCTGATTCCCTTCGAACGCGTCGTCCCCGACGACCGCAAGATCGACAACCTGGCCGACCTCCTTGTCATGGAAGAAGGCCCCGGCATCCTGGGCTGGCTCATCGACGGCGCCCGCCGCTACCTCAGCGGCGGCCGCGACCTCGCCGGGCCCGAACGCGTCCGCATCGCCACTACCGCCTACGCGGAAACCGAGGACCACACCGGCCGCTTTTACGAGGAATGCTGCCGCCTGGGCCCCGACCTGCGCGCCGAACAGACCACGCTCTACGCCGCCTACACCAGCTGGTGCCAGAATGAAGGCGCGCAGATCATCTCCTCCCGCGCGTTCGCCGCCCGCACCCGCGAACTGGTCGGACTCGCGTCACCGAAGGAGATGAAGGTGTCCAACCAGCGCAAGTACTACCCGGGCATCGGACTGCTCACCGACGAGGAAAGGGAAGCCGGCGCATGAGTTCCCTGATCGACGCGGACGAGATCAGCCACGAGGCCGACATCGTCTGGCTGGAAGAGATCGACGAGCTCGACTACGTCCGCCAGAGCATCGACCGCCTGCCTACCCGCAAAGGCCGCCCCCCGTACCGCCGGCCCGGCCGCATGGTCGGCTATGCCATCCTCGGCCCCGACGCCAAAGCTTCCCGGGCCTCCGGCACCTTCCGCCGCCGCGTCTTCTGGCTCCAGCCCCACGACCGCGACTCGGAGCCCGACGGCCTCTACGCGAAGAGCGCCCCCGCCGAAGCCGTCGACCCCCGCACCCTCGAACCCCGCGTCAAGGGCTACAAGACCGAACGCTCCGAAGGCGGTCCGCCCTCGGCCGCCATGCAGGAACTCGGCATACGACTCCCGCTGTAGCGAGAAGGATTCCGGTGCAGTTCAGAGTTCTGGAACGGTTTGGTCGTCCCCCCGAGTCATCGAAGGACGCGTTCCTGGTTCGCGACAACTGGGACGATTACTCATACAAGTACCGCATACAGGTGGGCGAGACCCAGGTCTGGTAGCCGTTCCGCCCAATGCGGCGGTCACCGGTGAGAGGCCGTCGGCCCCAGCCCACCCGAGACCTGCTGATGCTCCTATTGGCAGTCAAGGGAGCCGAGAACCTGATGGTGGTCAGGTTCGGTAGGGGTGAAGAGCGACGCTCTCCGTTACGACGCTGATCTCCACCCAGGACTCGTCCATGCTGCTGGGGATGGGGGAGGCCAGGTCGAACAGCACGGGCCAGTGGCCCATCTGGAGGTAGGCGGCTCCGTCGCCGGTCAGTTGAAGCCGGCCGCGCATGATCACCCGGTCTCCTACCTGCCGGAGTTCCGGCTCGGTGGCGGGTGTGGTCGTCGCTGTCATCCTGTGTGCTGCCTTCCTGGCCGGCGGTGACACCGGCCGGGTGGGTCAGACAGGACATTGAGGGGGCCTCTGGCCAAGCTCCTATCAGGTCATGCTCCACCTGGCCGGAGCAATGGAGAACGGGTCCCGGCGGCCGGACAGAACAGCAGCAGGACAGCCCAGCAGTCAGACCCTGAGCCACGACCACCGGAACCCGCTACGAGTATCAATGTCAGACCCGGCAGCGATGATGACCCCATGACGATCACTATGCAGAGCTACGCCCTGGCGAAGTGTGGGCGCTGGCCGAGCGCTTCCAGAAGCTCTGCTCCAGCCTGCTCCACTGGGACACCGCCCACTTCGGCGAACTGGACCATGACGAGGACGGCCATCGCGGCCTGGTCTCGCGCAAGCAGGTCTGCCCCCTCGGCGCGATACAGCTCGACGATCAGTTCTTAGGGCCGATGTTCGGACAGGCTGGGCATCGTGGCGTTTCTGCGTCTTGCGGGCTGGACGACGTCGATGCCGCCTGGGGCAGCAGCCTGGTTGTTCAACCAGCCGCGGCACATGCTCACGGTTCGATGTGTGGTCGATACGTATCCGCTCGCAGCCCGCTGGAGCTGGCCCCGCTCTTTGAGGTGCCCGACGTACCCGCGCAGGAGACGCTGGCACCGAACTGGAATGTGGCCCCGACCAACGATGTGTGGGCCGTCCTCGAGCGCACGCCCCGCGACGGAGATGAGACCACTCTGGCGGAGCGGGAGCTGCGGCCGCTGCGCTGGGGGCTGGTGCCGTCGTGGGCGAAGGACGTGAAGATCGGCGCCCGGATGATCAATGCCCGGGTGGAGACAGTACACGAGAAACCCGCCTACCGCCGTGCGTTCGCACGGCGCCGCTGTCTGCTGCCTGCCGACGGCTTCTACGAGTGGGAGCAGGTCAAGGCCCCCGACACCGGCAAGCTCCGCAAGCAGCCGTACTTCATTCACCCCGAGGACAACGAGGTGATGGCGCTCGCCAGCCTGTACAAATACTGGCGCGACCCAGTCGTCCAGAATGAAGACGACCCAGCTGCCTGGTTGATGACCTGCACCATCATCACCACCGAAGCCACTGACGCGGCCGGCCGCGTTCACTCCCGCATGCCCCTTGCCCTCACCCCCGATCACTACCAGGCCTGGCTCGATCCCACTCACCAGAATCCCGATGAGCTGCGGGCCTTGCTCAGCCAGCCGGCCGAAGGCCATCTGTATGCCCGGCCGGTCTCCGCCGCCGTCAACAACGTCCGCAACAACGGCCCCCAACTCCTGGACGAACTCGCCGTATGACAGCCCACGCCCCTGCCGGTCCGCGGAGCAGGCGGGTTCGCGCGGTCTGAGCAGGTGTGACATCGTGGACTCAGGCTGGCTCCGTCACTTTCCCCCGTAGCGACGGAGCCAGCCTCACTCTGTGCTCCACCGGGCCCGCTCCGGGGAGCCTCATTCGTCGGAGACCTGCCGCAGATCGGCATACACCCGCAGCCGCACACCGGGCTGTCCGGCATCCCGGGTGGTGCGCTCGGCGGGCGTCGCCATGACGGCCGGGTCCTTCAGCCAGCTTTCGCCGCCGTCCAGGTGCTGGCGGTCGACGGGCCGCAGCAGCCGGGCCGCATCGAGCACGTCGGCCAGCCGGTGCTGGTCGGGGTCCGCGTAGCGGACCGCGTTCGCCAGCACCGCAGCCACGCCGAGCTGGCCGGCCAGGCCCACAGTGCGGGCGGCCAGCCGCAGCGAGCCCGCGCCGGTGCCTTCGCTTCCCAGGTGCACGGCCTCCAGCCGCAGCCGTTCTCCCGCGAGGTCCCGCCACGGCGCGAGCAGTTGCTCGGCGACATCGGGGCGGCCGGCGAACAGGGTTCGCACTGGTTCAGAGGCCGGACCGAGCAGCACCACCAGGTCCTGGTCGGCGAATTCGCGCAAGGTGGGCCAGGACACTACCGGGGCCGCGCCGTCGGCCTCGGCGTGCGCGGCGGACACCAGACGACCGGCCGAGCCCGCGACATCCGTCTGAGAGGGAAACCGGGCCCCGGCGAGCAGCACACCGTGTGACCTGCGGCGGCTTCATGCGCATGGCCGGGCTTGCACAGAGCCCGCCCAACGCCTCCGGCACGAACCGCGCCGCCCCTGGCAGCTCGCTGCCATGCGGAACAGGCCGCATCACGCCCGCCCCACTCCCGCCCCGACCCCGACCGTGTCCTCGTCGAGCGGGCGGCCGGCCAGGTCGAGGCACCGCTCGCTCCACGCCGGCGGCCTCTCGCGCGGTACCGCCGCGGCCCGCGCGCGGGCCAGGTCGCCGAGGAACTCACGCAACAGGTCCTGAGCGACCCTCTCCCGCGCCTTCCCGGCCGCCTTCTCGGCCCGCTCGCGGTTCTTCTGCGTCGGGAACATGCCGTGCAGAGTCGTCCGCCGGATATGAGCGGCCTCCATCTCGGCCGGGCCGGACTCCCGCAACCGCTCCAGCGCCCGCTGCCTGCGCTGTTCGAGGACCTTCTGGGCCAGGTCCTTCTCGGCGAACGCCCGGCACACCGGATCGTCGGCGTCGTCCGCCGCCCCGGCACCCCGGATGAACGCCCACGTGTCCTCGGTAATTTGTGCGGTGAGCGTGGCCACCGCCTGAGGATTGTCCACGTCGGCCCGTACCGCCACGGCGATGTCCACGGCCTGGTCGACCAAGGCTTTCGTGGACCGGTGCAGCGAGCACACCGGGCACAGCCCGGCAGCCTCGGCGCGACCACAGTCCTCACACGGCCGCGCCGCCCGCCGCGCCTTCTCCTCGGCCAGCTGCGCCTTCCGCTCCTCGACGGCCGCGTAGAAGGCGACCTGGCGTTCGGCCGCCCGTTCCCGGCGCACCACGTCCATCGCGCTCTGGTATTCGACCTTCGCACGCAGCGCCTCCTCGTAGACCCCCCGCCACTCGCCCGCGGTCACGTGCGGGTGCTGGGCCGCGACCTCGGTGGCCACGATCTGGCGCAGACCACGCCGATCGCCGATCAGGCAGTCGCAACTGGGGCAGGTGCCACCGGAATCGATGCGGATCCCGTCATCACACAGGTCCGACCAGCACCCGTTGTTCTGCGGCAGCCCCCGCCTAATCAGCCAGGCCGCCAAGTCCTGCACCGGGCTCCGCTGCCGGTCTAGCCGGCGCTTGAGCCGCTCAGCCAGCCGCCGCTCGGCCACACCCTCCCCGTCACCCACGAAGCTCCGCAGCCGCACCAGCTCCCGACGCACCGTCTTCGCCAGCCACACCCCGGTCGACGCGCGCCCCAGCTCAGCCCAGAGCCACGCCACCGGAGCCAGAGCCACCTTCAGGTCCTCCGGCACCCCAACCGGCCGTACGTACCCGGTGGTTCGCACCGGCAAGACCGACCCCGACCCCGATCCCGTTGCCGCGCTTTGCTGTTCCCCGCGAAGCGGGCCCGTCGCACCCGCCGAACCAGCAAGAGCTCCCGTAACCCCTGGGAGATCCTCACCCGCGCCCGCGCGGTCCCGCAGACGGTCGGCACCCAAGACGGCAGAGCCGGAAAAACAGTCCAGAGCACCCGCAGACGAAGAAGAAAAAGAAACCACAGGTGGGTGGGCCGTGTGGGGGCCTGCACCAACCGCTTCCCCTGAACCACCATCAAAACCCGCATCCACCTGCGACGATGGGTAGACGTCCGGCTCCTGAACCCCACATGCACCAGAAACCTCGACCGGAACGTCCTCGAAGCTCAATTGTGCCCAGCCATCCCCGGCCAGGACCAGGCCCTCGGACTCCGCCTCCTCACCGCACCGCGCGCACCCGGCATCCGCCTGAGGCCCCGGAGGAGCCGCAGGCGCTGGGGAGGCCGACGCATCCTCAACCGACGGCTCGGGCGCAGGCTTCGACGCTGCCCGAGCACGCTCGCAGGCGTCCCGGATCGCCGGCACCAGCAGTCGATCCTGCCCGTACCGCTCCGGCCGGTCCCACGCCACACCTCCCAGCACCAACAGCCGCTTCAGCACCGGACGGGCATCCTCGATGGAGCAGCCCAGCAGCTTGGCCACCGTCGCCTCGGACCGGTTGTAGCCCTTCGGGAGACGCCCTGGAGCCATCGGCACCCGACCATCGGCACGGGCGTTCAACGCCAGCAACAACATCGCCAGACGGTCGGTGGCGGCCCCCCTCCCTCGCCGCCGTGCGAGGAACCCCGCCGGCGTCGCAGGCCGATCCTGCGGCGCCCACCCCGGGCACAGCACCGCCTCGCAGAAACGGAGGAACGTCGCGAGGTCCCGCCGGCTCAACAGCGACAGCGGATTCAACCCCCGCTGACCACGCGCCTCCTTCAGCGGCAGCAGCTCGAAATCCAGCGCGTGCGTCCAACCCGCCGCGTCCCTAGCGGGAACGCACGTCGCGATCCCGCTCGCCCGGACATCAGGAACAACCGTGTGCAGAACGTGCGAAACCCCGTAGCCCAGCCAGCCGGCCAGATCCCGGGACATCGTGATCACGTGCGCAGACGCCGCCGGGGCCTTCGCGAGCACCAGGACCGAGGTGAGACGTACGGGATCGCTCGCCCCGTCCAAGCGCGGGTCAGCAAAGAGCGCCCCCACAGACGAGAGCAGCGCGCTGCGCATGCTCCGCGTGAGAACAAGAGGCTCGTTGGAAGCGAGCACAGACCCCTCGCCATCCTTCACAGCATCTGACGCAGACGGCGCGGTCGAGGACGACGAGGACGGAGGAACCGGTGGGCGGGCGGACGCACGATTGCTGTCTGCTTCGGGCACGACTACGCCAGCCCTCATACGGGTAGCTATGATGTGCTCCAGTCGAGGACGTACGAGGGAAACTCACATCGCCAACCGGCAGCGCCTGGGAAGGTAGGGAAGCCGGATGCGCGACACGTATTCAGCTAGGGATGTGGAGTAACGCTCACCTCCTCGACGTGACTGGCCCGGGATTGCGGAGTCCCGGGCCAGCAGTTTTTGTGCTCAGCCGGAGTTGCTGAGCACAAGTCCTAGGCCGTGGCTGACTGTTCCAGGCTGGCGTCCTCGGTCGCGGTGTCGGCGGTGGCGATGGCGGATGCAAGAGCCCCGTGCCCAGCTAGCCTGTGGGTCGCTGGGACCTCGTAACCCTTGGGAAGAGTGGCAATCCATTCGCCGAGCGGAATGGCGTAAGCACACCTCCGTCCGAGGACGTCGATGACGTACTGGGCGCGCTCGCCAAGGGTGTTGGTGACCTTAGGAACCTCGTCCTGCACTACCCAGAGAACGGTGTCCCGGGTGGTTCGGATGTCAGTGATGGAGTCGCGGGCGGTGTTCACTACGAGTGGCAGGCCGACCTCGAGAGTCCTCGACTGACTCCTCGAACGCTTGTTGCCTGGCCACACGAGCTGATCGACGACAGCCAGCACTTGAACCACGATGACGTCTTCGCCGTCGAGGGAAGCCGGACTGATCAGTCCAAGTTCGGTTGCCTTTTTGACCCAGATGCGATTGAGCTTCGCGGCCGTAGCCAGCGACGCCGGCGTGATGCGCCCCGCCACGTCAGGCCCTCCTCACGGTGAATCCATCTGTCCAATTGATCACCGGTCACACTATCGCAGTCGCGGCTCATTTTGTGTCACGTCGTAGCAGCTTGGCGTGTCGGCGAGTTCGGCGTTTCGGCAGGTTCTCGCCCTGATGGTCCGTTTCTTGGCGTCATAAACGTGATGCGCCGCAGCACTGAAGCGTGACCCACTAGGGTCAGTAGATCCATAGATAGAAGAGAGCAAAGATGAGTGTGCAGATACCTACAGACCTACTGGTATGCCTACTTGGATCCCTACCGACTTCCCTACAAATTGTGGGTGCGAGCAGCCCAAGACGAAGGGGCCACCTCCCCCTTGGGAGGTGGCCCCTTCGTCTTGGGCTTAGCTCTCGAACGTCAGTGGACCCTCGCTCGCGAGATCCTGCAGGTAACGTGCGAGCACAGCAGAGTAGATGTGATAGCCGGTTCTCGCCTTGCCCGCCGCTTTGAGGTGATTAGACAAGGGGCGGACGATGTTGAGGACTTCGGGACTCACCCGGTAGGACGACTGCTGTCCTTCGGGGATTCGGCGGGCTCCCATGTCTCGGAGGAAGGCCTCGGCGAGATCGAGTTGCTCTTCGAGCGTGGCGGGTAGGTGCATGGCCATCGCGGCGTTGACGTACTGCGCCGACGTAAGTGGCAGCCCAGTTGCCGCGCTGTCTTCGGCGGCGCGCTTGTTCATCTGAGTGATCTGGTTGGGCGTGAAGCGGAAGGGATGTGCTGCCCATTCCTTCTTCCTCAGCCGCAGGTCGATCACACTCTCGGTGTACGACTTCTCGAGGGCCTGCTGAGCGGTCTGACGACGTCGGCCACGTGGTGTCGCAGAGCGTTTCTTGGCGTCGGCCTGCTTGGCGTCGTCAGCTTCGTCGGTGTGGTCGTCGTCGGCATCTGCCACTTCGGCATTCGCGGGGTGACCGCCGGTGGGCGTGAGTTGGTTCCCTTGGCCAGACACGACGCCGTTCGTCTCAGCAGCGATTTGAGGCTCTTCGGCACGCGCGGGCTCAGAGCCGGTGGTCGTGGACTGAGCTCCAGGAGGTGCGTCGGCGATGTCGCTGGCTGGCTCTGACGTGCGTTCCGGCGTGGTGCTTAGATCTCCGTGAATCTCGGGAAGGTCTGGCTCCGGAGCGTTTGAGACGCGCTCGGCAGAGTCGGTAGCCGGTACCACAGCAGCGGCGCCGGCCGCTGCCTCAGGGCTGTCCGGCGTTGCCTTGGCGTCGGACGTCGGAGCATCTCCGGACGTAGAGGGCCCCGGAATGACTCCTTGACCTCCACCGATGTACGACCTGCTTACCGTCTCCTTTACGCCGCTTAGAGCCGGGTTGTTGAGGAGGGCAGAGTTGCCTTCGGGGCGTCGGAGAGCGGAGATGCGTTTCGAGGCCTTCTTTGCTGTCTTCTTAGCTGGGGTGTCAGACATCCGCTGCCTCCTCACCCGCGTCGGGCAGCTGCGCAATCGGCCAGGACGCCTCAGGTGCGTCCATGCGGTCAAGGACCTCTTGAAGGAGGTCGGTGTACTGCTTGCCACACGACTGGTTGGGGTGCTGGAGGACGGCTGGCTTTCCATCGAAGTAGGCCCGAGAGATACGCCGGTCCCTGCGGATATCCGTCACGTAGGGATACAGGCTGCCATTGATCATCATGTCGAGGATGTTGAGGTCCTCTATGGTCCAAGCCGACTCAGGGTTAGAGCGGTTCATGAACGCTCCGAGGAAGCGTGGCTTGCACTCGCCAGCAGTGAGGTTCTCGACAGCCTGAACGGCCTCCTTGAGAATCATCGCCCCCTTGATCGTGGGGTACTCAGGATTGACGAGGCTGATGACGTGGTCGGCTGCGGCCAGGCCGACGGCGTTGAGGGACGAGACTGCAGGCGGTGTGTCGATGAGGATGTAGTCGAACTCGCCCGAGAACTCGTGGAGCAGTCGGCGCCTGAGGACTGGTGTGTCGGAGTACGGCCGTGTGACGAATGCATTCTGAGCCGCGGTCATCGTGGATTCCTCAGAGGCGAGAACGCACAGACGGCCGCCGTCGTACTCGCTCACGAGTTCACTTCGGTCGTACATGATCTTCGCGAGCGGGTCGCGGCCGCCCGCCTTCGTGAGTGAGTCGGTAAGGGCGAGCCCTAGGGACCGTCGGATCTCGTCCTCGGAGACGAGGTTGACCCCGAGTGCCGATCCTGCCTGAGCTTGAGGCTCGAGGTCGATGATGAGGACGTTTGCCCCGTCCATGGCCAGTCGGCAGCCAAGGTTGACCACTGTGCTCGTCTTGCCAACCCCTCCCTTCTGCGTAGCGATCGCCAAGACGATGGTCATGGTGGATGCCCTTCACTGTGAGGAGGTCTGACCGTTTATGCGTGCCACGCCGCGACTTGAATCGAGCCTGCTGTAGCCAGCCAGAGACCCGGAAGTCTCGCGAATATTGGGGCGTTTGCGACACTTCTGTTTCTCAGCTTGTGGTGTAGCGGGCCCTGACGTGCTACGTCGTGACACGAGGAAGATAACAGGAATGGGTGTGGTGTAGGGCGGGACCCGTGCTTTGGCGTGTCACGTTGGGGTCGAGTGGCGCCGGCGAGGAGTGCGGGGTGAACTCGGACGCTCCGGATGGACGGTTGGAGCGCGGTGTCTGCACAGTCCTGGCCGTAGTGACGAATGGAGCGGATCCTGGGAGGGTCGAGCTGTTGGGGCATCGAGGGTGGCAGGCGCAGCTCAGTAGGAGGGGTGAGTGCACTAGGCAGTTTCGTTTGGATCATCGGGCGGACCACAGGAAGATGCCCGCGATGTGGAGTTCGGCCAGGTAGATGGTGGCGGTCTTCTCGTAGCGGGTGGCGATGCCGTGCCACTGGTCGAAGGCCCGTGGCCTGCCGCCGGCTGCCGTGACGCAGCCGGTGGCTCCGCTGGTCCGCCGGGACGGGGATCACTGCCCGGATGCCGCGCTTGCGCAGATGTTCGCGGATCCCGCGGGAGGAGTACGCCTAATAGACATGTGGGTTGACCGGTTGGGCCGGTCGGCAGGGGCCCGAGCGTGACGTCTGGGACATACGCAGCGCTGACCGCCTCACCCGGAGCTCACGACCACTACAACCGCAGACGGGACACCGGCGACCACTTCCACGCGGCCCTCCGCAATCTCTTCAACCGCATGCTCGGCCAGCTCCACCACTGCCTGACCAATCGCCAGACGTTCGACGAAGCGATCGCCTTCAGCACCTCCGCCCCAGCTCCACTGTCGGCGGCTGCTTGACCGGAAAGCTGCATGGGGTGTCTTGTCGGCCAGGACCAGGTCCGGCCTGGTGCGGGGCCGTCCTCGCCGCCGGGGAACGCGCAGGCGGGCCATGACGTCGTTGAAGGCAGGTGCGTCGCCGGCCTGGCCTGCGGTGAGAACGAATGCCAGAGGCCGACAGCGGCCATCGGCAGCGAGGTGGATCTTCGTGGTCAGTCCGCCGCGGGAGCGGCCGATGGCGTGGTGGCCGGGCTCGTCTGCCGGGGCCCCCTTTTCCGGGCCCCGGACGCGTGCTGGTGGGCACGCACGATCGTGGAGGTCACCGAGACGGCCCAGTTGAGGTCCTCGTCCGCGTCGGCCTGGGCCATCAGCGCGGTGAACACCCGCTCCCAGGTGCCGTCTATGGCCCACATCCGCAGCCGGTTGTAGACGCCTCGCCAGTTGCCGTACTTCTCCGGCAGGTGGACCCACTGCGTTCCGGTCTGGAACTTGAACGCGATCGCGTCGATCACCTCCCGGTGGTCGCGCCACCGGCCACCCCGCTTCGGCGTGCGGTCCGGGAGTCACGGCTCGATCCGCGCCCCGGCACACCCGGACCAACGACCGGCTGATCCAAACGAAACTCCCTTAGGGGTCATCAAGGAGCCCCGTGAAGCGGAGCGGGCACAGAGGGATTCGGATGTCAATGCACATCGTGGCGAGTGAGCAGGTGGCCACACGCCGAGCTCCATAGCTACTGGGATCCCTACAGGGCTACTTGGCACCTTGCATACATCCCTACTTGGATCCCTACAGAGCTACTGGCCTGCCTACTTTCATCCCTCCAAAGATCCCTACAAGGGTTAATGAGTGTGTGATCGAGCCCCCGAGTTGGTATGAAGTCACTTGGATCTTTGCTCGCGAACATTAAGCCTGACGAATAAAAGCCCTAACGTCCGAAAACCCTCAAAGAGAGCAACAGCAATGGTCTCATTCGAGTCCTTGCAACGTCGCTTCGTCAAAGTCGCGGTAAGTGGCTCCCCTATGGGCTTGCTAGCTGGACAGCACGCCAGATCACGAACCGGAGGCCTCCCTCTGAGTGGTGAACACGCTGATACTTGATCTACTTGATCCGGAGGAAACGAGAAGACCCCTGATGGCAATGAAGGAGTGCTCGGACGAGTTCAAGGCCGATGTCGTAGCCCTGTACGAGGCCACACCCGGAGCAACCTACAAACGCATCTCCGCTGACCTGGGCGTCAACCGGGCGACCCGGCGTGAGTGGGTACTGCGGGACCGCGAACGCTTTGGCGTCACCGCCACGACTGCGAAGCCGGGCTCCCAGCCTCAGGAGGTGGTGCGGTCCGCTAATCCGGACGAGCGGGTGCGGCAGTCGGAGGCCCGGGTGGCCGAGCTCGAGGCAAGTGAGCGCAAGCTCGCCACCGGGCGGAACGGAGCTTCGCCCGAAGGGGCAACTCTGCGCACAAGGACCCCAGCGGTCTACGCGCACGCCCCACAGACCGGGCACTACTTCACCGACCCCGCCATCACACCCTGCACGAAGTGCCGCTGGAAGGCGAAGAACACCACCACGGGCACCACCAGCGACAGGAACGCGCCCGGTGCCAGCACATCGATGTTGCTGCCGAACTGCCTGATCTGCGACTGGAGTTCGACGGTCAGCGGCTGCGAGGAGGGGTCCGCGAACAGCAGAGCCACCAGCATGTCGTTCCAGACCCACAGGAACTGGAAGATGGCGAGGCTGGCGATGGCCGGCCGTCCGACCGGCAGCACCAGCCGGGTGAAGATCCGCCACTCGCTGCCGCCGTCCATGCGGGCGGCCTCCAGCATCTCCTTGGGCATCTCGGCGAAGTAGTTCCGCAGCAGGAAGACCGCGAACGGCAGTCCGTAGGCCACGTGGAACAGCACCACGCCGGGAATCGTGCCGAACAGCCCCAGTTGTCCGAAGAGTTTGGCGACGGGCAGCAGGCCGATCTGCACCGGTACCACCAACAGGGCGACCACCAGCAGGAACACGGTTTCCCGGCCCGGGAAGTCCAGCCAGGCGAAGGCGTATCCGGCCAGCGCGGCCACGACGACCACCAGTGTGGTCGTCGGCACCGAGATCAGCACGGTGTTCCAGAAGGCCTGGGTCATGCCCGAGTTCTTCAGCAGGGCCGAGTAGTTGGCGAGGGTCAGCTGCCCGGGGCTGGTGAGCGCCGTCCACCAGCCGCTGCTCGCCGAGTCCTGCGAGGACCGCAGCGAGGACAGCAGCAGCCCGGCAAGGGGGGTGAGCCAGACCAGCCCGACCACCACGAGGAAGGCCTGCACCACGGCGTTGCCCAGGCCGCGCCTGATCGCGTTCATCGCTGACTCCTCCGGAAGCGCCGGACGTTGAAGGCCATGGCGGGGATCACCAGGACCAGGAGCAGTACGCCGAGCGCGCTGCCGAGCCCCTGGTTGTTGCCACCGCCGAAGGACACCAGCCACATCTGGGTCGCGAGGACGGTCGCGTCCTCCTGCACCTGCCCCGGCGCGATGATGTAGACGAGGTCGAAGACCTTCATCACGTTGATGACGAGGGTCACGAACACCACCGTCAGCACCGGCGCCAGCAGCGGCACCGTGATGCGCCGGAAGATCTGCCACTCGTTCGCGCCATCCATCCGGGCGGCCTCCAGCGCGTCCCGGGGCAGGGCCGCCAGGCCGGCTCCGATCAGCACCATCGCGAAACCGGTCCAGATCCACAGGTAGGCCCCGATGATGGCGGGTGTGACGAGCGTCGGTCCGAGCCAGGAGACGCCCTGATAGGGCTGTGCGAAGTTCGAGGCGGGCAGCTCGACCCGGTAGGAGCCGGCCGCCAATCCCGTGAGGCGGAAGGAGCCGTCGGCCGCGGTGCTGGTGCTCGCGACCGCCTTGCCGTCGGCGCGCACCGCCTCGACCTTCATCCGCGGCAGCCCGCTCTCCGTACGGTCGACCACGCCCGGACTGCCGCCGCCGCCCGGGGGGAAGTCCAGGTAGACTACCCCGCGCGGTTCGCCGGCCGCGGCCTGGGCCTGTGCGGCCGGATAGGCAGGCCGGGCACCACCCGGCAGGTCCTTCGGTGCGATGCCCACCAGGCCCAGCGTCACCGTGTCACCCGGAGCCAGGTTCGCGGCCGTGCGGTACGAGCCGTCCTTCAGCGCTGTGAGGCCCTGGCCGGTGCGGGCGCGGGCGGTGGGGTACTCGGCGGTGCCCTTGAACGCGTTGTGCACGGTGACGACGGCCGCGTCGAGCACGCCCTTGTGCGGGTCCTCGTCGTAGGCGAGCCGGAAGATGATGCCCGCGGCCAGGAAGGAGACCGCCATCGGCATGAACAGCAGCAGCTTGAAGGCGGTCGCCCAGCGCACCTTCTCCACCAGCACGGCGAGGATCAGGCCGAGCCCGGTGAGCAGGGTCGGAGCCACCAGCACCCAGATCACGGTGTTGCGGATGGCCTTGAGGGTCGTCGGGTCGCGGAACATCTCGGTGTAGTTGTCGCCGCCGACGAACCGGGTGCCGGACGCGTCGAAGAAGCTGCGGACGATCGAGAACAGGACGGGGTAGACGACCAGCGCGCCCAGCAGGAGCAGGGCCGGGAAGACGAAGAGCAGGGCTATGATCCGGCCGCGGCGCCGGGTCCGCCGGGCGCGTTCGGCCTGCCCGGACAGGGGCGGGCTGGTGTCCTTCACCAATGTCGCGGTCACGGCCGTCAGTCCTTGTACGCCTTGGCCGCGGCGGCCTCCAGCTGAGCGGCGGTCGCCTTCGGGTCGGACGGGTCGGCCAGGAAGTCCTGGAGGATCTTCCACTCGCCGGCGCCCTTGGTGCCGCCGAAGGCCGCAGGTGCCTGGTCGGACATGTCGAAACGGACCGAGTCGCCTCCGCCCACCAGGGACTTGGCGATGGCGCGGGTGACGTCGTCGCTGTAGTAGGACAGGTCCAGGTTCTTGTTCGGGGACAGGAAGCCGCCCTCCTTCGCCCAGACGGCCGCGGCCTCCGGCGTGGCCAGGTACTCCAGGAGCTTCATACCGGCCGTGGCGTTCTTTGCGGCCTTCAGGACGACCGCCGCGTCACCACCGCTGACCACGGGCGCCTTCCCGCCGTCGACGGCCGGGAAGGGGAAGAAGTTCGCGTCCTTGCCGATCGTCTTGCCGAACTGGTCATGGGCCACCCCGGCGACGAAGTCGCCCTCGTAGACCATGGCCGCCTCCGGCTTGGGCCCGAAGACCTTCTGCACGGAGCCCGGAAAGTCGGTGTTGAGAGCCTCCTTCGGACCGCCCGCGATCAGCTGCTTGTCCTTGAAGAGGGTGCCGAGCGTGCCGAGCGCCTTGACCACGGACGGGTCGGTCCACTTGATCTTGTGTGCGGCGAGGGCGTCGTACTTCTCGGGTCCGGCCTGGGAGAGGTAGACGTTCTCCGCCCAGTCAGTGATGGGCCAGCCGTCCGCGCCGGCCACGGAGAAGGCGGCGAGCCCCGAGTCGGAGATGGTGCGCCCGGCCTTCAGCATGTCGGCCCAGGTGGTGGGCGGCTTGACGCCAGCCTGCTCGAGGGCGTCGGGGCTGTACCAGACGGTGGATTTGTCGGCGGCCTTGAAGTAGAGGCCGTAGGGGGTGCCGCCGACGCTGCCGTAGTTCTTCCAGACCGGCGCGAAGTTGCTGTCCACGGACTGCTGCGTGGTCTTGGAGAGCGGCTTCAGCCAGCCGCTCTTGGCGAACTGCTGGAGCACGCCGACCTGCGGGACCATGACGACGTCGGGGGCGTTGCCGCCCTCGATCTTGCTGCCGATGACGGTGGAGACGTTGTCGCCGGTGGACACGAACTGGGTCTTGGCGCCGGTCTTGGCGCTGAACGCGTCGAGGACCTTCTGGAAGCTCTTGAGTTCGTCACCGGACCAGACGCCGGCCACGGTGACGGTCTGACCGTTGAGTGACTTGTTGCCGCCGCCGCCCGAGACCGGGCCGCTGCTGCCTCCGCATGCGGTGGCGCCGAGCGCGAGGACGAGGGCGGTGCAGCCGCGGAGCAGGGTGGTGCGTCGTCGCATCATCATTGATGTCCCTTAGGAAGAGCGCCAGTTGAGAGGGTGATCAGAGGTCGTTGATCCACCAGGCGGCGGTGGAGCCGGGCAGTATTCCGGTGGGGCAGGGGCCGCTGGCGAGCAGCGGGGTGCCGGAGACGGGTGCGGCGGTGGGCGTCGTACCGAAGTTGACGGCGCAGACCAGGCCGTCGCCGCGGATGAAGCCGAGGACGCCGGGCGGGGTGTCCAGCCACTCCAGCGGTCCGTCTCCCAACTGGGGCAGCTGGGACCTGAGCTGGAGTCCGTCGCGGTACAGGTGCCAGAAGGAGCGGGTGTCGGCGAGGGCGCGGTCGGTGGCGTACTCGGCGAAGTAGTCGGGCTGCGGCAACCAGGGCCGGGCCCCCTCGGCGCCGGAGGTGAAGCCGAACGGAGAGGCCTGTCCCGACCACGGGAGCGGAACCCGGCAGCCGTCGCGGATCCGGGCCCGGCTGCCAGTGCGCCGGAAGATCGGGTCGGTGAGCACGTCGTCGGGCAGGTCGACGACTTCGGGCAGACCCAGTTCCTCGCCCTGGTAGATGTAGGCGGCGCCGGGCAGTGCCAGCATCAGCAGCGCGGCGGCTCGGGCGCGGGCGGCGCCGAGTCCGCTGCCCTCGGGGGTGGGTTCGCCGTAGCGGGTGACCGAGCGGACCTGGTCGTGGTTGTTGAGGACCCAGGTGACCGTGGAGCCGGTGCCGGCGATGTCCTGCATGGCCTCGCCGATGACCTTGCGGAAGGCGTCGGCGTCCCACGGCGCGCTCAGCAGGTCGAAGAAGAACGCCTGGTGGAGTTCGTCAGGGCGGACGTACAGCGCGTGGTCACGGGCCGTCGGCACCGACACCTCGCCGACGAGGAGGCGTTCGCGGCCGTCACGTGCCGTGTACTCCTCGCACACCGTGCGCCAGTGCCGCCAGACGTCGTGCACCTCGGCCTGGTTCCAGGCAAGGGGGTTGACCGAGTCGCGGGTGCGGGCGTCTGCCTCCGGGTCCGGGGAGTCGGGCAGCTCGGGGTGTTTGAAGAGGCCGGCGGCGACGTCGATACGGAAGCCGTCGACGCCCCGGTCGAGCCAGAAGCGGAGCACCTGGTCGAACTCGGCGGCGACCTCGGGGGTGCGCCAGTTCCAGTCGGGCTGCTCGGGCGCGAACATGTGCAGGTACCACTGTCCGGGCCGGCCGTCCGCCTCGGTCACCCGGGTCCAGGCAGGGCCGCCGAACATTGAGTGCCAGTTGTTGGGCGGCTCGGAGCCGTCGGGGCCGCGGCCGTCAGCGAAGTGGAAGCGGCCGCGCTCCCGGCTGCCGGGCGGGGCGGCGAGGGCCTGCCGGAACCAGTGGTGCTCGTCGGAGCAGTGGTTGGGAACGATGTCGAGCAGCACCCTGATGCCGAACCGCCGGGCGGCCGCCGTCAGCAGGTCGAACTCGGCGAGGTCGCCGAAGAGCGGGTCCACGTCGCAGTAGCTGGCCACGTCGTAGCCGTGGTCGTGCTGCGGCGAGGGGTAGAAGGGGCTCAGCCAGATCCCGTCGACACCGAGTTTCTTCAGGTACGGCAGTCCGGCCCGGACACCGGCCAGATCGCCGATGCCGTCGCCGGTGCTGTCCAGGAAGCTGCGGACGTACACCTGGTAGATCACTGCGTCACGCCACCAAGGGTGCCTGTTCAACCCGTTGACCTGTCTCTGAGAAGGGCAGCAGTTATGCATGCATGTTAAGTAGCAGTGTCGAGAGGGTGTCAACGAGCAGGACAAAAGCTACTGACAAGTTGGGGTTCTATATCAGGAAAAATAGGTCACCCAAGAGCGCGGAAGAGACCGTGGCGTTACCTAACAGGTAACTATTGGTCGGAGAGAGCGGCCAGTTCCCGCGCCAGCCGACGCACCACCGCCGCGGCCGTCTCGTGTCCGGTCAGGCCGTCGTGCACGACGGCCTGCACCACCAGGCTGACCTGGTCGTAGCGGGGGCTCTTGGGACGCGGCCGGGCCGCCTTCAGGCCGGCCCGCAGGGTCGGCAGATAGGGGAACTCGCGGATCAGCGCGGGATCGTCGTACAGCGCGGCCCGCACCGGCGGCAGCGCGCCGTGGGTGAGGACCTGGCGCTGCACGGGCGCGCTGGTGAGGTACGCGATCAGCCGCGCGGCCGAGTCGGGATGCCGGGCGTGCATGTTGACGGCCAGGTTGGAGCCGCCGAGAACGCTGGTGCCCGGCCCGTCCGGCCCGGGCAGCGGCACGGCGCCGACCTTGCCGGCGACCGCCGAGCCCCTGGCCGAGGCGCTGACGTACGCGTACGGCCAGTTGCGGAGGAAGAGCAGATGCCCGTCCTGGAAGGCCCGTTTGGACTCCTCCTCCGTGTAGTTCAGGGCGGCCTTGGGAATCCAGCCCTCCTGCACCCCGCGGGCGAGGAACCCGATGCCCTCCCGGGCCGCCGCGGAGTCCACGGTGACCCGGGTGCCCTCGTCACCGAGGATGGTGCCGCCGGCCGAGTAGACGGCCTCGGCGGCGTTCACAGTGAGCCCCTCGTAGGGCAGGAGCTGGCCTGCGTAGCCGTCGAGTCCGTACTTCGGCGCGATAATCTTCGCGTCGCGCTCTAGCTCGGCCCAGGTGCGCGGCGGCGGGACGCCCTCCTTGGCCAGGATGTCCTTGCGGTACAGGAGCAGGCCGGCGTTGGTGACGTACGGGACGGCGTACAGCCGTCCGTCGTAGGTCGCCGTGTCGACGACCCGGGGCAGGAACGTGTCCAGCGGGAAGCGGTCCCGGGGCAGCTGCCGGATCCAGCCCGCCGCCGCGAACTCCGAGGTCCAGGCGACGTCGATGTTGAGGACGTCGAACCGGCTGCGGTCGCCGCCGCGCAGGTCGGTGACCATCTGCGCGTGGGTCTCGTCGGCGGAGTCGGGAAGTTCGACGAGGTTGATCTTCTCGCCGGGGTGGGTGCGGTTCCAGCCCTCCAGGAGCGGGCCGAGATAGCCCGTGAGGTCCCCCGCGGTGGCCAAGGTCAGTGGGCCGCGGCCGCCGCCGATGCCCTCGCCAGCGTGCGCGCCGGAGGCCGCGTATCCGGTCAGGACCACGACCAGAGCCAGGAGACCCCTACCCGCGGCATGCAACCACCGCATAGGTTCCTCCCTGTGCACCCGCGCAGAGCATCTTCACTCCGAGTTGGAAGGCCATGTATACCTGTTAGGTATGGGCGATACTAGGGTATGGAGCACATTAGGTAGACAGGAGGACTGCACACGTGCGCCTGCCCCTCCTGGCACTCCTCGCGCGCGGCCCGGCCCACGGCTACGAGCTGAAGCAGGACCTTGAGCAACTGCTGGGCTCCGCGTACCCTCAGCCGAACATCGGCCAGATCTATGTCACCCTGGGCCGCCTGGAAAAGCAGGGGCTGATCGAGGGCGAGGACGTCGAGCAGTCCAGCCGACCCAACAAGAAGGTCTACCGCCTCACCGAGGCCGGGCAGGACGAACTCCGCACCTGGTTCGAAAAACCCGAGGACGAGCCCCGGGTGCGGGACGAGTTCTTCATGAAGCTGGCACTCGCTCCACGGACCGGACTCGCCGACCAGATCGCCCTGATCAACCGACAGCGGCGGCAGTACCTGACCACGATGCGCAGCCTGTCGAAGCTGGCCGCCGCCGAGAACCGCGACAACCGGATCGCCCATCTGCTGATCGAGGGCGCGATGCTGCACCTGCAAGCCGACCTCGACTGGCTGGAACGGTGCCAGGAAGAGCTGGAGGATCTGGAATGAGCGAGACTCCCGCTCCTGTGCCGCGCGCGCAGGACCCCGCCACTCCCGTGCTGCGCGCCGAGGGCCTGGTCAAGACGCACCACGGCGAGGGCGCCCCCGCCCGGGCCGTACGCGGGGTGGACCTCGCCCTGCGGCCGGGCGAGTTCGTCGCCGTCACCGGTCCGTCCGGGGCCGGCAAGTCGACGCTGCTGCATCTGCTGGGGGGACTCCAGCGGCCGGACGCCGGCAGCGTCTGGCTGGACGGCACCCGCGCGGACGACTGGAGCGAGGCCCGCTGGGCCGTCGAGCGCCGGAAGCGGATCGGGATCGTCTTCCAGTTCTTCAACCTGGTGTCGAACCTGTCGGTCGCCGACAACGTGGAACTGCCCGCGCTGCTCGCCGGGACGGCACCGAAGCGGGCCCGCGCCGGGCGCGAGGAGCTGCTGGCCGAGCTGGGACTCACCGGCAAGGACCGCAGCCTGCCGGGCGAGCTGTCCGGCGGCGAGCAACAGCGGGTCGCGCTGGCCCGCGCCCTGGTCAACCATCCCCCGCTGCTGCTGGCCGACGAACCCGCGGGCAGCCTGGACAGCAAGGGCACCCGCGAGGTGATGCGGCTGCTGTCCCGCTTCCACGGCCGCGGCCAGACGATCCTGCTGGTCACCCACGACGCCCGGCTGGCCAGCGCCGCGGACCGGGTGATCAGCTTCTTCGACGGCCGGATAGCCGACGACGCGGAACTCGACGGCACGCCCACCCGCGGCACCGGGATATCCGGCGTGCTGGAACTGACGGACTGACGGACCGACATGGGGACGTACGACGTCCCCCGGAGGGGCTGAGCCGTATGCGGGGGACCTTGCGCTGGGCGCACTCCGATCTGCGCACGCACCGCGGCGAGGCACTGTTCCTGGTGCTGGCCACGGTCGGGATCGTGCTGTCGCTACTCCTGGCGACGACCCTGTTCGGCTACGCCACCAACCCCTGGCAGCGCGTCTTCGAGCAGAGCCGCGGCGCCCACGTGTGGCTGAACACCGCCAGATCCGCGCAGCTGGGAAAGCTCGCCGGACTGGACGACGTCGAATCCGAGGCCGGCCCGTACGCCACCGAGTCCACCACCCTCACCTCCGACGGCACCCGCGCCGCCGTGGAACTCCGCGCCACCCCCCAGCACCTCACGATCGCCCGCCCACTTCTCCTCTCCGGCCGCTGGCTCGACCCGGCCAGCCCCGACGGCGTGGTCCTGGAGAGCCAGCTCGCCCGCGCCCTGCTCGCCGAACCCGGCGACAGGCTCACCCTGCTCGGCACCAGCCGCACGGTGACCGTGCTCGGCGTCGCCGACAGCGCCGAGCAGCGCTACGAACCGGACGAGCAGCCCGGCCTGGTCTGGGCCCCACCATCCGTCGTCCGCACCCCGAACGGCCAGGTCATCGGCTTGCGCCTCACCAACCCCGACGACACCGACTACGCCGTACAGCGCGCCGTGACCGTCCTGGGCGCCGGCGTGATCGGCGAGGTCGCCACCTGGCAGCAGGCGCGCGCCGAGGCGCAGGGCGACAACCGGCTGCTCGGCCAGGTCCTGGGCCTGTTCGGACTGGGCGCGCTGATCGCCGCGGGCCTCGCCGTCCACGGCGCGATCACCACTCGTATCCGCGGTCACCTCCGCGACATCTCCATCCTCAAGGCGATCGGCTTCACCCCGGACCAGGTGGTCCGCGTCTTCCTCCTCCAGCACATCGCCTACGCGCTCCTCGGCGCGGTGACCGCAGCCGCGCTGACCCGGTCCCTGGGCAGCAGGCTCCCCGGCCGCCTCGGCGACGCGATCGCCCTGTGGCAGGGCCTGCCCGGTCACGCGGTGACGCTCGTCGCGATCCCGGCCGTCGCAGTGCTGTTCATCGCCGCGACGACGGGACTGGCAGCCTGGCGTGCGGGCCGCGTACCACCTGTGCCGACGCCGCTGCCCTCGGTCCGCGCCACCGCCACCGCCCCACGGCCCGCCGCGCACCTCTCCGCCCCGGCCCGGCGCGCACTGGGTCTGCGGGTACCCCCCGCACTGGTCCTGGGCTGGCACACCGCCTTCGCCCGCCGGACCCGGTCACTCACGACCGTGGCACGGCTGGCACTTCCCCTCCTCCTCATAGTCGTGGCGATGAGCGCGTGGACCACCATCAGCCGCTTCCACAGCGAACCGGGCCGGATCGGTCTCCCGGCCGCGCTCTCCGTCCACGCCGACACGGGCCTCGACGACCGCGACACCCGCGCCCTGCTGGCCCGCGACCCACAGGTGGCCGCGGCCTACCCGGGCGTCGAGGTGGCCGCGCTGGTCCCCGGGCAGACGGCCACGATCGCCCTACGCGGCTTCGGCACCCACCGGGCCCCCTACCCATACGCGCTCGCCGAAGGCCGTCCCGCCCGCGGCGCCGACGAGGCGGTGGCCGGCCAAGGTCTGCTCGACCTGCTGGACGTGCACGTCGGCGACTGGGTACGGATGACCGTCAGCAACCAGCCGCAGATCCTGCACATCGTGGGCCGCAGCATCGAGACGGAGAACGCCGGCCGGGTCATCTCCACGTCCCTGGACACCCTGCGCGAGAACGACCCCACCCTCACCCCCACCCTTTACCAGGTCCGCCTGTACCCCGGCACCGACGTACACCAGGCCGCCCAACGCCTCACCTCCGCCGGAGACGGTCACTTGGACGTCCATACCGTGACCAACCCGGCCGATGGGCTCTCCCCGCTACGCGGAGTGGCGGCCGGCGTGATCGCCGTCCTCGCCCTGATCGGCCTGGTCGAACTCCTCACCACGATCGGCGGCACGGTACGCGAGGGCGAACGCGACCTGCTCGCCCTCAAGGCCATCGGCCTCTCCCCACGCCAGATCACCGCCGTCACCGTCACGGCCACCGCCTGCACAGCACTGGCAGCGGTCCTCGTCGGCACGGTCCTCGGCGCCCCGCTCGCCCAGTGGCTGATCAACGCCCAGGGCAGATCGAGCGGCATCGGCGCGGGCATCGCCCAAAGCCCCCCGCTGGTGCTACTGGCCCTGTTCGGCACGGCCGCGGTCCTGGGTGCGGCAGCCTTGTCCGCCCTCCCGGCAGCCCGCGCGGCACGCCGCCGCCTGGCGGACACCCTGAGCGCGGTGGCCTGAGCCGCACCGCCTACCCCTTACCCCTACAGGCACATCACCCACCCGAAAGGGATCACAATCCCCATGCCGGGACATAGGCGCCGCAGATCGACCGGCGACTGGAGCACGCCGCGACCCGTCCGGTCATCGTGCCGGAACTCATCGTCTGTGACCGCGGTGCGGTGTTCTTGTCGCGGAACCTCAGGGCCTCGTGCCGGGGACTGGGCATCAGTGTTCAGCCCGCGCATCCCAACACCCCCACGGACGAGCCTCGTGCTTCATACTGCGCCCCCTTGGGCTGATTCGAGGATTGATGACGGTCCGCGGTGGCCCCACCACGTGGTCGTCACGGCAGACGAGCGGCAGTGGGGCCGCCTCGAGACATCACGACCGCTCTTCAGCCACGTGGGGCCAAGTGACCAATATCGAGGGGCCGCTGAACGACGTCACAGCCAGTCGTGGGCCCGGCGGCCGTCCGACGCGGGGTCGGGTGAACTCGGGTCCGAACAAGTGGTAGAGGTACTCGCCCTTCTCGTTGGCGAGGCGTCCGGTCAGTAGGCCCTCGTTGCGCCACTTTTTGACGGTCTTGGTGTGGACGCCGAGTCGGCGGGCGATCTCGTTCAGGCTCGACGTCCCCTGTTTGGCGAGGCGTTGGTGGTGGCTGCGCGGGCGGTAGACCCGGCCGATGTGCTTGACGACGCCTGGGGTGAGAGCCTGGCCGAGCCGGACTCCAGGCTCAGCGGCTCCCGCCGAAGGGGCCGCGCGAGCGCCGCCAGCACACCCGTGCCTGTCAGCGGCACGTCGGAGTAATGCACTCGCACGTCCACGGCTGACCGGCGGCCTGGTGCCACTGTGCGCCCCAGCGGTAGGTCTGGAGATCGGTGTCCAGTCCGAGGTGAAGACCCGCACGGTCAAGGCACAAGTTCAGCCGTTCTGTGAGCCGAACTCGCTCTGTGCGATCACGTGTAGGCGACGGCCCTCCCGCCCGGGTTGGGGCTGATCCGCGCGAGGTTCGCCGGCCAACAGTCCTGCGGCTATCTGAAAATCCATGAACTCGTCATGAGCGCTATGCGTCAAGTGGTTGGGAAGCCACCACGCGGACCAGCCGGATCCTACGGGTCGGGACGTGCGTGGCCCCTGTTCCGATCGGAAGAGCAACGAAAGAGTTGGTATGGCTTTGAAGAAGATCGGCACTGTGTTGAGCACCTGCCTTGTGGCACTGGCCGCCACGACTGCCCTCTCGACTCCAGCTCACGCGGAGGGGGAGGTCACCTTGCAGAATGTCCACAGCGGCCGATGCCTGTCCGGCAGCGCCGATCGCAGGGTCCGCATGGGGGACTGCGACGGGAACGCCAAGTGGCGGCAGCAGTACTACGGCAATAGCCCCATGCTCGTGAATGTGGCCACCGGCCTCTGCCTCGATCACCCTCTGGATCCGCCGGTGGGCAAGCAGGTCTATCTCTCCAGCTGCTGGGGGGAGGACTACGGCCAGTTGATCGGAATCGGGGACGCCGACTCCTCCCACAAGCACATCAGGCCCGTCGATTCGTCGGCGGCGCTGGTCGGCTGGGACACCGGCTCGGTCACCTTTGCCCAGGACGTCGATAACGCCTCGACGGACCCTTCGACCGCCGAAAAGGCGCTGTGGGCCACCATCTGAGAAATGGCTCCCGACAGCTGCGGGCGGATTCCAGCTAGGGATCGTCGCAACACGTGGTCGGATTGATCAGGCCGCGAGCCATTTATGCGGGCGCTCGGCTGGGGTTTCCCAGCCGAGTGTTTTGCGTGGGCGGCGGTGTCCGCGTACAGGTGATCGTGGCCCTGGCAAGATTTTCGTGAAGTAGGGGTGTGCCACCGTGCGCCGGTGACGCTCCGTCACGGGTGACGGCGTCGGAGCAGGGCCATGAGGATGACGCGGTGGCGGAGCAGCGGGACTCCCGCGCGTCCGGCCATGATCCGTTTCTGTAGCTTCAGGTCGGTGATACGGCCTTCGTTGACGCCGGAGTTGAACGGGGTGGTGATGCCCGGCACGACTGCGGGCTGGTCGTCGCGCATGGCCTTGGCCAGGCTGGCCAGTGCGGCAAGTCGGGAGGCCGCGAGTTGGTCGAGCCAGTCGGGCAGCGGGGCGGCATCGTGGGCCTCGAGCATGGCCGCGAACTGCCGTACCAGGTCGTGGGTTCGGTCCAACTTCGGGCAGTGCTCGAACAGTCGGCGGAGTGCCTCGGTCGCGTGCAGGCCGCGCCGGGACGGTGTGGTGGTGATCCACCGTGCGGCCTGGCGGGGCGAGGGTGGCCGCTCGCGCGGTGTGTCGATCGGCAGCCCGCGACGTAGCGGTGCGATAGCCATTTTGACCCGCTGATAGTGGCCGCAGTAGCCCTTGGCGACGATCTCTTGGGTGCAGCACTGTCGCGGTGTGCTCGCCTTCCTCCCAGCGTTGCCGAAGGTACTCCAGATACGGATCGAGGCTCGTTGACCGGCGGGGCGGAGTGCGTCGTACGCACTCCTGCCAGGAGGTTGCTCGTGCGTACTTGGCCACGGTGCGTCGGTTCAGCCCCAGCTCGCGGGCGATGGCGCTGAGCGAGCGGCCGGAGTCGGAGACCGCATGCACCGCCTCGAACAGCCGCTTGGCGTGGCGCCGAGCGGGAGTAGCGGCCGCCTCGGGCCGTCCTGCGGACGGTGGTGAGGCCGGTTCGGCGTCAGGCACTGCGGCGGACAGACAGCCGCGGTGGGCGGCGGCGACGTCCGAGACCCTTTCGAAAGCCCTTGCCAGAGGTGGAAGCGATCGCTGACCTGCACCGCGTCCGGGGCTCCGACGGTGATGCCCTGCCGGTAGGTGAGCGAGCCGTCCCGGCACACCACCTGCACGCCAGGATGCATGCGCAGCCAGGCGGCCAGTTGTTCGGCATCGCGCCCAGCCCACAAGTCGATCGGCAGCCGCGTGTCGGCATCCACGAGCAGCGTGCCGTAGACGTCCGAGTACAGGGCGAAGTCGTCCACGCCCAGCACTCGCGGTGTCGCGGCCGACGGCAGCCGCATGCGCATCAAGTGGAACAGCACGCTCGTCCGTGACAGCGGCACCTCCAGGATGTGCAGGAGCCGGGCGCCGCCGCGGCCGGCGAGCAACACACCGGCCATCTCCACCAGGTGCTGCAGCAGCAGGCTGCGGCGCTGGTAGCGCACCGTAAGCCCCTTGATCCCGCCCCTGCGTAGGTGCTCGGATGGCGCGCTGAGCTCGGCCGGACGCGGGGCCGTCCGCGTCGGCTGCGAAGCGTATGCCGACCCATCAGGTCGTCGGCCGGGTCTGCGCGGAAATGTTCTGAACTCGGCAAGACCACAGCACGTTCCCAGCTATGGGAAGACAGCCCAGATCCAGCCACCGTGGGAAGTTGGTTTTTCTGACCATGCCAGGAATGTTCCGGGCTAAGCGAATGCCCTCGCGCGGCCTCAGGCTGTTCGCCGTGCTGTGTGTGGTCCTCGGTCTTGTGATGCCGCTCGCCTACACCACCGTGCAGTTCGGGCAAGCGTCCAGCAGCGACCTCGAAGTCGTGAAGGCCGAGCGTCGGGGTGTGGTGTATCTACGGCCCATGACCAGGCTGATCGCCGCCATCGCCGACAGCCAGTCCGTGGCGGTCGCAGGACGCCGTCCGGATCCGCAGGTCCTCACACGGGCCGCCGCGGCGGTGGCGCAAGCGGACAGGGCCGTGGGCGGAAGCTTGCGGGTTCATGACAGCTGGGTGGATCTGCGGAGCAGGCTGGTCGCGTTGGCCGCCACCCGTCACACCGGCCGGAGCGCTTACCGGGCCTATTCCGAGGCCATGGACGTTGCCCTCTTCCTGATGCTGCGGGTGGGGGACACCTCACAGCTCATTCTCGATCCTCAGATCGACAGCTACTACCTGATGGACGCAGGGATGCTGAGGCTTCCATCGGCCATCGCCGACAGCGGCCGGATGACCGATCTCGAGGTGCTGCGTGGGCAGGGCCCGGGGAAAGATTTCCCACTGGCCCGCGTCCTTGTAGCCCGGGACCGCGTGAGCGCGGCGGCATCCGCTGTCGAGGCCGGGCTGGCGAAGAGCTTCGGCAGCAGCGCCAGCAGCTCCCTCGGTCAGGGTCTCCTTGGCAAAATCGACGCGTTTCACACGGCGCTCGAGCCGTTGGCACCGCGTTCCCCGCTCGTCGATCAGCCTCTCCCGCCGCGCCCTGACCTCATGGAGGGCCATCGGTCCGAGTTTGCCCGGACAGCGCTGGAGCTGGACACAGCCGTACTGGAGGAGCTGGACCGGTTGCTCGCCACACGAGAGCGGACCATAGAGCAGAACCGGTTCGTCGTGCTGATGGTCCTGGTTGCCGGCCTTGCTCTCGCGGTAGTCGCACTGGCTTGGACAGGAAGGGCATCGGGCTCCCCAGGGAAGAGGTCGCGGGCAGGAACTAAGTCCACCCCGAACTGGGCGGCCAAGTCCGCCGATGCGCGCCATGCGAATGAACCTGAAGACGATGAGCCCTCGGGGCTTCGGCCGGACGATTTCCTCCCCCCTGGACCGAAGCACGGCCGTCCCACGCGAAAGAAGGCGGCCGGTGCGTCTCGCTGATCTCCAAGTACGGCAGCGGATCATCGCGCTCGCGGCCCTCCCGCTCACAGCCGCGGTGCTGCTCACCGCTCCTCTGGTCATCGAGCGCGTTCAGTCGGCTCGGGAGTCGACGCAGGCGGCCAAGGAACTGCGACTGGCCCGCCAGGTGGGTGACCTCATCGCGGACCTCCAGCGCGAGCGCCTGTACTCCAGCGCATATCTCGCGACGCCGGACAGCGACGCCAACCCGGTCGTGCAGCAGGCCTCACAAACGGACGCTGACGTCAGCGACTTCCGAGAGAACTGGCTCGGCCCGAGCGCGCCTGCCGCGCTCGCAGCCGCCTTCCGGGGGGCCTCCGATCTGGACCGGACCAGACGCCTGGTGCTGAAGCGCGGCCTGACACCGACTGATGTGAGCACCCGTTACGGCTTCGCGATCTCAGCGCTGCTCGATGCGCTGCCTGCCAGCGGTACGGCGCAGGGAAACAGCAGAGGGACCTTCGGCCGGGAACAGGCCACGGTGGAAGAGCTGTTGCGTGTGCATGAAATCAGCAGCCGCTTTGGCGCACTGCTCCTGACCGTGGTGTCGGACCCCGGGCAGGCACGGCAGTTGATGGCTGACGTCGAGAGCCGCACGGCCATAGCGGACAACGAGAAGCGCCGTTTCCTCCGGGGCGCGAGCCCATCAGAGGTGGTGCTTTTCCAGAAGGTCGAATCCAGTGGTGCGGCCGCGAAGATCAAGACCTACGCCGATGCGCTGATTCTCTGGGCATACGCCAACCCACACGGCACCACCCAACGGAGCGACCTGCCCGACGGAGTGACGGCCTCACGTATCTTCGCGGCTTGCGACTCCCTCGATCAGCTTCGCCTGCTGGTCCAGAACAAGATCGCGCGCGACTCCGCCGCCGCCGCATCCGACAATGCGTCAGAATCCGGCAAGTGGGCGCTTGCCTTCATCCTGGCCGTCTTGGCCCTCACGATCACCGTGGTCTGGCTCACGATATGGATCGCCCGGTCCATCGCGAGCCCGCTGCGTCTTCTCCACGGCGCCGCTGAGCAAGTCGCACAGGCCGCAGAGGACGAGTTGACGCGGGTCGTGGAGGACACGGCGGGGCCGTCCTCCGGGCGGACACCGGCCCGCCTCCTACGGCTACCGGCTCTCACCAAGGACGAACTCGGACAACTAGCCGTGGCCTTCAACCGGGTCCAAGACGCGGCCGTCGCCCTGATACAGCGCCAAGTACGCAGTCGCGACAACGCAGCGGCCATGCTGGGCAACGTGGGACGCCGCACCCAGAATCTTGCCGCGCTGCAGCTGTCGTTGATCGACAGTATGGAACATTCGGAGACCGATCCCGCAGTCCTCGAACGTCTGTATCGCCTGGACCACGTTTCCTGTCGACTGCGCCGGCACGCGAACAGCCTGGTGGTGCTCTCGGGGTGGACAGAACCCGTTCTGGCGAGCTCCCCTGTTCCACTGGGGGAGCTGACGCGTTCGGCCCTGGGAAAGATCGAGGGGTTCCAGCGCGTTCGTCTAGGGGAGGTTCCCCCCCTCCTAGTGTCCTCTCACGTTGCCGCAGACCTGGCTCTCGTGATCGCTGAGTTGTTGGAGAACGCAACCTCCTTCTCACCTCCGTCCGCCCCCGTCGAGTTCTCCGCCGAGGTTCTGCCCGGCGGGCTGTGCCTGATCCAGATCGTCGACCAGGGCGTGGGCATGGCGGACTCGCGGCTTGCGGAGGAAAACGCCCGGCTGGTCCGCAACGAGCGGCTGGACCTCGTGTCGACCGACTTCCTCGGCCTGTTCGTGGTGGGACGGCTGAGCCGGCGCCACCACTTCCAGGTCCGGCTCGAGCACACGCCGAACAGGGGCGTCACCGCCCGGATCATGCTGCCCGCGGAGCTGTTCCACTTCGCTGCCGATCCGCCCGGCGAGCGGAAACTGACAGGCGGCAGGCCTCAGCCGCCGTCCCTTGCATCGGCACCCGAAATCCGGCCTTCCGTTCCGCGTCGACCGACCGAGGGCGCCGCGGAAGGGCCTCCCGGCGGGACACCCCCATCCTCCGTCGCGGCGAAAGAGCAGCCGGTCACCGTCGAGAGCATCAAACCTGACGCCACGAGCAGAGCGTGCCTCGCCCGGTCCAGCCCCGGCCCCTTCGACTGGTTCAAAGCGGAACACGACAGCGGGATCCAACCAGTGCCGGACCAGGGGCTCACGCCCGCAAGAACTGTGAGGGCGCAGGGTGTGCGAACCCTCCTGCCTGCCCCGGAGCTCACACCCGAGCGGCTACCGGTGAGAAATACGCGCCGAGCCATGACACTGCCGCCTCCATCGACCAGTGCACCTGCTTCGGCCGTGGTGCTGCCATTGGCCCAGCGCCCTGGGGACGGCACGAGCAACCTCCCTCGGCTGGTGCGCAGGGTGCCGGGTGCCCAGATGCCTACCGGGTCCTTCATTCCGAACGCCGGACATCTCGGGGGCGATCCCACGGATCCCGAGGCGGCGCGCGCCATGATCGAGGAGTTCGAGGCCGGCATATCCCGGGCCTCGCAGAACTGCCCCAGCCCAGAAGGAGATTGATATGAAATCCTCGGACCTGCAGCCGGGACCATCGAGCGGCCTGAGCCAGAATGCCGAGAGCTTCAACTGGCTGCTGAGTCGTTTCGCCGGGAACACCGCAGGCGTGCGCGATGCCATCGCCGTATCCTCCGACGGGCTCATGATTGCCCAGTGCATCGAGGGAGAGCGGGCCGATGCGGACCGCCTCTCCGCCATCGTCGCGGGCATGACGAGTCTCGCCGGCGGGGTCGCGGGGTCGTATCAGCTCGGCTCACTCAACAAGGTCATCGTCGACATGGCCGACGGCTACCTGCTTATCTCCGCCATCGGGTGCGGATCGGTGCTGGGTGTGATCGCCTCGAAGCAAGCGAACCTCGGACAGGTCGCCTACGAGATGACTCTCTTCGCCAACCGGGCGGGCTCTGCCCTTACCCCAGAACTCATCCGTGAGCTCAAGAACCACATCCAGGCATGACCGCGTACGGACCCGAACCGCCTTCCTGGACAGGGAGCGGTTATCGAAACCTCGGGCCTGGGGACGCACCATCCCCTTATCCCCCTCCGCTGGATCTGGTGCCCCGCCCCTTCCTCATCACTCACGGACGCACGCAAGGCGCGAGCGAGGCCATCGCCATCGAGACCCAGGTAGTGGCGACCGAGCACGGCCTCACCGACTACAGGCACACGACCTTCGAGCGCCGGGACATCGTTGAGCTGTGCCGTGAACCGATGTCGGTGGCCGAAATCTCCGCCCGACTCGGCCTGCATCTCAATGTGGTCCGTGTACTGGTCGCCGACCTGTACACGGAAGGCCGCGTCCTCGCCCATCTAGCCGAGTTCGACGCTTCCCGGGATGTCGACACCCTTCGGAGGGTCATCCGTGGTCTCCGCGCAATCTCCTGACCATCGCCACCGCTCATGGGGAAATCGCCCGCCCATGCCCGTGAAGATCGTTGTCGCGGGCGGATTCGGCGTGGGCAAGACGACCACGGTCGGCAGCATCTCCGACACCATCCCACTCACCACAGAAGCCGCCATGACGACGGTGGCAGCCGGGATCGACGATGGCAGTCTTGCGCCTGACAAGCGCACCACGACCGTGGCCATGGACTTCGGCTCGCTAGCCATCGACAAGGGCATCAAGCTGTATTTGTTCGGTACCCCCGGCCAGGACCGCTTCGGATTCATGTGGGGCGATCTGATACGCGGGGCACTAGGCGCCCTGGTCATCGTCGACACGCGCCGCACCGAGGACTGTTTCCCCGCGGTGGACTACTTCGAGACGGCTGGAGTGCCCTTCGCTATCGGAGTGAACCGCTTCCCCGCCCGGGAACGGCTTTCGCACGAAGAGTTGCGTTGGGCTCTCGCGGTCGGTCAGGAAGTGCCGGTGGTGGAGTTCGACGCACGCGACAAGGTGTCCGTACGGGACGCGCTGCTCGTCGTACTCGACCAGGCACTCGTCTTCGCTCAGGCCACAGCGGCCAGGTGAGCAACGGCCTGAGGGCAGGTCAACGAGAGCTCTCTGTGCGTCGCTGTATCCACACGTCCGGGCTCCCGCGGCAGTCGTCGCGGCGGAGCCATCGACTGATGGGAAGGAATGGCGTGCTCCACCGAAAGAAGTGCCGAAAGGCGCTGGCTCTCAGCGCTGCCCTGACCGTGGGGCTGGCCCTCCTCGGCGCTTGCGGCGCCGACGCCGACCCGAACGATCTCGGCGGCGTCCGTCTCCGCACGGTCACGATCGGGGTCGACGCGCCGCTCACCGGTCCGCTCGCGGAGTCAGGCAAAGGCATCGTGAACTCGGTGCAACTCGCGGCCCAGCAGGCAAATGAGAACCAAGTGGTGCCGGGCGTCACCTTCAAGATCAAGGCCCTGGACGATCGCGCCATGGCGGACCGCGGGAAGGCCAATGCCAGGCGCTTTGTCCGGCAGTCAGATGTGATCGGAGTTGTCGGGCCACTCAATTCACGCGTTGCCCTGACCATGCAACAGACTATGGACCAGGCCGACCTCACCCTGGTGTCGCCGGCCAACACCAACCCGGCCCTGACGCTGGGCCCCGACTGGCTCTCCGGTCGCACGGCGCGGCCGTACAGGTCCTACTTCAGAACGGTCACCACGGACGCGAGCCAAGGCCCCTTCGCCGCTCAGTTCGTCTACAAGGAACTCAAAAAGCGACGAGTCTTCGTGATCGATGACGACGAGGCTTACGGCCTGGGCCTGGCTGCAACCTTCGAGACAGAGTTCACCCGGCTCGGCGGGACGGTGGCAGGAAAGGGCAGCATCAGCGTGGGGGACCGGGATTTCACGACCCTCGCCGCCCGGATCGCGGACTCGGGTGCCGAATTTGTCTTCTGCGGAGGCGCCTACCCCGAGTGCGGACGCCTCAGCAGGCAAGTAAAGGCGGTCAGCGGCGCGATTCCCGTCGTGGGCGGCGACGCCATCTACGACCCCGCCTACCCGGACCTGGCCAGCGACCAGGGCGAGGGTGACGTCGCGACCTCCGTGGGAGCCCCCGTGGAGATGGTCCGCTCGGCCCAGGCCTTTGTCACCAACTACAAGATCGCAGGCTACTCGACGCCACCTGGCACGTACGGCGGCTACGCCTACGACAGCGCCTGGGCCATCATCGAAGCCGCCAGGAGTGTCGTGGCCGACAACGGAAATACGCTGCCCGCCCATGCCCGCGCCGCGATCTCGGCCGCCATGCAGGAGGTCACGTTCTCCGGCATGACCGGCCCGGTATCGTTCGACCAATACGGAGACACCACCGACAAGCAGTTGACAGTCTACGTTGTGCGGAACGGGGAGTGGACGACCCTGAGCACAGGCATCTACGTGAACTGATGCAACTGGACCGAGGCACCGCTTCCTCTAAAACCCCAAAAATCAACAAAGCCTATGCCGAACTCGCCATAGAATACGGCGCGTTGGAAGATCGGGCGGCTTGGGGTGGGCCCGGCGGGCGGCTCGATCTGGGACCACCGCACTGACGAATGACGCGGCGGCCGTGTGAGGACATCGGGCATCATGACCTTCATGCCGATGGAGACCGACGACCTGTTCGAGGACGACACGGCGGTCTGTGTTCCGGTCGCCGATGAAGCGACCGGCGAGATCCGGCTGCTGTCCGAGCGGTGCTCGACCTGCATCTTCCGGCCGGGCAACCCGTTCCGGACGACGATGCCGGGGCGAATCCGCAGTATGGTCGCGGATGCTGTGGCGGACGAAGGGCATGTGACGTGTCATTCGACGTTGCCGGGCTCGGCGCCCGCAGGCGTCGAGCCGGCGATCTGCCGTGGGTTCGCGGATACGTATGGTGACCGCTCGTTGGCCCTGCGGCTGGGGGACGCCCTCGGTCTCGTCCGGGAGGTTCCTCCGCCCGTGTGAGACCGGTAGCCCGGCGGTGACAGCGTCGAGGTCGCTGGTGAGGCCGCGGGCGAAGCTGGTCAGTCCGGGCAGGTCCGCCTCGGTGGCATCCTCGATCCATGCAGACAGCAGGACACCGGTCTGCTGGGTGAGCATGTCGGCGAAGTCGCGGACGAGTTGGTGAGCGGTGGCCAGTTCGGGACTGCCGTTCAGAACGGTCTTGAGCTGCTGGTGCTCGTCCTCGCTGAGCGTGGCGGGGCGGCGGGTGAGCCAGCCGGTGACCTGCCGGACGCTCGGCGGCGCCGGAGGTCGGGCAGGATCGGTGGGCCACTGCAGGCGGCTGCGGGCCCAGTCACGGAGACTGCTGTAGGGAACCAGTCGGCCCTGATCGGCGAGTTCCTCGCGCAGTTTCTTGATGGAGATGGCGCCCCCGCTCTCGTCGATGCGGCGCTGCAGGTAGGGGCGATGGACGTCGAGGTGACTGGGGCGGGTGCGGCGGCCGGTGACGGCGTCTTGCCAGCGGGCCGCGCGAGCGTACCGCTGGACGGTGTGGCGGCCCCAGCCCAGATGCCGGGCGATGGCACGCAGGCCCATTCCCTCGTTCAACAGGCCGTGGACCAGGGCATGATGGGCGTGCATGCGCTCGGCCCGGCGCCCTGTCGGTAACACGTCGTCAGGCGGTGCCGCCGCACGGGTGCTGCCCGTCGAGCTCGCGGCGTCTTCCGGTTTGGGCGGTAGGGTGGCGGCCTTGAGATGGCCGCGGTGGGACACGGTCCCGGCAAATCACCTCCACCCCGGGTGAGCCGTCAGCCAGGCGGTCAGCGGCGCCGCCTCGCGCCCCGGCAGCACTTCGATGGGTCGGTGCCGTTCAGCGTCTGTGATCACGGTGGCGTACGAGTGGCCGTGTTTGGTGGCGAAATCGTCGACACCGAGTACGCGCGGGGTGTCATAGACCGGGTCGGGCATCGCCCGGATCCGGTTCCACAGCCCCATCCGCCCCGCCGTCAGGCCCATGGCGTTGGCCATCCGCGCCCCGGCACGGCCGGCCAACGCGAGCGCGATCCGGTCCAGCGACGCGCCCAGTCGATCCGTGACGCGGGCGTACGCGCTGGTCAGCCCTGGTATCTGCTCGGCAAATGTGCGCTTCGGACAGGCGCCGTCAGCGCACAGGAAGCGCCTCACCGAGAGCAAGATCCCTACCGCGTGCCCGGCCAGCGGAAGATCCTGCAAACGACGCTCGTAGCGGTCATGCACACGAGTCGACGCCCGGCCACAGGCCGGACACGAGCCCGCGTCGCCTCGGCCGCTCAGCCGCACCACCATCACGCACGCGCCGTGCACCGCCGTGGTGACCAGTACCTCGAAACCCTGGAACAGCACGTCCTGCCAGGCGATTTCGTCGTCGTTCATGTCCTGCACGTCGACGCCGACGGGACGGTTCAGCCCGCCCCGCTGAGACATGACGGAGCGTCACATCCGGCGAATCACGGCGGGGCGTACCCCGGCTCACAGTCCGGAATCGAACAGCCCCCTCACGGACCGTGATGGCTCCCCGTGATCGCTGCCAGAGCCCGCTGACAACCGCCCTAGCCATTCCCGGTCTCGATCACGATGCATACAGCACCCTCACGGAACTCCGCGTCGTACGCGCGTTGCTTGGACCCCATGAAACCCAACTTCCCCTGCGATCAGGGGCTCCACGCTACGAAGGGAGGGACACACGGGTGATCATCAGTGTGTGTAGAGACAGATCAGGCGGTGGCCGCAGGTCCCACCAGCGGTACAGGCAACTTGATTAACAACGGCCTGTCAGGCGCACAGCCCCACTGCGCACAGCGGCTCCGAGGGCCAAAGGTCTCGTGAACCGTTCCAGACCCCGATGCGTACGGGGTAATGGGCGACCACCCTTTGTACGGCCTAACACACTGCTCGTGTCTTTGCGACCGTGTCAGACATCCGACTGCCGCCCCTTCCACGATGAGGTGACCTGATGACACACGACTACATGAATAGTGTCCCGACCAGCGGCGTGCGTGGCCCAGCGTCTACAGGCGCCGCAACTGCAGAGCGGGCCGAGCCCCTCTGCGCCGGGTCGGATCCGTCCCTGTTCTTTCTCGATGGCCTCGGTCCTGCCGTCGACTCACAAGTGACGGAAACTAAGAGAGTGTGCTTCGCCTGTCCCGTTCGGCTCAACTGCCTGACGGATGCGATCCGATTCGATGCAGAGGAGGGGATCTGGGCTGGATTCACTCCGCGCGAGCGGAAGCGCCTGAGCTCCCGAGTAACTGACATGCCAAAGATCTATCGGCAGTTGATCGAGAGAGTTGCGGCGGGCCACATCGCCAAAGTCGACCCGCAGTACCGGCCGGCGGTAGTCATGGGCCTGCACCGCCGAGGGTGGGACGAACTTCGAATAGCCAAGGCCATGAAGCTCGCCCCCTTCGCGGTTCGGATGGATCTGCAGGCCCAACTCGAACTTGAGTTCTACATCCATGCGCATGAACGCGCGAAGAAAATGACCGCAGAACGTGCAATGTAACTCAAACCAGCCACCCACGCATTCACGTGTCGGTGACTCCTACCCGCCCGGGCGGGGTTCCTCGCTACGCCGGGTTGGCCTCGACTCGTCAGTAGGGTTCGATCGCTGATCGATCCGGTGATTCGCCCGTAATGTCCTTGACCGGTGCAGGACTGACCTTCGCGTAACGCCGCGGCTGCGCCGGGTTCCACGGGCCCGGAGACTGTGGAGGCCCTCGTTCCTGATCCTCGTCGGGGCGATGCCGGCCGTCAGGTGACGGCCGGAAGCTGCGTGAGCCGCCTCCATCTGGTGGTGAACGCCGATAAGAGGGCCAAGTCCGCTCGATGCGCAAGTAGCGGCGGCGGAACTGGCGGGCCAGACGTGCAGGCAGGTGATAGAGGCGCAAGCGGTCTGCCCCGCAATTGATCTTGGTACACAGGCGGGGACGTGGCGAAGGCCGCGCGACTTGTCTTGGTGTGATGCTCCGTCAGGCCTGCACGGCCATGTCTCATTCTGCTTTCCACGGTCTGTCGGAGGAACACCAGGGTGCTCTCGTGGCCGAGCTCACCACGCGTTGGGAGGCGCGGTGCGAGTCCGGGGCGTCACCACCGGCGTGTGGGCGCCCGACGCCAGGAGGCAGGGGCCGGGCCGGAGTATGAACCGGTCTTCGTCGATCGGCTGCTGGCCACGCTGGGGCATCTGGATTGGGCTCACCCACGCCGCACTCGGCCGTGATCTGCGAGGTGGGCTCCTCCACGATCGGCCGCGCGATCGCCGATTCCGTCCACTGCCCGCCGAGCGTGTCTGCGCTGTCCCGGAGAGGCCCGGTCTCCGGCTGAGCACGCTGGTAGACGTGTTCGCCTACGCCGAGGCCGAGAGCGTCACCCTTGCGGATCGACGGGATGGAGACCCAGGTCCGCCTTCCGGAGGCGGGCAGGTCTGGACGGCGGGCGTTCGTGTCCGGCAAGCGCAAGCAGAACACCATCAAGGCCACCACGATCAGCGACGGCCAGAGCCGCACTCTGTTCTCCGGCGTCGTCAGGCCGGACCGGATGCGTGATCAGACCGCGATGCGTATACCGAGGGCATCGCCGAGCAGTTCCGCCAGCACCCCACCGTGAAAGTCGACGACGGCTACCTGGGCCTGGCCAACGAGTTCCCCGAGCAGGTGTCGGACCCGCCGAAGAAGCCGAAGGGCCTGGACGGGAACGACGCCTCGCTGACCAAGAAGTATGGCTGGCGCGAGATGAAGCGTCGCCAGTCCTCGGCCCGGATCTATGTCGAGCACGCCGGCGGCGAGGACCGCGTCGCGTCCGTTCCAGCGGTACAGCGGACGCCGGGAGACTTTCAGCGAAACGCACCGTGCCATCGCCGGACTCGTCTCCGACCGCACCGCCCGAAGGCCTACCCGCCGCAAGCCGAGCACCGAACTGGTTCTCGTCCGCGCGACGGCCTGCGGAATCACCCGCCAGCCGAACCTCCAGACCATATATGCCTCAAAACCAATCGCGGGTCAGCCCGTAAGGGCGGACATGCGGTGTCCGATCTGTGCTCTGTGGCGAAGCATGAGCCGAGTGGTGGTCCGGGTGGGCGAGGGCGTCCGATCCCACTCTTCCAGTAGGACATAGCCAAGCTGCCTGGCGTCTTCGGAGTCGGGCATGAGCAGCCAGGCTGACGCAGCACGGAGCAGGTCGTCCGTGGCCTGTGCGTAGTTGCCTTTGAGCGCCCAGGCGCGGGCAAGTTCGAGGCATTCGCGCGCCGCGCGCCCATGGCGGCCGCCGAGGAAGTGAGCATAGGCACCTACTTGTCGTAGGCACAGTACGTGTTCATGATTGATGCCACACTCCGCCATGACGCGCCAGATGAGCCGATCGGCCTCTCGGGCCGCGAGCATGTAATGGCCCCCATCGATCGCTGCGTTGATCAACTGCACGCGCTTATACAGGGATTTCGGCGGGGGCTGCGACAAAGTGAAGGGTGGACCTAGCAGCGACACGGGGCCTCCTTTGGGGCGGTACCAAGGTGCGGAGAACTCGGCAGCGGACAACTTGGCGCCTGCTGGTCCGGTGCGGCACCGAGGACCCGCACCCGCGCTCCACACAAGCTCCGCGACCGCGGACGGCGTCTCGGCCAGCACCTCGGCCACCAATGCACGCGCAACCACCAGAAGCTGAAGCGCGCGTTCCGCCTCACCGAGCGCGGCCCGCACCCGCTCGTCTCCCCCTGTAACCGTGCGGTCTATTCCCGGACTTCCTTCTCCCGGGCCTCCAGCAGACCGAGCACCGACGGCATCAGCCATCTCCACAAGCGAGACGTCCCACCTGGCACTACTTCCTCTGGAACCTCATGTCCCAGTCTCCAGGTGTCCACGATCAAGGGGAAGGCTCACTCCTGCCTCAGGGGCGATCTTGGTACGGCAAGCCGGATGCGGGTCAGCCCGACGGCCGATTGTGTCGAGCCGCCGGGCTGAGGGGTGCCGGTGCCCGGGGAAGGACTGTTCCGGCATCTGCTTCAACGGTGGCGCGGACAGGCAGGTTCACTTCACAGAACCAAAATTTCGCCATTACCCGCCTCCCCACTCAACTCGGTGACATCTTCCCGAGCTTGGGACGCGCTCTGGCCTCGACCTCACTGGCCTGATCGTCTTGCTGACGGCTACCAGCCGCCAGCCGCCCTGCGCCATACGGCTGGAGACCGCGTAACAGCAAGGTCACCTGTGACGACCGGTTCGTCGAGACAACCGTGCGGGCCGCCGAGCGCCAGCACACCAGCCTGCCCGGAGGGATGCCGACCGTCGAGATGGTCCACACGCTCGCGAAGGATGTGCTTGCCCTCAACAAACGGCGGTGCCGTGGATGGCTGGGACATGCCGCGGCCGACCCTCCAGGCTGCCCCTACCGGATGCTCTCCGCGTACCTGGAAGTTCCTCGACTCAGGGCCCCGGTGTTGCGACGACCGGTTGCGTCCGGGCGGTCCTCGCGGTCGCGCTGCTACAGGGTCATCTCCTTCGGTCATCCCGGTGTCGGCGACGACAGCGCCGGTCGCGACCACCCGCGTTGACCCTGCCCTCAATATGGAGACGGGACGTCAGGTCCCGATCCGAGAGACGAGGTTTCGCCCGCAGTCTGGCATCGGGCAGGACTATGAACTAGCGGAGATTATGGCGGCGGTGCACTGCTGCGAGCGCGGTGTCTTCTCCCCGACTTTCCTCGGCTCGATGGTCCGTGGGTCGACGGCTTCGCCGGGGGCACCTTGGTGGTAGACGCCTTCGGGATCGGTGTCACGGTCGCGCGGTAGAAGGAAGAAGACGCGGCGCCGGTAGAGGCCGCTGTCGGGGTCGGCATGGACCGTCTTGTCGAGTTCGGTGTAGCCGATCATGCGTCCGTCGCGGGCGTAGCGGGGTTTGTTGATGCGGCGATGTGTTTTGTCGAGAGCTTGGCGGACGTAGTCGAGGTGGTCGAGGTCTTCCAACCACACGACGCGGGCTTCTCCAGTGAGATCGCTTTCGGTGAGTAGCGAGCTCATGGGCGCATTCCCTCCTGTGTACGCCTGCGCCGGCTCTGGTTGGCTCGGCGCCTGACTTGTTTACCTGGCCGCGTTTCGGCGGGGCTACCCGCCCTGTACCGGTTCGCGTCTTCATCGTGGAGCGGTGTTGCGTGCGCGTGTGGGAGGGTGGGTGTCATCTACTCGGCTACCAGGGCGAGGGCGGGGTAGAACTTGCGGCCGTTGGATTTGATCATGTCGGAGGGTGAGGCGAGGCCGACTTCCTGGCGGACCCGAGTGGCGAAGACGCGGGCTGTCGCGGGCCGGATGTCTTCACCAGCTGTGCACCAGGTGCTGTAGGCGGCGTAGAGGCGGCCCTGTTCGACGCGGAGGTCTGGGTGGGTTTCCGTGCCACGGGTGCAACACTCGGCGAGGAAGCGGCCGATGTGGTCTTCGGTGTCGGCGTATGCGCTGGTGGCCATGCGAACGCGGTCGGGGCCGGTGAGGGAGTCTCGGGTGGCTAGGTACCTGCGGGCACCTTCGATGAGCCAGTTGAGGATGCCTGGGCCCTCGTCGCGGACAAGTTCGACAGCGAGGTTGTCGATCTTCCGGTCGTCGGGAACGACGCGCTCGAAAGGGAGCAGGCGGATACGGCGCCAGAACGCGAAACCACCAGTGGAGACCTCGGGGTGATGGTTGCCCAGGAGCCACAGGTGGTGGGTTGGGGTGAAGGAGAAGTAGTCCTGGCGCATGCGGGGGGTCTTGATCTTGTCACCGCCGGTCAAGAGACGGACACGGGCTTGTCGTTCGCCGGCCGACCACCACCGGGCCTCCCTGGTCGTGGACGCGCTGAAGGTGGCCGCCGGACGCGGGCAGCTCCAGCCCGGATGCATCGTGCACTCAGACCGCGGCAGCGAATACACCTCGGAGGAACTCCGATGTGAAATAGGCCGGTTGGGACTGCGGCAGAGCATGGGCCGCACCGGCTCATGCTTCGACAACGCCGCCGCCGAATCGGTCTTCGCCGTACTGAAGGAGGAGATCGGCACCCGGCAATGGCCGGACCGGGCCAGTGCCCGCGCGGAGATCTTCGCCTTCATCGAGACCTTGTATAACCGCGAGCGACTGCGCAGGCATCCGGTCTGGGGATACCTCACCCCGCTCGAGACCCGCCAACGCCACGAGCAAGGACACACCCTCGCAGCGTAAGGCATCGAGTGTCCAAGATCACGGGGGAGCTTCAGGGGAGTGTGCCGTGGATACCGACGGACGCCGACGGCAGGCCGTCGGCCGATTCCACTGCGGTGTGTTTGGATGACCACAACCTGTGCGAAAATCCAGCCCGTCTGCCGCTCCTGCCGGGTGGTACGGAACGCTTGATTGATTTGAAGGTCGCTGACCTTCGAAAACGCCGCCCTCTGGAACGCGGGGCGGGATGCGCGAGAGGGTGGAACGGTGGCGGAGGACGATTTCGCGGCACGGCTGTGGCAGCTCAAAGAGCGATCCGGACTGAGCTATGGCGTGCTGGGAAAGGAGCTGCATCTGAGCGGATCCACGCTGCACCGGTACGTCATCGGGGACGTCGTACCGACGGATTACGCATGCGTGGAGCGGTTCGCGCGGCTGTGCAAGGCAACTCCGGAAGAACTCATCGAGCTGCATCGGCTGTGGGTTTGCGCGGATGTGCTGCGGCAGCGAAAGGAGAGGGCGGCCGAACCGGGCCCAAAGCCCACGCCGGAGCCGGGGACCACGCGTGAGGCGGAAGCCTCTGCCGCGACTGGAGTGGCGTTCGGGCCAAGTGCGAATGCCGTGCCGCAGCAGGACGCCGTGCCCGATTCCCAGGCAGGGCTGGGGGTGACCGGAGCGAAGGAGGAAGCCGAGCCTCGTCGTGGGCGTCGGCCGCATCGGCGTACTGTCGCGATCGCCGGTGCTGTCGCCGCGGCCGCCGGATCGGTGGCGTTTGTCGTGCTCGTGCCCACGTCGGACACGTCGCCTCTCGAGGCCACCGGACCAACCGTCGCCACCAACCCGTACAAGTGGAACTCCACGTGCAGCCAGCACTACTTGGTGAGTTGGCAGCCCGCGCAAGTGCCCCCGCCGCCTGCCGAGCAGAACGCCCCCGGATGGGTCAGGGCGCTCGACGCGGTGTCGGGCGGCGACCAGTTGCTCGCGCTGACTGTGCAGAATCCCGGGAAGGTGCCCGTCGTCCTGAAAGCCCTCCGCGTCCACATCGTGAGGAAGGGTCCACCACTCACCTGGAACGATTACCGAATGGGCGTCGGCTGCGGTGGCGGCGTGTCCACGAAGTCCTTCGCCGTGAACCTCGACTCCGGGCGGCCCGATGCCTCCCCCCAGTTCGGGCAGCGGGACTTCCCCTTCAAGGTCAGCGAGTCCGACCCGGAGGTCTTCTACGTGCACGCGTCTGCTGAGGCGCACGACGTGAGCTGGTACCTGGAGCTGGAGTGGACCGGCGGAAAGCAGTACGGGACGGAGCGGATCGACGACAACGGCAAGCCGTTCCGGACGAGTGCCACCCCGGGGCGGTCGTCCTACATCTATCCGCTGGGCGCAAGCGACAGGTGGCAAAAGGGGCCGTAATACGTAAGGTACGGCCACAAGGTAGGTGGTGAGCCGCTGTCGGTTTACTGAGGCGAGGGTGCCAAGCACTTGAGAACACATCCTCACCGCTCCGCAAGCCCATCTCACCGCACCGACCGAGGAGGCCGCCCTCAAGGAGCCGTTCGCCGAGTGCGCCGACGCGTGGGGCAAGACGTATCCGGCGATCGTTCGGCAGTGGGGGGCGACCGGTTCAGCCCCGAGACTGTGCTGGAGGTCGGAGCGGTCGGACACGTCAGCACACAGCCGCTCGCCAGGTCAGTGCGCTGGGCACCGACCTGGTGGAGGACGAACGGCGGCGCGCAGAGCTGCTCACGGACCCGACGGAGATCCACGAACACGCCGTCTCCGTACGCCTCGCCTGGGAGGAGATGAAGCCGTCTGCCGGCCCGGCGCCGTGGCGGTCGATGAGTTCATGGCCGTGCGGCCGCGGGGGTCGGTGCAGCACCTGGCCTCGCGCGTCACGGGCCGGCTGCGGCCGGGAACGGACCATGGGACGCGTTCGCCTCGCTCTTCCCAGCGATCACCGCCATCGGTGTGTCCAAGCGCGATGCCCTGTCCGGGGTGTGGGCCGTTGGGGACAACCGGCGCTGCCCGGCGAGAAGCTGGCTCCCTCGGTGGTGGCCCACTTCGCGAATGGGGGTGGGTGATGGCTCTGGAAGAGGAGATCACCGAGCTCGAAACCCTCATCGAGGCCCGGTTTCACGAGCACCTGCATGCCGAGGCGATCCGCAGCCTCCCCGGCATGGCCGCCATGCTCGGGGCCACTGCGGCGATATGGAAGCCTTCGGCACCGCCGACCGGCTGGCCGCGTTCGGCGGCCTGTCGCCGGTACCGCGCGACTCCGCCGCGTCAGAGGCAACATGCGCCGGCCACGCCGCTACCACTGTGGCCTCCTGCGGGCCCTTTACCCCTTTACTTCTCGCCATGGCCAGCCCGCGATCGTGTCCCGCATCGCGGGCGTACCACGAGCGCAAGAGGTTGTGGACCGTGCCGAGGAGCTTGATCTCGACATCTACGGCCTGGTGGCCGCGGTAGTTGAGGGGGCGGACGAACCGTTGGAGGAGCTGGGCGAATCCCGGTTCGCCCAGGGCGAGCACTGCGGTGGTGGCACTGGGCCCGCCCGGCCGGAGTGGTGAGGCGGTCGGCCATGGCCAGCTGGCCGACTGGGGCGCGTTGACGCTCGCGGGGAACCCTGCCTGGTGGGCCTCGCTGGTTACAGAGACTAGAAGCGGGGGTCGGCATGAGTCTCGATGACGGCGGTGGAGGCGTACGGAACCCGTATGGCGCGGGTCCGAGCGGACTGGCGAGCGCAGTGTCGGGGCGGACTGGGCACGCCCCAGCTCGTCAGCCGGGGCGTGCCCATCGCTTACACGCGCTCGCCGCTCGCGCGGGAAAGCGGGTCCTGGTCATCTTCCGTCGCCCGCTCCGCGGCCTGTGGTTGGCGTCGCTTCAGAACCGCCCAGCCGATGGACAGGCAGACCGCCCATCCCGCGCCGACGTAGAGCGAGATCCGGCCATCCGGGTCCATCGAGATGAGGACGGTCACCATGAGCAGGAACGTGAACGCAACCCAGCTACAGGCCGATCCGCCGGGTGCTGGGAAGGAAGACGCCGGGACTCGGCCCGCGGCCACTTCGCGGCGGTACAGGATGTGGCTGACGAGGATCATCATCCAGGTCCAGATCCCGGCCGCCGTAGCCACGGAGGTGACGTAGGTGAAAGCCTTCTCCGGGACCAGATAGTTGAGGATCACGCCGATGCCCATGAGGGCTGCGGAGACGGTGATGGCGACGGCCGGGGTCTTGGTCGAGCTCAGCTTGCCGAGCATCCTCGGGGCCTCGGCGTTGGACGCCAGGTCGCGCAGCATGCGGCCGGTGGAGTACATGCCGGAGTTGCAGGAGGACAGGGCTGCCGTCAGCACCACGAAGTTGACGATTGCCGCACCCGCCGGGAGGCCGATCTTGGCGAAGGCCGCCACGAACGGGCTGACGCCTGGCTCGAACTCGGTCCACTTGACGACCATCAGGATGACGCTGAGTGAACCGACGTAGAAAAGGATGATCCGGAACGGCAGGGTGTTGATGGCCTTGGGGAGGGTCTTCTCAGGGTTCTCGGACTCGCCGGCGGTGACACCGATGAGTTCTACTGCGAGGTAGGCGAACATGACTCCCTGCAGGGTCATCAGGGAGGAACCGACGCCCTTGGGGAAGAAGCCGTCATGGGCCCAGAGGTTGGCTGCGGTGGCGGTGTCCCCGGCCGCGCTGAATCCGAAGGTGACGACTCCGAGGCCGATCACGATCATGCCGATGAGGGCGGTGACCTTGACCATCGAGAACCAGAACTCGATCTCGCCGAAGATCTTTACCGAGATGAGGTTCGCGACATAGAGCAGGATCAGGAATGCGAGCGCCGTCACCCACCGGGGAATGGCCGGGAACCAGTAGTTGATGTAGATCGCGGCGGCGGTGAGCTCGGCCATGCCGGTGACGACCCACAGCAGCCAGTACGTCCATCCGGTGACGAAGCCCCAGAACGGGCCGAGGAACTCCCGGGCGTACTCCGCGAAGGAACCTGACACCGGGCGGTACAGGAGCAGTTCGCCGAGTGCCCGCATGATGAAGTAAACGATGACGCCGGCGAGTGCGTACATCAGGATGAGGCTCGGCCCCGCCTTCTCGATGTTCGCGCCTGCCCCCAGGAAGAGGCCGACGCCGATCGCGCCACCGATGGCAATCATCTGTATCTGGCGGCTGCCGAGTCCGCGCTCGTAGCCCTCTTCAGGCGTGGTTCCTGCCGCCGCGTCGGCGCCTTGCTTTTCGCTGACCCGTTTTGCGGTCACGTGTGGTGAGCCTTCCTGCTCCATTCCGAACCTCGCCTCGGAGGGCGACGGATCGGGGTCCCATTTCCCCGGACATTCATGGAACGCAGACCGACGGTCTGTCGGTTGAACGCTCTGAGAGGACAAGGGTGGTGTCCGCCCAGGCGACGGTGAAGAAGTATCACGGTCGCCACAGTGGTCAAACGGGAGGAAGGTGATACATCGGCCGCAAAATATTGGGCAAAATGTATTATTGGTAAACAGATCACTCCATCCGGATGACACGATCGTTACGCGGATTTGAGCACCCTCTGAGCAACGACGCGGGGTAGCGTTCACCCGACTGTCTCGGATCGGACAGGACGGCCGATGCTCCCGGTCGCGGAGTTGGGCACACCGCGCGCCCGCACTGCATAGTGAGAGGATCGGGTCGGCCGCGGCCAGTCGGACCTGCAGGCAGAACGCTTCCTTGCGACTACGTAGAAGTCTGTGGCCGACCGGATCGACCATCTTGGCCCAGGGTTGGTGCTCCAGTCCCGCCAGCGGCTCCACGGGCAGGATGTGGAGTGGCAGGTCGAAGCGCTGGCGCAGCAGGCGGATCTCCCGGTCGTTGCCGTAGTGGGAGGCCCAGATGTTCAGGTGCGCGGCTGCAGCGTCGGGTTCGAAGTAGACGTCATGGGGTTGCTCGACGGCCTGTAGTTCGCCGAGGGTGACGTCGAATCCGTAGATGCAGTGGACACCCCCGTCGGTATGGACGGCGAGCACGCGGGGGGCGTCCGGGGACCAGTCGTGCTCGTCCGGCATGCGTTTGTGGGTGTCGTTGCTCTCCAGCCCTTGATGGGGTGACGGCAGGGCCGTGCTCGGCTGCCGGTCATTCCTTGCTGGAAACACCCACGGACAGGCGGCACATGCCTGACGAACGCATCGATAAGGCAAGGGAAATCTCTCCCCTTCCATCGATCAGGAGTACGTCATGGACCTCGCGCTGTGGTCTCGGTGGTCCTGTCGGCATTGACCATCCACAGATCTTGAGTATCCCTCGCATAGCAGGCGTCCCTTCCGCGTCCCGCGGACGCGTCCCAGGGGAAGGGTGTTTCCCCTGGTCAGCACCGGTCCCAGCGTTCCAGCGTCCCGATTGTTACTCAGATCGTTGTCCCACGTGCAAGCAGCCTGACACGGTGCTCCTGCTCGCATTCGTCGGGCGTCCCACGACTATCACCAGGACGGAAAGCCACCTGGCATGTCCCACATCCTTCTCCGTACCGCCGTCGCCGCCGCCTCGGTCGTGGAGGCGCGGGTTTCCCCCACGGCCTGCCACAACGACGACATGGGCGATGCCCCCGCTCCGACCCCCGCCGAGCAGATCCCCACAGGAACTCCGTCCTCGGATACCCACCGAGGGCCGGGCTGCCAGGTCGTCAGCGACGGTGAAGACCTTGGCAAGGGCACCGACCGCAGCGACAAGGCATACAGCGGCTCCATGGTGTTCTCCGGCGACGAGGCCGCGAGTTCTTCCGGCACGGGCGTCGACAGAGTCGTCGACAAGCTGGGCTACGGCCGGGGCTGCGCCACCAACGGCATTGTCCGGAGCGAGGCAACAAAGTCCCAGGCCGGCCACGTCCTGATCAGGGCGAAGGCCAAGCCCGGCATCACCTGTGTCCTGAGCGGCGAGTACAAACCGCGGCCCTCGGCCCGGACGGGACCGAAGCGGGCGCCGCGGAGCAGGAGGTGGGAGGGGGCCACCCCCTACACCGACGTCCACCCGAAGACCTTCAGGGGCGGCTTCGGCAAGTTACTGAAGAGCGTCGTCGTCGCCGTTGGCGACGACCCCGGTGTCCGTGGGCGAGTTCAGCCGTCGAGCCGGGCAGAAGAAACGCTTCTGCAAGGGCCATCGAGATCAAGTGTGGCTCAAGTCACGGGAAGTCGGTGTGGGGTGCCGGACAGCTCATTGAGGTGAGCACTCATATGCGCAGCCGATCGTCGCCAACCGGCACCCTGAGCCGCCGACGCCATTCCCTCTCTCTTCTGAGGGGACTCGGCGGTCGCCAATGGGCGTTCGACCCTCAGGAACGAAGGAAGGGTGCGGGTTCGTGCTGACTGCGTCCGGGAGGTGGCTTCCCTCTACTCGTCGCTGTGGAGCCTGGCGCCCAGGCAGCGCTCGCACTGGAGCGGTTCATGCGGCCGGTCCGGATGAGCGCGGCCGAGCAGGCCGGGGCTGCCCAGACCGCAGGTAAATACGGGGAGGAACGGACAGTGCCCTCGCCGTGGAGCCCGCGAGCAGCGGAATGCGGCCGGTGGCCAGTGGGCCAGGCCCAGCGGCCACGCCCCCGAGAGCGAACCCGGATACAGGCCAGCCGGTATTTCGGGAAGCCCACACCGATCAGCCATGTTCAGCAGCCCGGCACTGCCAGGCACTCAGATCGCCACACCGGCCTCGGTCGCGTGGGATGCGGGAACGGGTGTGTTCAGGGAGTTCGCCGGTCGGCTTCTTCGGCCGCCGGCCCCTCGGCGAGCTGACGGACTCCCCTCAGCGATCAGCAGACGCCTCGACGCAATGCACCGACATCAACCGTGTGTCAGGCGCGCTCGGGCGGCAACGGATGAGTCCCGATCGCAGCGCCTCCCCCCGGCCCATGCAGACGCAGCTCATCTCCTGTGCCCACCACCAAGGAAAGCGAGAAACCCATGTCAGCACCCACCGCGTCAGCGCCCGCCGCACCCCTTCCGCCGACCGCGTGCACCATCGACATTCCTCAGCACACCCCTTCCCCGTCGGCACCCGGACGCTGGGCGCTGCAAACCCCTGAGCGCGGCTGCGATGATCCGGTCTCGCCGCCGTACCGAACGGCTGCGCCCGCGACCCGCAGCACGCACACCTCCGCGATGGACCCAGGGACGCCGGACGAGGCCGAAGGACAGGCTCCGCCGCTCACCCCTCAGCAGCGGACAGCCCTCATCGAACGACTGTACGCGGAGAACGGCCGCAGCCTCACGACCCTGCTCTTGTCCCGCGTCGACGGCGACCTCCAGATGGCAGAGGACATCGTGCAGGAGACGATGCTACGGGCCTGGTCCAATGCCGAAAAACTGTCCGCCCACCCCGAATTCGAGCGGCCGTGGCTGATCACCGTCGCCAAGAACCTGCTCACCGACTTCCGTCGGCGCCGACAGTGCCGACCGAAGGAGATCGCCTTCAATCCTGCCGATCCCCGTCATGTGAGGACGAGTAGGGATATCTCCGGATGTGTTCTGAGCGCTGTGACCGTGCAGCAGGTTTTGCGCAAGCTCAAACCGCAACAGAGAGACATCGTCCAACGGGTCTACCTGATGGGCCACTCGCTGGAAGAAGTCGCCACCGAACTCGGCATACCGCAGGGGACGGTCAAATCGCGTCTGTTCTACGCACTGCGGTCCATGGCGCAAATCCTGGCCCGCGCAGAAGCATGTGCCGACCTTGCCCCATGACCTTCTGCGGCCACCGGCCATACCGTTCCTGACAGTGAGCAGGAGTGAGCGAGTCCTGACTCAGCGGCACGTGCCTCCAACGGCCTTGGGCGCATCGGCCCTCCGCTTCCGCGTCCCGGTCGGCGACGCATGTCCCGTATGCGCCACGTCCCAGGCGGGCGGAAGTCCCTCACGACCTGGCCGTATGGGCGTGGCCAGAGGCGACGGGGAGGCCCCGAACCATTTCGCTGGTTGCACAGGGCCGCGACTGCTGACGCCAACACCCGGCCTCCCGGAGCGTACCGAGAACGTGACGCACATCCCACCGGACATACCCACAGATCGTCACACCGGTCACCCCGTCGTGGTCATCTGCGCCAAAACCGGCTTACAAACCCAGCAGTTGTGACCGAACCTTGAGTCGTCATCCGGTCCGACCAGGCCAGATTCGACCCCGCACACGAGAGCCTGCCACCGAGAACACCTTCCCCCGGCTATTCTCGCCCGAGCTTTCCGCGGTTCCGTGGGCGTGAACCGCCTCACGGTGTTCCTGCCGGGTCAAGCGTGCAGTCGGCCGACACTGTGAAGCCTGCTTCCCGAAGCCGAGCCACCGCGGATCGGACTTGTTCGGTCACATCGCGGTTCGGGTCGACGCTGGCGGAGTAGACCCATCTGTCCGGCAAGCGCCGGAAACCCTGCGCCAGCAGTGCTTCCTCGAGCTGCGAGTCAGGTCGGCGGCTAACAGCCGCGACACCGACCTCAAGAACATCTCCGATGATGATGTCAGGCTCCCGGGACATCTCGTTCCTTCCTGGTGTACGGAGGCGATTCCTCGCTTCCCATGGTCCTGGCTGCAATTGCCTCACCGAGGGCCTGCAGATCATCAACACGTCGTCCTGATCTTGTTGTCGGGGGCGCCGCTTTGGGCCGGGAGCCACGCTGGCGGAGGTCGCCAGGGGACCAACGGGCGGGGTGGTGGCCGGCGAGATGATGATGTTGTGTGCCACGAGTCACTCTCGCGCCCGGGAGCAGCTCGTTCATCCGCCGTCGGCCCGCCGCCTCATCCGAGGCAGGCTCCGCGAGCCCGATGTGAGAGGTGTCCTGGGCGACCTCCGCCGTGTCCGTCCGCAACCGCGGACCGAGGTCGCGTTCCCTGGGTGGCTCGCCGCAGAGAGAGCCGCCCAGGATGTGGAGCGCCGCCGAACTGTCCGTGACGATGCTCGTCAGCAGGCCGGACCTGAGGACGGCGCCGATCGCCTCGGCCTTCTGAATCCCTCCTGCAACGCCGATCACCTCGGGAATGCGGCTGAGCTGTGCGCTTCCGACGGAGATGACACGGTCGTTGAGTTCGGTGGAGATCGTCCTGCCGTCCTTGTCGAACAGCAGAGCCCCCATCTCGGCGACGACGCCGAGCGATCGGTACTGTTCGCGTTCGTCCACGGTCAGACTGTCGAAGACGGTGGAGAGGGTGCTCCGCCAGGCGCCGATGGCCATGACCGCTTTGGTGACCCGGTCGAACTGGGCGAGGGATTCAGCGATGCCCGGCTGACAGCGGAGGATGTCGGCGGTGAGCTTGTTGGGCAGGACCAGTGGCGCATAAATGGGGTAGCCCTTGCCTCCGGAGACGGCCGCGGCCCGGTGGACCGCCTCGACGGAGTCGGCGGTGATGGCCTCCAGTGGGTGGACCCCGGTCAACTGGACGACGGTGCACGGCGGCAGCTTGGTGAATGCCTGAGCCACGGAGCCCACGGCGCAGCCCCATGCCAGCCCGAGCACGTCGTCCGGCTCCACCATGTTCGCGATCAGCTGGGCCGCGGTCGGGGCCAGCCAGTCGGTGACCGGTTCCGGGCCTTCCGGGTCGTCGGCTGTCGCCTCGACCACGATCGCGTGCTTGAGTCCGAATCGCCGACGCATCGCCGTGGAGAGCTCGATGTCGATATCAGCCGGGACCGTGATGTTGATCTCGACGATGCCATGAGCCACGGCCGTCTCCAGAAGGCGGGCGACCTTGAACCGGCTGATGTCGAACTCCTTGGAGATCTGCACCTTGGACTGATTGTCCAAATAGAACCGGCGAGCGACGGAGGCGGCGAGCAGTACCTCCGTCGGCGGCAGCGGAAACTGTGAGCTGCTCAGATCTGATCCAGCCATGTCTAACCCCCTCAGTGGCGCACGAGATGACTTTTCGGCGAGGCCCTCATGGAGTCAAACGCAGCAGCCGAGACCGGGTTCAGTGAACTTCCTGCCGAGGGATGGGGGAGGCCCCGAACGGCAGGTCCGCGGGCAGCAGCAGCGTGAGATCTTCCACGGTGGGAGCAGCCAGTCCACCCAGTCGGCCCGCCTGACGCGTCATCATGTTCTCCAGGAGCTTGCGGGCGAGCCGCGCGTTCCCGAACGAGCGGTCACGGGGCAGCCGGTCGATGTACGTGTGCAGAGACGTGAGCGTCTGGGGGACGCACTCGTAACCGGAGGCAGCCGCATGTCCGGTGATGATGGTCACCAGCTCCTCGGTGCTGTAATCCTCGAACTCCACGAAGCGGGAGAACCGAGAGGCCAGGCCCGGGTTGGAGTCGAGGAAGCGCTGCATCTCCTCGGTGTAGCCCGCCACGATCACCACGGTGTCGTCGCGGTGGTCCTCCATCAGCTTGAGCAGGGTGTCCACGGCCTCGCGGCCGAAGTCGTTGGAGGAGCCCTCGGGGGTGAGGGTGTACGCCTCGTCGATGAACAGCACACCGCCCATGGCGCTGTTGAAGATCTCCTTCGTCAGCTGCGCCGTCTGGCCGACGTACTGCCCAACCAGGTCGGCGCGGGCGACCTCCACCAACTGGGGGCGGCGCAGCACGCCCAGGGAGTGCAGCAGCTCGGCGTAGAGCCGTGCCACGGTGGTCTTGCCGGTGCCGGGCGGCCCGGTGAACACCAGGTGGTTGCTGATCTTGGGGGTGGGCAGTCCGGCCGCGGCCCGCTGCCGGGCGTTGGACAGCAGGTTGACCAGGTCGGTCACCTCGCGCTTGACCGATCCGAGGCCCACCATCGCCTCCAGCCTGGCCAGCGGGCTGTCGGTGTCCTGCGTCTCCTGCTCCGTTCCTCGAACGCTCGCGGCCACCGCGTCGCCGACGTCCTCGGGGAGCAGCAGCGAGAGGTCGCTCTCGCTGGGGTCGGTCATGGCGGCGAGCCGGAACGACTGCCGGTCGATCATCTCCTCGAAGACCCCGCGGGCGGCGCGGCCGTTGCCGAACGTCGCGTCTCTCGTCATCCCCTCGAAGTGCAAGGCGAGCGCCTCGCGCGTCAGCGGGTCCAGTTCATACTCGTGGTTGACGCATATGCTCTCGGTGATGGTCACCAGCTCCTCCACCGAATAGTTGGCGAAGTCAATGGTGCGGGTGAAGCGCGACGCCAGGCCGGGGTTGGCGGAGAGGAAGGTGTCCATCTGCTCCGAGTAGCCGGCCGCGACCACGACGACGTCGTCGCGGTGGTCCTCCATCAGCTTGAGCAGGGTGTCCACGGCCTCGCGGCCGAAGTCGTTGGAGGCGGCGCCGTCGGGGGTCAGCGTGTACGCCTCGTCGATGAACAGCACGCCACCGAGCGCGCTGTTGAACGCCTCCGTCGTCTTGATCGCCGTACCGCCGATGAACTGGGCCACGAGATCGGCACGCGCCACCTCGACCAGGTGACCGCTGCGCAGGACGCCGAGCGAGGCGAGGATGCTTCCGTAGAGGCGGGCGACCGTCGTCTTGCCGGTGCCGGGCGGTCCGGCGAAGATCAGATGGCGGCTCATCGACGCGACAGGCATGCCGAGCCTGATCCTGCGCTGGGCGAGCTGGTTGAGGTTCACCAGGGTCCGGACCTGGTGTTTGACGTTCTCCAGGCCGACCAGGCACTCCAGCTCGGCGAGCGGGCCCTCGGGCGCGTCCTTGGCGTTGTTGCCACCGCTGCCGACGTCGGCCGCGCCCGTGACGTTCTCGCCCCAGGCGTCCTCGGCGCCGTTGTCCACGCTGTTGAGGGCAGTGACCGACAACCCGTCGCCGGGACGGCTCTGCCTGAGCCCGGCGCCCCGGTTGTCGCGTACGACGCAGCCGTCCAGCGACACGTCGTCCCCGCTGTTGACCCGGATCCCGTCGCCGACGCTGCCGATGATCTGGCAACCGGACAGCGCGGCCCGGCCACCGTCCATCACGTGTACGCCGTGGGCTTTGGCGCCGTCCACCCGGACGCGTTCAAGGGTGATCTCGCCGCGTGCCTGAACGGTCACGCCGGAGTCGCCGCTGGCCCCGATGACGCAGTCGCGCAGCGTGCCCATACCGTACTCTGCGACCATGACGCCCGCCTTGCCGGGGGAGCGCAACTCTGTGTCGGAAGCCTCTAGTTTCGCGTCATCCGCGATGTGCAGTGCGTCACCGCCAGCCGAGTCGATCTCGCAGTGCTCCAGACGGCCCCGGCCGTCGGCCGTCACCTCGATGCCGTGCCCGCCGGATCCGCTGACGACCGCGCGCCGCAGCAGTGGGCTCGCGCTGGAGCGGATGGAGATCCCGACCCCGACGGCGCCCACGACCCGCAACCGGTCGAACTCCGCCACGCAGTCGTCCGCGAGCAGCACCGCCCCGGACGCGTCGCGGCAGTCGCGCACCACCGTATCGATGAGAGTGGGGGAGCTGCCTTCGACGACCCGGATCGCGGGCTCCGTCGAGCCGGTGAACTCGCACTCCTCCAGCGTGCCGCGGGAGCGGTCCAGGACGAGTAGCCCGCTGCCCTTCGTCTTGCGTGTACGGCAGTGGCGCAGCAGCGGATCGGCGCCGCCGGAGATCACGATGCCGTTGCCCGCTATCGAGGCGAACTCGCACTGCTCCAACTCCGGGCGGGAGACGCTGGTGACGAACAGGCCCACGGAGGCGTCGTGGACGGTGGTGCGCAGCACGCGGGTGGAGCTGTGTCCCTCCAGGGCGATGGCGGGCTTGTCCGTGCCTGAGATCTCGCAGTCCTCGACCGTGCCCGCGGACTCGCCGTTGGCCAGAATGCCGTTGCCCCGTGCCCCGCGCACCCGGCAGCCGCGTACCGTGGGCCGCGCCTGCTCGCCGATCACCACGGCGGAGGTGCCGATGTTCTCGAATTCGCAGCCCTCGATGAAGCTTTCGGCCTGTGATGTGTCCACGATCCCCGCCCCGCCCGGGTTGCTGATCCGGCACCCGCGGGCGGCCAGCGAGCCCGAGTCGCGCATCAGCACGGCCGTCCACCCCGAACCGGTGACGGTGCAGCCGTCCAGTGCCAGCTGCCCCATCGGCACGTCCACGACCGGAATCTCCTTGTCGTGGCCGCGCAGCACGAGGTCGGTCAGCATGACCGCGTCTGCCAAGAGGGTGATCGTGCCCTCACGGCGCGGGCAGATTTCGACACCCCCCCGCTCGCCGTCCGCGACGATGGTGACCCGATTCCTGATGACCAGGCTCTCGGCGTAGCGGCCGGGCCTGACCCGGATCACCGCTCCGGTGCGCGCCCGGGCCAGTGCCTCACCGATCGTCTGGAAACCGTCTGACCGGTCTGGGCCGACCGTGAGCAACTGCCGTGTCACGCGCCTCGAACCTCCTCGATGTTGTCCCGCGAACCGCCGCCAGGGTATGCCGGAGCGCACGGTGAGACGGAGTGATCATCCGACGATCCGCCATGTTTTTCATATTTAGTCATCCCATGTCCTACCAGGGAAGACGGCCCCAGTGGGTCGTCGCGGCGAGGCTCTCGCGGGCGCATGGCCGCCGATGCGCGCTTATAGTGCGCGACATGCCAAGTCGCTTGACCCTTCGACTGCTTGCCGTCGTCACGGCCGCCGTCGCCGTGCTCCCCGCCGTGTCCGGCCCGGCCCTCGCCGACCAGGAACCCATCACTCTGCCCCCGCTGCCCGTTCGCCTGGGCGAGGGCCAGCCCTGCACCCAGGCCTCGGAGAAGACCGCGACGGCGGTCTCCTGGTCGGGTCAGGCACTTGGCCTGACCAGGGCCCAGCAGCTCTCCCTCGGCGAGGGGGTGACCGTCGCTGTGGTGGACACCGGCGTCGGCTCCGGGATTCCCGCGCTGTCCGGCCGGGTGACCGCCCTCGGCGGTGCCGACGTGGACTGCCCGGGCCACGGCAGTTTTGTCGCCGGACTCATCGCGGCCGCGCCCCAGCAGGGCAGCGGGCTGGTCGGGCTCGCCCCGCAGGCCCGCGTCCTTGCCATCAGTGGCACCGACGACCGTGGCGCGCCCAGCGCTCAGCGCGTCGCCCAGGGCATCCGTGACGCCGCGGAGCGCGGAGCCGAAGTGATCTACGTCGGCGCGACTCTGCGCTCGGGACGAACGGAGTTGGCCTCGGCCGTCACGTACGCCGCCGGCAAGGACGCCCTGATAATCGCCCCGGCGGCCCCGGACGCCGTACCGAGCGAGGAGTTGGGTTCTGACGGCGAGCCGCCGCGCGGCCCTTACTGGCCCGCGGCCCTGCCTGGCGTGCTCTCCGTGGTGGATTTCGGGCTGGACGGCGTACGGCAGCAGAAGGCCCCGCCCGCCTACCGGCCGGACATTGAGGCGCCTGGCAGCGGCATGGTCAGCGTCGGCCCGCGCGGCTCCGGGCACTACATCGGCTCCGGCGCCTCGCTGGCAGCCGCCTGCGCGGCCGGCGCTGCCGCCCTTGTGCGTGCCCATCACCCCGAGATGACCGCCGAGCAGGCCAGGCGCCAGCTGCTGGAGGCGTCCTACCCGTCCGACATCCCCCGGCTGGATCCGTACGCGGCCATGTCCACCGTCCTGCCGACAGCCCGTTCCCGCAGTGCACTGGAGGGCGCCAAGCCCCCGGCGGCCCGTATGCCGGAGCCCGCCGACACCGGGCCCCGTACTTGGGGCCTGGGCATAGCCGGGGTGGGCCTGGCCGTGGTGCTGCTGGTCGGCGCCGCTGGCGTGGTGATCCCGCGAGGCCGCTCTAGGGGCTGGCTGCCGCCGGCGCACTAGTGCCGCGGCAGGCAACGTTCGCCCATCAGGGAGCGGTGTCCGGTTCTCTGGGGGTACCCCCTGCTCGAAGAGCCTGGGGGTGGGGGTACCCCCTGCTCGCAGGGCTTGGGGGAGCGCCGGGGGTCGTGACGGGGTGAACGTCGCCTGTTGCGGCGCTAGGGGGTGTTTTGAAAGTCCCGTGCGGTGCCCGCGCCCGCCGCGGCAGCGGCTGGTGTCACAGCCGGTGCGTGCCCTCGGCGTGCCGGACGAAGGCCCTCGTACTGGACGTACTTGGGCCTTTGGCCGGTGCGGCGAGTGGGTGCACCTCCCACGCCCTTGAGGCAGTGGGGGAGCGTGCCGGGCGCCGTGGGTGCTGTGCGGGACTTTCGAAACACCCCCTAGCCCCGTGAACGGTTCCGGGCACACCCGGTCGGCCGGGGGGGAGGCCGACGCGTGCGGCTCCCTCCCGGCCACGGAGACGTGCAACGGCGTCATGGGCCTTCGTCCTCCGTGATCGCCGTCTGCACCTGGACGCTCTTGCGGCGGGCGATACGCAGCGCCCGGCCCGGGATCAAGGTGCGTCCCTTGACGTTGCCGAACAGGTAGCCCTCGGAGGGCGGGCAGGACATCAGCAAGGCGGGTGTGTTGACTTCCTGGAGCCGCCGCAGCAACGACTCGTTCAGACCGCGTCCGGCACCGGCCGAGGAGCGCGCCACGACGATGTGCAGACCGACCTCGTAGCCGAGCGCCAGATGGTCCAGGAGCGGCATGAACGGCTGCGCCATCGGGCCGGAGCCGACCATGTCGTAGTCGTCCACCAGGATGAACAGCCGCGGGCCGGTCCACCAGTCGCACTGCTTCATCCGCGACGGGCTGATGTCCGGGCCGGGCACTCGCGCCTTGACCGCGCGCGCCGCCCCGTCCACCAACTCCTTGAGCACGTCCAGCGACACGGCGTTCCCCAGCTGGTGCGCCTGGGGGACCGCCTCCATCAACTGCCGGCGGTAGTCGACGGTGATGATGCGGGCCTCCGCCGGGGTGTACCGATCGGTGATCCCCTTGGCGATCACCTTCAGTAGGTTGGTCTTGCCGCACTCTGTGTCACCCACCACGATCATGTGCGGGTTCTCTGCGAAGTCGTGCCACACCGGCGCCAGCTCGGTCTCCTCCAGCCCGATCGCGATCCTCAGATCGCCCTCCGGGCCGGGCAGCTCGCCGACCTCGACCCGGCTGGGCAGCATCCGGACGGGCGGTGCGCTGGGCCCGTGCCAGCTCTCGCAGACCGCCGCGACCAGGTTGGCGACGCCGTCGGCCAGGTCGTCGGAGTCCTCGACTCCGTCGATACGCGGCAGCGCCGCGAGGTAGTGCAGCTTCTCGCCGGTCAGCCCCCGGCCCGGGCTGCGCGGCACAGCGGCAGCCTTCCGCGAGTCGATGTGTGAGTCCATCGCCTCGCCCATGCGCAGTTCGAGGCGGGTGCCCGCCTGGTCGCGGACGGACGCCGACAGTTCCACCCACCGAGCCGTGGTGACGATCAGGTGGACGCCGTAGTTGAGGCCCCGCGCGGCGAGCGCGTTGAACGTCGGGATGTGCGTGTCGAAGTCCTGGCGCACCGTCGACCAGCCGTCGATCACGAGGAAAACGTCGCCGTACGGCTCGTCGGGGAACTCCCCCTCCGCCCGGCGCCTGCGGTAGGTGGCCATCGAGTCGATGCCATGCTCCAGGAAGAAGCGCTCCCGGCCGCTGAGTACCGCGTTCACCTCGGCGATCGTGCGGCCCACCCGCTCGGAGTCCACACGTAGTGCCACTCCGCCCATGTGTGGCAGGTTGCTCAGCCCCGCCAAGGCGCCGCCGCCGAAGTCCAGGCAGTAGAACTGCACCTCGCGTGGGGTATGGGTCAGGGCGAGGGCGGTGATCAGGCTCCGCAGCAGGGTGCTCTTGCCGCTCTGCGGACCGCCCGCGATGGCCACATGGCCGCCGGAGCTGGACAGGTCCACCGTCAGCAGGTCGCGGAGCTGGTCGAAAGGCCGGTCCACGATGCCCACGGGCACGGTGAGCCGTCCCCGTGACGGCCAGTCGGCCGCGGTCAGCCCCAAACGCGGATCGGGGGCGAGCGGCGGCAGCAGCTGGTCGAGGGTGGGAGAAAGGCTGAGCGGCGGCAGCCAGACCTGGTGCGCGGGCGGGCCGGAGCCCCGCAGCCGCTCCACGGCCGCCGACAGCAGCGTTTCGCCGCTCTCGTCGTCTTCGCTCTCCGGTTCGGGGACGGCCTGACTCTCGTCATGGTCCGAGTCGGGAACGGCGGATGTTCGCGGCACGACCCAGGCGGATGTCCACGGCACCACCTGGCTGGCGACCTGAGCCTGCGCCACAGCGCTGCGTCGCTTCACGTACGGACCCGAGACATAGGCGGCACGGAAACGGGTGAGCGCGTCCACCCCGCTCTTGAGGAAGCCGCTGCCGGGCTGGGCGGGCAGCTCGTAGGCGTCCGGTACCCCGAGCACGCCGCGGCTCTCCATCGCCGAAAAGGTACGCAGACCGATCCGGTACGACAGATGACTCTCCAACTGGTGGATCCGGCCTTCGTCCAGGCGCTGCGAGGCCAGCAGCAGATGAACCCCGAGGCTGCGGCCCAGACGCCCGATCATCACGAAAAGGTTCATGAAGTCGCGGTGCGCGGAGAGCAGTTCGCTGAACTCGTCCACGACCACGAACAGACTGGGCAGGGGCTGGAGCGGGGTGCCCGCCTGCCGGGCCTTCTCGTACTCCAGCGCCGAGGTGTAGTTCCCGGCGGAGCGCAACAGCTCCTGGCGGCGCATCAGTTCGCCGTGCAGGGCGTCCTGCATCCGGGAGACCAGTGCCACCTCGTCGGCGAGGTTGGTGATGACCGCCGAAGTGTGCGGCAGCTCGTCCAAGCCCAGGAAGGTCGCTCCGCCCTTGAAGTCGACGAGGACGAAGTTCAGCGTTTCCGAGGAGTGGGTCAGCGCCAGCGCCAGGACGAGGGTGCGCAGCAGCTCGCTCTTGCCGGAACCGGTGGCACCGATGAGCATGCCGTGCGGGCCCGTGCCGCCCTGGGCCGATTCCTTGATGTCCAGCTCGACCGGGGCGCCGTCGCCGCTGACAGCGATGGGGACCCGCAGCCTGCCGCTGCCGGTGAACCGCTGCCACAGTGAGGACGGTTCGTGCCGGGACAGGTCCGAGATGCCCAGCAGTGTCGTCAACTGAACATCGGCGGAGAACGGCTCGCCCACCTCGCCGCCCAGCCCCATCCGGTACGGGGCGATCAGGCGGGCGACGGCCTCGGAGCCGACCGCGCCCAGCCGGTCGGGCGCGCCCAGCAGGGTCGTCTCCTCCTTGCGGTCACGGTCGGTGCGCACCAACGACAGGCGGCTCTCCTCGACTTCCAGGCGCAGCGTCGTACGGCCGGGCTTCCACGACAGGGTGCCCGTCAGGTCGAGGACGACCGCGTTGCGGAAGCCCAGCCCGTCGAAGCGGTGACCGTCGGGGATGGTGCAGTCGTCCACCACGACGACCAGGAAGGGCTCCTCGCGGCCGGCAACAGCCTCCGGGTCGCACGCGGGGCGCTCCTGGAACTCGGAACCCAGGAGGTTTTCCAACTCACCGAATGCCGAGGTGATCAGGCGGGCCGGCCCGGCCCCGTCCTGCTCGTGCCGGTGCATGCTGTGCGGCAGCCACTTGGCCCACTCCCACTCCGCACGCCGTTCGTCGGAGACGCACAGCGCTATCCACAGGTCGTCGGGGGAGTGGAAGACGGCGAGCTGGGCGAGCAGCGCGCGGACCACACCGCGGATCCGCTCCTCGTCGCCGCGGAAGAGAACCTTTGACCACGCCTTGAGGTAGATCGCGATCGGCTGCTGCGGAACGCTGGAGTACGCCCGGATGAAGCTGCGCAGCGCATGCGCGGACAACGGCTCCAGATCCTCCACGGGCTTGGTGGACAGCGGGGTCAGCGTCATAGCGAGCCGCTGGTCGCCGACGCCGACCCGGACCTCGGCGAAGTCCTCGTCCGACGGGCGTCGCTCCCACAACCGGGTGCTGCGCACCAAGGTGCCCAGCGCCTCGGGTGCCGGATGCCGCCAGGACAGCGCTTTTTGCTGCTCGGCGACGGCAGAGCGCACCTTGTGCCGGGTCTGCGCCAGATAACGCAGGTAGTCACGGCGCTCACCCTTGAGCCGCTGCTTGCGCTCGCCGTTGCGGCGCATGACCTGACCCAGCATCATGCCCGCGGAGGCCAGCACCATCATGCCGATGGCGATGTACATGAATCCGCCGCTCGACCCGGACATCCCGGGCCGCATGAACATCATCATCATGGACACCGACATCAGAGCCATGGGCAGATAGGTCCACACCGCGGAGTTGTCGGGGACAACCTCCGGCAGTGTGGGCGGCTCCTGGAGGCTGACCTCCCCCGACGGCATCTGCGGGCCGTGTCGGCGCGCGGGCCGCCGGAACAGGATCACACTCAACGAACTAGCCTCCTCGATGAGGTCCGATTAATTCCCCGTGAACAATGGCTTCGTGGCCGGCAGGTGACAAAAGCTGCGACCGCCGTCGAAACGCAATGCAGAAATGACGGCAGGATGGAACCTACGATTCGCGGAATCGGAGCCGGGGTTGCAATACATGTCGGCGCTATCAGGAAAGCGTCCTGGACCTTTTCGGCTCAGGTTGTCAACCGCTGCGGAGAAGCGTAAAACTCTTTGCTGCGCACTCGTTTGCGATCCAGGCTCGAAAATCGTCGAGGATCCGTGTACACGCTCCCGCGTTCCAGCTACCGCCCAGGCGGTCCTGCCAGAAAGCAGAAATCAAGCTCATGACTGACAAGCAGACGGCAAACCTATGCCGCCTTACCGTCCGAGCCCCCTCGAAGACGATCGACTTGGCAGTGCCCGCCGACGTGCCCGTCGCTGATCTGCTGCCCACTGTGATCAGCTACGGGGGAGTCGACCTGGAAGAAGCCGGGTTGGAACACGAAGGGTGGGTACTCCAACGCCTCGGCGGACCGCCGCTCGATCCCGAGAGTACCTTGGACTCCCTCGGGATGCGCGACGGTGAGGTGCTCTTTCTCAGGGCACGCACCGACGCGCTGCCCGAAGTGCACCTCGATGACCTGGTCGACGGTATATCCACCACCATGCGGCAGCGCCCGCACGGTTGGAGCGCGGAGGCCAGTCGCCGACTCCTGCGCGGTCTGTTCGTCTCCGTGCTCGTGCTCGGCCTCGTCGTCCTCGCAGTCCCAGGCCCCCCGCCGTGGCTGGGGGCTCTGGCCGCCGCGCTGACTGGGCTGCTGCTCGTCGCGGGAGCGGCCTCGGCCAGCCGGGCCGTCGGCGACGCGGGCGCCGGCGCGGCACTCGGCTTCATGGTGGCCCCCTATCTCGCGCTGGCCGGCTGGCTGCTGCCCGGAGGCGCGTTGGGCGGACCGGACGGGGACGCCGTGCTCGGCGCCAGACTGCTGGCCGCGTCGGCGGCCGCCGCGGGCGGGGCGGTACTCGCGCTGGCCGCCGTCGGCCTGTACGCGGCGCTGTTCCTGGGCGTCGCCATGATCGCCGCGGGCGGGGCGCTCGGCGCTGTGGTGATCCTTGTCGGGGACCTGGGGCCCGAACAGGCGGCGAGCACGGTGGCGTTGGCGGCGGTGCTCTTCGGCGGTTTCGTACCGTCGTTGTCGTTCCGGCTCGCCGGGATGCGGATGCCTCCGCTGCCCACCAACGCCCAGCAGCTCCAGGAGGGCATCGACCCCTACCCCACCAATGAGGTCGAGAGCCGGTCCATCCTCGCGGACGGCTGGATGACGGCCTTCTACGCAAGCACCGGACTGATCTGTGTGTCCTGCTTGGCGGCCATGGCCTTGCGCCCTCGGCTCCCCGAGGTCTGCACCATGATCGCGCTCTCGCTCTTGCTGCTGCTGCACAGCCGGGGCCTCGGCAATGTCTGGCAGCGTCTCGCGCTCACGGTGGCGGGGGCATGGGGCGCCGCCCTGCTGCTGTTCGTCTCCGCGCTGGGCTTCGGCCCCGGCGACCGGCTGATCCTCACAGCAGGCCTGCTCGGCCTGACGGCGTCCATCGCCATCGCCTCGTGGACGGTGCCCGGCCGGCGGCTCGTGCCGTACTGGGGACGCGCGGCCGAGGTGCTGCACTCCACCGCGGCGCTCAGCATGCTGCCGCTCACGCTCTGGTCGATGGGCGTCTACGGCGTCCTACGCGGCCTCAACGGCTGATCGGGGGCCGGAACATGCAATCCAAGCGCGACCAGGTGCAGGCACACATGTTCGTCATGGGGCGACTGGCCTCGGCCATGCTGCGCTCCGAGCCCGACGCACCGGAAAGTCCCTCGGGCCGCACCAACCGCGGTGTGGCCCTGAGCCTGATCATCGCCCTGATCCTGTGCGCGGGCTCCTTCGTCTTCGGGCTCCTCAAGCCCGGCGGCAACGACTCGTGGCGCACATCCGGAGCCCTCATTGTCAGCAAGGAGACCGGCAGCCGCTTCCTGTACCTGAACGGCCGCCTGCGCCCGGTGCGCAACTACGCCTCCGCCATGCTGCTGGCCAAGGGAAGCCTGAAGACCACGACGGTGGGCGACAACTCCCTGCAGGGTGAACCCCACGGCTCGCTCGTCGGCATCCCGGGCGCCCCCGACACCCTGCCGCGTGCGGAAGACGTGAACAGCGGCCCCTGGCTGGTGTGTTCCGGCCTCGCGCGCGGCAGCGGGGGAGCGGTCGGCGCCACCACCGTGCTGGCCGTGGCCGGCCCTGATCTCACCGGAGCCAGCGGCACACAAAAGCTCGGAGCCGAGAAGTCGGTGCTGGTCCTGGGCCCGGACAAAACCGCCTACCTGGTCTGGCAGGGCAGGCGGCTGCGCCTGGATGACAAGGCGGACGCCGTCAAGGCGCTGGGCTACGGGTCGGTGACACCGCGTCCGGTATCCGCGTCTTTCCTGAACGCGCTCCCCTCGGGGCCTGACCTGGCGCCTCCCAAGGTGCCCGGCAGGGGAGGAGCGGGACCGGACCTGGGCGGGCGCAAGACCAGGATCGGGGAGGTCTTCCAGGTGGATGTGCCAGGATCCGCTCCCCGCTACCACCTGCTCACCAAGGACGGGTTGGTCCCGCTGACGGCCACGGGTGCCGCTCTCGTGCTCGGCGACCCGCAGACCCGCGCCGCGGCGTACGGAGGCGGTACGCCTACGGTGGCCCGCCTCGGCGCCGACGCGCTGACCGGCCATCTGGCCCCGTCCTCAGCCTCGGCCATGGGACGGGCAGGTGCGGGAGCACTGCCCGAGGCCCCGCCGAAGACCGTTGACGTGGCCGCCGGGTCCGTCGCGTGCGCGGGCATAGACGCTGCCGCCGACATCCCGCAGACCAGCACGCTGGTGCTGCCGGAGGAGGCCGTCGGCCTGCCTGCGCAGCCGCCTTCCGAGGAGGTGGAACCCGCCTGTCTGGACGTGGACGCCATCACCGTGCGGCCGGGCAAGGGCGCTTTGGCACGGGCGTTGGGCGCCGGTGGGAACGCCCTGGGGAACACCATGTATCTGGTGACCGACTCCGGGGTGAAGTACCGGCTGACGTCGCAGCAGGCCGTCAAGGCTCTGGGGTACGCGGGGACCCGTCCGCAGGCGCTGCCGGCGCCGTTGCTGGCGATGCTGCCGACGGGGCCGGACCTCGACCCCGAGTCCGCGTCGACAGGCAAACACATCATCACGTCTCGGTGCTAAACCGGTAAATGGCCTCTTTGCTGCGAAAAGGTGTCAAGTGTGCTTCGTTCGTGAGCTTCGAGCCGACGATCCGGTGAAGATTTTTAGCTTCACTGCCGGTGCCTTCATCGTTTCCGACCGTGACGAGGAGTGACGCTATGTCCAAAGTGTCCGCCTGCGGCCCGTGTCGATGCTCAAGTGAGCTGTCCTGAAATTGCATTCAGCTCAACTGAGCATTTGCGCGTCTTTCCGCGGCCCCTTTCCGCGTGCCGGCGCGTTGCCCGATGCTCCGTTATGTGTCTAGGATCCGGGTTGATCCGCTGAGAAACTGCCCGCCGTGAATCAACGGTGCCGACGAGCTGCCCGAACATAAAGCAAGCGGCGATGGAGTCATCGGGCGGTGGAACTCCACGATCCTTCATTGAGAGGCGAACGCGCATGCCCATGCAGCAATCTGAAGAAGGCGCGACCCGGAACGGAATCATGGCGCTCGAGCAGGCCTACAACGGTGTGCTGAAGTGCCAGCAGGACGTCCAGGGCACGAGGGCGGGTCTCACCTCCGGCTACGGAGGCGCGGACGGCGGCGCCTTCGGCAACCTGCTGGACCAATGGGACCGGAACGTCGACACCATCCTGTCCAACCTCAACCGCATGGTCGACGAGCTCAACCAGACGCTGCGCGAGCACGGTCTGGCGCAGGGCTCCGCGAACGAGACGATCGACTCCGAGTTCGCTCGCTCCAGCTCCGTGTTCGACCAGCTCACCCCCGGAGCGGCCTAGTCCGACAGACGCGATCGGCCACTGATCTCCCCCTCGCCGACTCGAAGACACCCCGCATACTCCCGGCGGCTGTCCCGCCCACTGGCAGCCGCCTCCCCACCCGGCGACACACGGTCAATTGAGGAATCGAATCGATGGACTTCAGCGACGGCTACATCTACGTCGACTACCGCCACACCGAGAACGCGGCGGACGACATGGTCAGCCAGACACAGGCGATCATGAGCACCATGGCGAATCTCGAAATGGAGCTCTCCGAGCTGCGCAACACGTGGATCGGTGACGACAGGCAGGTCTACAGCCAGGTCCAGGCCAACTGGGACCAGGCCATGGAGAACCTGAAGACCCTGCTGTCCAGCCACTCGTCCCTGCTCACCGACATCTCCGACAACTACCGCTTCACCGAGCAGAACCTCGCGCAGAAGTGGGGCGACATCCGGATCGGCAGCCACTGACCGCCGACGCACCACAGTCGCGCAAGAGTGAGCGCACAGACCTGAAGCGCTGCCGGTCTTCGCCGTGCCGGGCGAGGCCGGCAGCGCAGGTTCGTCGCGGGCAGGCATGCCACGCCCCCCCTGGTCCGCGGAAGCGGCAGAACGCTGATTCCGGTAACTCACGGGTGGCTGTCCGCATCCGCCCGAAGTGGAGAAAGGAACTGTCATGGCTCCCAAGACCACAGTCCTCGACAGTGAATGGCTGAGGGCGTTCATTAAGGAGCACATCGAGGAGTTCCGGGCGGCCTTGGATAAAATGCTCAAGGACGACCCAAGTGGTCCTTCGATGGAGAACATCTCCAACGGTGACATCACCAACACTACGGTCATGTCCAGCCGTCCGCTGGTCCTCGGCCTCATGGCCGGGTCGGGCGATATCGTCGGCGGTGCCGACCTGAACAAGAAGGTCAAGGAAGCAGCAGGGCAGATCGGCGAAATCTTCAAGGACCACCACGTCCTTTTCGCGGATCTGGAAGAGGCGCTCTGGGAAACCATCAAGAAGTTGAAGGAAAATCAGAAGAAGAGCCTCGACGAGATCTCCGCCGACGACTTCTTGGACATCTTCGACGACGTGGACAGTGACATCAGCGGCACGGACAGCGACCAGACCAAGCAGCAGTAGCGGCCCGGAACGCCTTTTCTCGCCCCCCTTCACAGCGGAGCTCAGTGATGCCCGACTCGAGCATGATCAACGACGATTACTGGAAAAAAGCAGTCGACATGCTCACCGGCTATGTGCTGCCGGATCGGAAGACACTGTTCGACAACCTGAAGGGGAACGAAGGCATTCCGCTGATGCACGTGCGAATGCCACACGCGGGGTCCGATTACCAACCCGGCTTCGTGTCCGGTGGTGGATGGCGGTACCACAACACCGACTACGTCATGCCGTTCTACAATGCGCCGAAGAGCTGGGCCGCCGATCCCGAACCGGGCACCACGTTGGACAGGTGGTGGGCCTACATCACCATCCTGGGCACCGTCGGCGGCGACGATCGCCTACCGCCGAGCGGCTTTGACGACCCGGCCTCGACCGAGAGCACGAGCGAGTTCCTCAAGGACAAGGGCCGCTGGAACAAAGACGGCGAGTACATCAAGTGGAACAACGGTCCGTTGTTGCAGTACTCCCATGGCTCGGGCGAAGCCCTTCGCCAGATCGCCGACTACCCGTACAGCTCCCAGGGCTTCAATAACCGCGGCCTGAGCGTGGACGACGGCGCATACGTCGACCTGCTCTCCTTCACCGAAGTGGCCAGAGCGTTCGATCGAGCCGTCAACTTCTTCGATGACGGCGCCCAGCGCATGAAGGATTGGGACGGCAAGGAGATCGGGGAGGGGAGCGACGCCTGGAGCGGCACCGGTGCCAGCCTCTTCAAGCACCTTGTCCACAAGCTCCTCAAAAACTACGAGGGCTACACCGAGCAACTCCGTGGTGATGCGAGCAATGGAGTCGAGGTGTCCCTCGACGGGTACCCGCTCACCTCGAAGCCGGCCCGTGCCCTGGCCTACGCACAGTCCGTGATCCGCCAGGAAGCGGAGAATCTTCACACCACCTGGCGCGTTTGGCAGCCCACCGGCTCCTCCCCGCAGGCCATGCTCTACGACCTCCTGCAGCAGGCGCGCTTGGAGCTGTTCGACAACCAGTACGACCACACCGACATCGGGCCGGGCCACGGGCGGGCCCTCGGAGCCATCGTCTCAACTGCGGGCTTCCGGCAGATGATCACCATCGACGGCAAGGACTACGGTCCGCCCTCCGACCTCAACACCTGGAAGGCGATCGGTGAGGAAGCCATCCGGCGCTGGGACCAAAACGCGCAGGAATGGCTGGCCGAGGCGGGCGCCGTGTCCATCGAGCGTATCAACGAGGCACTGCGTGATGTGGTCAAGGCGTTCGACGACAAGCTGACCGACCGTGACCACCAGTCCCTCAGCGATATCGCCAACAAGGAGCAGACGGACAAGGACCGGGACCAGGCCAAGAAGGACCGCGACGAAGTTCGTAAGCAGAACGACGAGGACCGGGACCAGGCCAAGAAGGACCGCGACGAAGTTCGTAAGCAGAACGACGAGGACCGTGCGCGGGCCAAGAAGGACCAGGACGAGGCTCGTGCCAAGGCCGAGCAGGACCGTGCGCGGGCCGAGAAGGACCAGGACGAGGCTCGTGCCAAGGCCGAGCAGGACCGTGCGCGGGTCGAGAAGGACCAGGACGAGGCCCGTAAGCAGAACGACGAGGACCGTGCGCGGGCCAAGAAGGACCAGGACGAGGCCCGTGCCAAGGCCGAGCAGGACCGCGACGATGCCAAGAAGGGCGCTGCCGAGCAGCAGTCGCTCGCCTTGAGCGGGGCCGCCGCGCAGCGAGCCAAGGACGACGCTGAACGCGAGCGCATCCGCGATCAGCAGCAGAAGGACCGGGACGAGGCACTCGCGCAGGCGAAGAAGGATCGCGAGGAAGCCGGCAAGCAGCAGGCGGAGGAGCGGCAGCGCGT
>NZ_JBJDQL010000022.1:0-2511 GCF_044903305.1 Streptomyces sp. NPDC019531 | reverse complement strand
CGCGATCAGCAGCAGAAGGACCGGGACGAGGCACTCGCGCAGGCGAAGAAGGATCGCGAGGAAGCCGGCAAGCAGCAGGCGGAGGAGCGGCAGCGCGTCCAGACGGAGCAGCAGGAAGCGCGTAAGCAGGCCGAGAAGGACCGTCAGAAGGTCACCCAGGACCAGCAGAAGGAACGGGACGAGGCACTCGCGCAGGCGAAGAAGGATCGCGAGGAAGCCGGCAAGCAGCAGGCGGAGGAGCGGCAGCGAGTCCAGACGGAGCAGCAGGAAGCGCGTAAGCAGGCCGAGAAGGACCGTCAGAAAGTCATCCAGGACCAGCAGGAGACACGGGACGCGGCCAACCGCGATCGGGAAGAGGCGCGTCAGCAGGCTCTCAAGGAGCAGAATCAGGCCAAGCTCAACCTGGAGCGCGACAAGACCGACGCCCGCGCGCAGTACGAGCGGGATCTCGCCGATGCCAGAACCGAGCGTGATACCGCCGAGCAGGCCGCCGACCAGCACTCCGCAGAGGCCAAGAAGGACTTCGAGCAGGCCCAGGCCGACGCCAAGGATCAGCGGGACCACGCCCGTCAAGAGGCCGAGAGCGAACGGGCGCAGGCGAAGCGGGAGTACGAAAAGGCCCTCTCCGACGGGCGGGTCAGCCCGGAGGAGGCCAAGGCCGAGTACGACAAGAAGCTCGCTGACATCAACAACCGCGAGCACGAGGCCATCGACAAGGCCGACCAGACAGAAGCGAGAGCCAAGGAGGAGTATCAGCGGGAGAAGGACTCCGTCCAGCACGAGCAGGACCAGGCTCGCCAGGATGCGGAACAGGCCCGGAAGCAGGCCAAGGCGGACTACGACCAGCGCATGGCCGATATCCAGTCCGAGTCCGACCGGCTGAATACCCCCCAGACGGACACGGACGAGCTCATCCGGCAGCGGATCGATGCCCTTCCCCAACCCACCGCTCTGTCGTCGACGTCGACGTACTCGCCCTATGGCTCGGAGTTCGGCGGAAACCTCTACAACCAGGAGGATGTGGCGTCTGCGCTGGGCCGCGGCCAGGAACTGGCAGCCAACCCGACTGCCGGCCCCAGTGGGTATCCGAGCAGCCCGGGGATGTTCCCCCCGCACGGCGGCGCGATGGGCGGCGAAGCCGGCTCTGGCTCGGAGCGCACCCGCACTGTGCTGGAGCCAGGCGTCGGCCGTACTGGTCGGCGGGGCGCCGCTCTGGAAGCGCAGGAGAACAACGTCGTTGCGCGAAGCAACGTCCCGACTTCCAGCGGTATGCCGTTCGCGCCACCGATGGCCGGGGGCGCCGGACCGCAGCAGAACCAGGCCACTGAGAGCAGTGACCGTGAACGCACCACCTGGCTGGCCGAGGACGAGGAAGTCTGGGGCACCGACGAGGGCGGCGCTCCGCAGGCGCTCGGACGGTGACGACAACGCCCGCGCGCCCATGCGCGCGTTGAGCCCCACCGGACCGGCCGGAACAGTTGGAAGAGAACGGAGGGGAATGGGCGTGAAGGACTCCATGGAACAGCGCTTGGCCGATGCCATGGCGCGGATCAAGGCCACAGAGGAAGCGGTGGCGAAGGCCGAGTCGGAACTCAGGCAGGCAACGGTCACCGCGCGATCCGCGGACAGGACCGTGCAGGTCACGGTGGGCCCCCAGGGCGCGCTGGTCGGCCTGGACTTTCTTGACGCCAAGTACAAGAGAATGGCAGCCGCCCAGCTGTCCTCCACCATCCTGCAGACCGTGGAGAAGGCTCGCGGGGAGATGGCCCAGCGTGTGGTGGACACCTTCGAGCCGCTCACCAAGGCCGTTGACGGCGAATCCGTCTCCGAGCACACGGGCGTGGACTGGGAAAGGATCTTCGGCTCGTTTCCCGGCGGAACGGAACAGGGGGAGCAGCCAAAGACCGCGAAGGACCGGCTGCGCGACGAGATCCACGAAGACGGAGAGGAAGCGCTGTCCGCACCCGCTGGGGTGGGAAAGGCCGCGAAGAAGGCGAAGGGCGTGAGTCAGCATGGGCAGTGAGTACTCGGCGGACATCGACGGAATCCTGCAGGGCTGCCGTGAATTGCGAGACGCTGTGGCGTATGCGGACCGGCTGGGTCCCGAGTTCGATGAAAAGTATCGCAATTACATCGGCTGGTGGGGCGCTGAGGGCGACGACGATTTCGCTAACCAGGTTGGGCCGGGCTGCCGCCAGGAGCACGAACAGGTCCTTGCCACAGTCCGTTCGATCAGCGACGGATTCGCGAGTCTGATCGAGGGAATCCGCATGGAGACGTCTCAGATCAAAAAGCCGCAGGACCTGGCTCTCGACGACATTCATGACCAGGAGTCGCAGACCGGGAAGCACTAGGCACAGCTCATTGCGCCACCAGCGCACCCGGTGGCGGCGCATTGTGCGGTCATCGGCAGCGGCAGTATTTTCGGCATAGGAAAGACCAGACATGGCGATTGAGTTCTCTCCGGGCTTCAGGCAGTTCCTTGAGGTTTGGGTGGGCGCTGATGTGGCG
>NZ_JBJDQL010000021.1:83802-148388 GCF_044903305.1 Streptomyces sp. NPDC019531 | reverse complement strand
TATCAACATATCTGGCGTTGATTTTTGGCACGCTGTTGAGTTCTCAAGGAACGGACGCTTCCTTCGTACTCACCCTCTCGGGCTTTCCTCCAGGCAGTTTCCCTTCGGTCTTGCGTTTCCGACTCTATCAGATCCTTTCGGGCCTGATTCCCCGTCGGCGGGGCCTTTCGACATTCACTACGTTAGACCATTCTCTCGCCAACTCATAATCGAGTTCCGCGAGTTCGAATTCGGGCGTGCGGGCACGCCGAAATCGTCCCCGCCGAGGGGATGTCGTAGGTAGTGGTTTGGCCGCTTCCGGCTGCTGGCGATTGCCGTACCCGGGTCAAGCGGCTCGGGCCACGTTACGCATCTTCCAAGAGCGAGTCAACTTGAGCGGCGCTTCGGTACATGGGCCCGATAGGGGCTCACCGTCGGGTCGTTGGCGACCCAGAATCGCCAGGGGTGCGCGCCCCCTTCGCCGGCCACTCCGGTCCGGGGACCGTTGAGTACCTGGTCGGGGGCGACCGGGGTGCCCGTGAGTACCTTCAGTGGGGTCTCGCCCGACACACAGGCGTCGGTGCCGTCCAGGGTCCGGGCCACGTCCAGTGCCGTGGCCAGGCGGGCGGGCCCTTTGGCCAGTTCCTTGTCATTTCGGGCCGAGAGTCGACGTTTGCGCGCCAGATCCGCACCTTCGAGGACCTCCCCGGCGCGCAGCAGGACGGCGCTCGCGCGACCCTCCGGTCCGCACACCAGGTTCATGCAGAACCACATGCCGTAGGTGAAGTAGACGTACACGTGCCCTGGCGGACCGAACATCACGCCGTTGCGGGCAGTGTGGCCGCGATAGGCGTGGGAGCCGGGGTCGTTCGGACCGTCGTATGCCTCGACCTCTGTGAGGCGCAGCACGATCGGACCGTCCGGGGTCGTACGGACGAGGATGCGGCCGAGAAGGTCGGGGGCAACTTCCAGTACGGGGCGGTCGAAGAACTCTCGGGGCAGTGGCGTACGGTCCGGGGACGTGATCATGGCGTCCGAGCGTAGTCCAGACGGGTGTGTGCCAAGGGCTGGTCAAGGGTTCGTCCGCTTGCCAGGGTGAAGGCGCGGAACCGACCACGGCCGGATCGCGTTTGTAGGGATCAGGAATCCGCGTGTTGTTAAGGAGAGACATGGCGTTCAAGAAGCTGCTCGCGAGCCTGGGTGCCGGTGGGGCTTCGGTGGAGACCGTGCTGACCGAGGTCAACGTCGTCCCGGGTGGTGTCGTCCAGGGCGAGGTGCGGATCCAGGGCGGGTCCGTCGACCAGCAGATCGAGGGGCTGTCGGTCGGGCTGCAGGCCAAGGTCGAGGTCGAGAGCGGTGACCAGGAGTACAAGCAGGACATCGAGTTCACGAAGGTGTCGCTGGGTGGTGCCTTCACGTTGCAGCCCAACGCGGTGCACGCGGTGCCGTTCGGTCTTGAGATTCCCTGGGAGACGCCGATCACGATGATCGACGGCCAGGCTCTGCGCGGCATGAACATCGGTGTGACGACGGAGCTGGCGATCGCACGTGCCGTGGACTCCGGTGACCTCGACCCGGTCAACGTGCACCCGCTGCCGGCGCAGAAGGCGATCCTGGACGCGTTCATGCAGCTGGGCTTCCGCTTCAAGAACGCGGACCTGGAGCGCGGTCACATCCGCGGGACACGGCAGCAGCTGCCGTTCTACCAGGAGATCGAGTTCTTCCCGCCGCAGCAGTACCGCGGGCTCAACCAGGTCGAGTTGAGCTTCGTCGCCGACGGGAACGCGATGGACGTCATCCTGGAGATGGACAAGAAGCCGGGACTTTTCAGCGAGGGCAGTGACACCTTCCGGTCCTTCCAGGTGGGTCTGCACGACTACCAGGGCACCGATTGGGCCGCCTATCTCAACCAGTGGCTGTCGGAGGTCGGCAGCAAGCGCAACTGGTTCTAGGCTCGGGAACTGCTGATTCCGTAATCGATTCAGGAGGTACCGAGGTGACCGAGCTCAAGCGGCGGCCGCTCCCCCATGACTTCCACCCGCCCGTGCCGTCGTTCACGGTGACGAGCGAGGATGTCGCCGAGGGTACGACGCTCAAGGACGCTCAGGTCTACGCGGCCGGCAACACCTCTCCGCACCTGCGCTGGGAGGGCTTCCCGGCCGGGACCAAGAGCTTCGCCGTGACCTGCTACGACCCCGACGCCCCTACGGGTAGCGGGTTCTGGCACTGGGTCGTGTTCGACATCCCGGCCTCGGTGACCGAGTTGCCCGTGGGTGCGGGCAGCGGCAAGTTCGAGGGGCTGCCGGAGGGTGCCGTACAGGCGCGGAACGACTACGGGTCGAAGGACTTCGGTGGGGCCGCTCCGCCGGCCGGGGACGGGCCTCATCGGTACGTCTTCACCGTGTACGCCGTGGACCAGGAGAAGCTCGGGCCGGATTCCGATGCCTCTCCCGCTTATGTGGGCTTCAATCTGCGATTCCACGCGATCGGGCGTGCCCAGTTGATCGGTGAGTACGAGGTACCCGCCGAAGACTGACGTTCACTGAGCGTTTGCCCGCCTCTGGTCTTGGAATTGATCAGGGGCGGGCACTTTTTATTGCGTTGTCCATCTCGGCGTGCCCGGCCAGAGTTGATCCAAGCCCAAGCCCGCCAGGGGGTGGGCCGGTGCGCACGGGAGGTGGGCTGGTCATGCGGGAGACGCTGGTACTGAACGCGAGCTTCGAGCCGCTGTCGACGGTGACGTTGAACAGAGCCGTCGTTCTGGTGCTTCAGGACAAGGCCGTCGTCGAGCAGTCCCACCCTGAACTGCGCATGCGCGGAGCCGCGGTCGACATACCGGCGCCCCGGGTGATCAGGTTGTGCAGGTATGTGCGGGTGCCCTTCCGAAGACAAGCTCCGTGGTCTCGGCGGGGCGTTCTGGTGCGTGACCGGCACAGGTGCGCGTACTGCGGGCGGCGGGCGACGACCGTGGACCATGTGGTGCCGCGGTCGCAGGGTGGTCAGGACACCTGGCTGAACACGGTGGCCTCCTGCGCGGAGGACAACCACCGCAAGGCGAACCGGACTCCGGCGGAGGCGGGGATGCCATTGCTGCGGGAGCCGTTCGAGCCGACTCCGGCTGACGCGATGCTGCTGTCGCTGGGGCACGAGGACTTCTCCGCGCTGCCCGACTGGCTGGCTCGAGAGGCCGCCTAGTCATCTGCCGGGTCCGGTGCTGATGCGGCTGCGGGTGCTCCGTGGCTTGTCGCGCAGTTCCCCGCGCCCCTAAGTGCGTTGGGGCCCGTCTTCGTCGGGAAGGCGGGCCCCGTTGTCGTACTGGAATCCCTGGGTCAGTCGATCTTCGGGGTCTCCCGGCGCTCCGAGCCGCCGTTGCCTCCGCTCGAACCGCCGCCGAAGTTGCCGAAGTTGCCCATGGCTCCGGAGAGGCCCTTGAGGGCGTCGCCGATCTCGCTGGGGACGATCCAGAGCTTGTTGGCGTCGCCTTCGGCGATCTTGGGGAGCATCTGGAGGTACTGGTAGGAGAGGAGCTTCTGGTCGGGGTCGCCTGCGTGGATGGCCTCGAAGACGGTGCGGACCGCCTGGGCTTCGCCCTCGGCGCGCAGGGCCGCCGCCTTGGCCTCACCCTCGGCGCGGAGGATCTGGGACTGCTTCTCACCCTCGGCGGTGAGGATCGCGGCCTGGCGCGTACCTTCCGCGGTGAGGATCGCGGCGCGCTTGTCACGGTCGGCGCGCATCTGCTTCTCCATCGAGTCCTGGATGGAGGTGGGCGGTTCGATCGCCTTGAGCTCGACGCGGTTGACTCGGATGCCCCACTTGCCCGTCGCCTCGTCGAGGACGCCGCGCAGAGCCGCGTTGATCTCCTCGCGGGAGGTCAGGGTCCGCTCCAGGTCCATGCCACCGATGATGTTGCGGAGGGTGGTGACGGTGAGCTGCTCGATCGCCTGGATGTAGCTGGCGACCTCGTAGGTCGCGGCCCGGGCGTCGGTCACCTGGTAGTAGATGACGGTGTCGATGTTCACGACCAGGTTGTCCTGGGTGATCACCGGCTGCGGCGGGAACGGCACGACCTGTTCACGCAGGTCGATGCGGTTGCGGATGGTGTCTATGAACGGGACGACAATATTGAGTCCCGCGTTGAGTGTCCGCGTGTAGCGGCCGAAGCGCTCCACGATGGCCGCACTGGCCTGTGGGATGACCTGGATCGTCTTGATCAGGGCGATGAAGACCAACACCACCAGAATGATCAAGACGATGATGACCGGTTCCATCGTGCTCCCCGTGCCCTTCTCCGCCTCGGCGTTTTCGGAAGATCTTATGCCTGTTGAAGATCTTGCTGGTCGAGTCTGACAGACCGTCGAGTAACTCGTGGTGCGTTCGGTTCAGTTGCATCCTGCGAGGTCACATGACGATCGCCGTGGCTCCCTCGATGTCCACGACATCGACTTCCCGGCCTACTTCGTAGACCTGGCCGGTGTCGAGAGAGCGTGCCGACCAGATTTCTCCGGCGAGCTTGATCCGGCCGCCCGCGCTGTCGACGCGCTCCAGGACGACGGCCTGTTTGCCCTTCAACGCGTCGACACCCGTGACGAGTTGGGGTCGCTGGGCCCGATGCCGGGTCGCGATGGGCCGTACGACGGCGATGAGGGCCACCGAGACGACGGCGAAGACGAGCACCTGGACGACGATGTCACCGCCGAGTCCGGCCGCGACCGCCGCGGCGACGGCGCCCACCGCGAGCATGCCGAACTCCGGCATCGCGGTCACCACGAGCGGGATTCCGAGAGCTGCCGCGCCGACGAGCCACCACACCCATGCGTCGATGTCGTTCACGGGCTCAATGGTAGGTCCACGGGTACCGCCTCGGACAGGGCGCGATGAGGCGTGAACGGGCTTCTTACCCGTGTTTTCGCGGGTACTTCACTTGATCACGACAGGGGAAGACCCTGTGCGGTCCAGCGATCGCCGACCTGCTCGACGACGAGGGGCAGGCCGAAGCAGAGGGAGAGGTTGCGGGAGGTGAGTTCGAGCTCCAGGGGACCCGCGGCGAGGACCCTGCCCTGGCGGATCATGAGGACGTGGGTGAAACCGGGGGCGATCTCCTCGACGTGGTGGGTGACCATGAGCATCGAGGGGGCGATCGGGTCGCGGGCGAGCCGGCCGAGGCGACGGACCAGGTCCTCGCGGCCACCGAGGTCGAGACCGGCCGCGGGCTCGTCGAGGAGGAGGAGCTCGGGGTCGGTCATCAAAGCGCGGGCGATGAGAGTGCGCTTGCGCTCGCCCTCGGAGAGGGTGCCGAACTTCCGGTCCAGGTAGTCGCTCATGCCGAGGCGGTCGAGGAAGGCGCGGGCGCGCTGCTCGTCGATCTCCTCGTACTCCTCCTGCCAGCCGGCGGTCATGCCGTACGCCGCTGTCAGCACGGTCTCCAGGACGGTCTGGCGCTTGGGGAGCTTGTCGGCCATGGCGATGCCGGCCATACCGACGCGCGGGCGCAGTTCGAAGACGTCGGTGCCGGGCTTGCCGAGGGTCTCGCCGAGGATGGTGGCGGTGCCCTTGCTGGGGTAGAGGTAGCTCGACGCGAGGTTCAGGAGCGTGGTCTTGCCGGCGCCGTTGGGGCCGAGGATGACCCAGCGCTCGCCCTCCTTGACCGACCAGGAGACCTGGTCCACCAGAGCCCGGTCCTCACGGACCACGGATACGTCCTGAAGCTCCAGAACATCGCTCATGAGCGCGTTGTCTCCCCTTGCAGTGTGACCGGCGTCGGCGTCTCGGCTGTCGCGTGCGCGCATTTGGCGCAGCCCTCGAAGAAATCTACGCCACTGGTCTGCCGCTCCCATCCATCGGTCCGGTCCTTAGGCTTGGGGGCATGCTCTCGGAACCGCGCTCTGGACGCCTTGCCGCTTGGGGAAACGGTCTTTTGGCCGGACTTGTCCCGCCGGACGACGCCGTGCCGGCGATCGTCGGTGACGATGCCGTCCACCGGGTGGAGGGATTGCCCGGGGAGACGGCGGCCGTCGGTCTCACGCTGGCGCTCGGTCGGCTGCGGTCGCTCGGGGTCACCGGTCTGCGGGTCGCATTGCCCGCCCCCGGGCATCCGCTGGGGCTGAGCGGCCCGCCGGAGTTCAACGCGCGGGCGCTGGAGGCCGAGGAGGCAGTGGTCTGTTACGGCGCCGCGCTGGGCCTTGTGCCGGAGGTGTACGAGGCCGGGCCCTCGGGTGATGTGCATGTCCAGGTGGTGTGGCAGGTGCTGCCGGTGCGGGAGGCTCCTCCGGCGGATGTGCCGTCGCTGGGTGAGGCCGAGCGGGAGCTCGCGGAGGCCCTGCGGGACGCGACGGAGGTGTTGTCGCGGCTGGATGTGGCCGGGTCCGGGCCGGTGGCGGAGGCGGCGATCTCGGCGTACCGGGCTCGGGCGGAGCGGGGGCGGGAGGTTCTGGCGCCGGGGTATCCGCCACGGGCGGTGCGGGTGTTGGAGCTGGCTCAGCGGGTGGGGTTCTTGGTGTCGCTGGCTTATGAGAACGGGCACGGGGGTGCGGTGAGCTCCGCGGAGATGCAGGCTCGGGGGGAGGCGTTGCGGCCGGTGGAGCGGACGGGGCGGCGGGCGCAGGTTGCGGCTTACAACGCGTATGTGGAGGAGCTGGAGCGGGGGGTGCGGTGAGCGGTGCCCCGGGTGGGAGAGGGCGGGTTTCGCTCGCCGCCACTGGGCGGGTGCCGCGGTTTTGGGTGGGCGCCGCCGCAGCGGCACGACTGCCCGCAGCTACGGCGGCATGTCGGCTGACAGCGGCGCAACCTACCCACGGGCGCGGGGAACTGCGCGACCAGCCCCCACCGGGCCGCAGCCGAAGGGCCGCCCGTTTTGCGCCGCAGCCAACACCAAGGGCCCCACAAGTCGCCGTTGACTCGTGAGGCCCCTCGGTCCCGACCCGGTGTCAGTCGTTCATGCTGGCGTTGCCGAAGGCCGGGTTCAGCAGGGCGATGAGGTTGGCGGTGTTGCCGACCGCGTTCACCGGGACGTGCACCGGCGCCTCGACGACGTTGCCCGAGACTACGCCCGGCGACTGCACGGCCGCGCCCTCGGCACCCGCGTCGGCGACAGCGGCACCGGCGGCGGCGCCCGTGGCGATACCGGCGACGGTGATGGCCACGGCGGCCTTCTTGGCGATGTTCATGAGAAGTGTTCCTCCTGCGATGGCGAATCCGACCCGGCCGCGGGTCGTGCGCTGATCAACGCGGGAGGGACATCGAACGGTGCGGAGATTCGAGCAGGACCGACCGTTCGGATCATTCGGACGACAAACGGACCGGCCTCCCGGGCACGCGACGCGCCCGGGAGGCCGAAGTCACTGTCCGCTCGGCGAGGGGAGTCAGCGGTTGAGGCCGACGTTGCCGAAGGCCGGGTTCAGTACGCCGATGACGTTCACGCTGTTGCCCACGGCGTTCACCGGGACGTGCACCGGGGCCTGGACAAGGTTGCCCGAGACGACGCCGGGCGAGCCCACGGCCTTGCCGTCGGCGTGCGACCCGTCGGTGGCGGAGGCCATACCGGCACCGGCGGCGACCAGCCCGCCGGCCACCATCGTCACGGCCGCTACCTTCTTCAGGTTCTTCACTTCTAAGCCCTCCTAGCGATTGGCGCGGCAGTCGCCGCAGCACGCACTGGAGAACGGCGGAGATCCACGGAGGATGCGCCGCCCGGGGGACATTCCCACGACAGTATGAAGTCCTATCCGGCCACACCATGACGAACCGCCCACAGCGCCGCCTGCGTCCGGTCCGCCAGGTCGAGCTTCATCAGGATGTTCGAGACGTGGGTCTTGACGGTCTTCTCGGAGAGGACCAGCGCCCGGGCTATCTCCCGGTTGGAGCGGCCGTCCGCGATCAGCCCGAGTACCTCTCGCTCCCGCTCGGTGAGCGAACCGCCTCTGCCCTGGCCGGAGTTGTTCTCCTCCTGGGACAACAGGACGCCCGCGACCTCGGGTTGGAGCAGGATGTGCCCGGCGTGGACGGAGCGGATGGCGCCGGCCAGGGCGTCGGGGTCGACGTCCTTGTAGACGTACCCGGCGGCGCCCGCGCGCAGGGCCGGGACCACTGTGCGCTGTTCGGTGAAGCTGGTGACGATCAGCACGCGCGCGGGGTTGTTCAGCTCGCGGAGCCTGCGCAGGGCGTCGATGCCGTCCATGCCCGGCATCTTGACGTCCATGAGGACGATGTCGGGCTTGAGCTCCTCCGCGCGCTCGACGCCCTCGGTGCCGTCGGCGGCCTCGCCCACGACCTCGATGTCGTCCTGCACTTCGAGGAAGGTGCGCAGGCCCCGGCGGACGACCTGGTGGTCGTCGACGAGGAGGACCTTGATCGTGTCAGCCACCGGGGACCTCCATCTCGATCGTGGTGCCCTTGCCGGGCGCCGATTCCACGGTCAGTGTGCCGCCGACCCCGCTGGTGCGGTCCCTCATGGAGACCAGGCCCAGGTGGCGTCCGGCCCGGCGTATCGACTTGGGGTCGAAGCCGGTGCCGTCGTCGGTGATGCGCAGGACGGCTCCGCTGCCGTGCCTGTCCACGCTCACGTCGACATGAGCCGCGCCCGAGTGCCGCAGCGCGTTGTGCAGGGCCTCCTGGGCGACACGGAGCATGGCCTCCTCCTGGGCGGCGGGCAGTGCGCGGAAGCTGCGGGCGGCGAAGGTCACGCGCGCGGAGTGGGCGCGGTCCAGGACCTGGACGTGGGTGCGGAGGGTGGCGGTCAGGCCGTCCTCGTCCAGGGCGGCCGGGCGCAGCTCGACGACGGCGGCGCGCAGTTCGTCGGCGGCCTCGGCGGCGAGCACGGCCACCTGCTGGAGTTCGCCCTTGGCCCGGGACGGGTCGCGGTCGACGAGGGCCGCAGCGGCCTGGGCTGTCAGGCGCAGTGAGAAGAGCTTCTGGCTGACCGCGTCGTGCAGTTCGTGGGCAAGGCGGGAGCGCTCCTCGGCGATCGTCAGCTCGCGGCTGCGTTCGTAGAGGCTGGCGTTGGTGAGGGCGATCGCGGCGTGCTGGGCGAGGATCGAGAGCAGCTCCTCGTCGTCCTCGGTGAAGCCGCAACCGCCCTCTGGTTTCGGGCAGTTCTTGTTCGCGAGGAAGAGCGCGCCGATGACCTCGTCACCGTCACGGATGGGCAGGCCCAGGAAGTCGGACATGTCGGGGTGGGCGGACGGCCAGCCCTCGAAGCGGGGGTCGTTGCGCACGTCGGCGAGGCGCTCGACCTTGGCCTCGTGCAGCATCGCGGCGAGAATGCCGTGCTGGCGCGGGAGCGGGCCGATGGCCTTCCACTGCTCGTCGCTGACACCGTCGACCACGAACTGGGCGAAACCGCCGTGGTCGTCCGGGACGCCGAGGGCGGCGTACTGCGCGCCGAGCAGCTCGCGGGCCGAGGCGACGATCGTCTTGAGGACGTCGCGCACCTCCAGGTGCCTGCTCATGGCCAGCAGCGCGGAGCTCACCGCGGCGAGGCCGGACCGGGGGCCTTGACTCATGACCTCAGAGTACGGGCGGGGTGTGACAACGCGGATCGGACCTGTGACGGCCTCCGACTAGGGCGAGGGACCTAGGGCGAAGGGCCGCGCCGTTCTGCGGCCCGCGTCCGAGGCGGCCGGGGCGGTCCCGTTCCTACGTTGGGAGCACGCCGATCAGGAGGCGTGGAGGACGAGGGGACGTGTGTCATGCCGGTAGCGATCATCACGGGGGCCTCGAAGGGGCTGGGACGGGCGCTCGCCGAGGCGCTGGCCGTGCGGGGCTGGGACCTGGTGCTGGACGCCAGGACGGCGGAGGTCCTGAAGGAGACGGCGGACGCGCTGGCCGTGCACGGGACCCGGGTGACGGCCCTGCCCGGGGATGTCACGGACCCGGCGCACCGCTCGGAGCTGGTGGCCGCGGCCTGGAAGCTCGGCGGCGTCGACCTGCTGGTGAACAACGCGAGCGCGCTGGGCGCCGAGCCGCTGACGCGGCTTGAGGGACTGCCCCTTGACGGGCTGCGCCGCGCGCTGGAGGTGAACGTGGTGGCCGCGCTGGGGCTGGTCCAGGAGGCGCTGCCGCTGCTGCGGGCGTCCGGGGCCGGCGCGGTGATCGCGGTCAGTTCCGACGCCGCGGCCGAGGCGTACGAGACGTGGGGCGGCTACGGGGCGTCGAAGGCCGCCCTGGACCATCTCACGGCGGTGCTGGGCGAGGAGGAGCCGGGGCTGCGGGTGTGGGCCGTGGACCCCGGCGACATGGCGACGGACCTGTACGCGGCGGCCGTACCGGACGACCCTGATCCGCGGCCGGAGCCGGCCGGTGTGGTGCCGGCCTTTCTGCGGTTGCTGGACGAGCGGCCGGTGAGTGGGCGGTACGGGGCTCCGTCGCTGCTGGAAGGGGAGCGATGACGCTCAGCGTGCGGGTGCCGGAGGAGTTGTCGGCTCGGGTGCCGGCCGAGCAGCGCGGGCCGGGGCTGGACCGGGACGCCGTACGGCTGCTGGTGTCGCGCGGGACGGAGGTGTCGCATCACGCGTTCCGGGAGCTGCCGTGTCTGCTGCGGGCCGGGGACCTGCTCGTCGTCAACACCTCCCCCACCCTGGCCGCCGCGGTCGACGGGTGGGTCGGGCACGCGCGCGTGGTGGTGCACTTCTCGACGCTGGGGGACGACGGGCGGTGGGCCGTGGAACTGCGGGAGCCGGACGGAAGGGGCACCACGCGCGCGCGTGCGGGTGGGCCCGCGGGGACGGAGGTGGGGCTGCCCGGGGGCGTTCGGCTGATTCTGCAGGAGCCGGTGAGCGAGCGCCTGTGGTGGGCGCAGGTGTGCGGTGGGGAGGTACTCGGGCTGCTGCGGGAGCACGGACGGCCCATTCGGTACTCCTATACGGCGCGGGACCAGCCGTTGTCCGTGTATCAGACGGTGTTCGCGCTGCCGTCGCCCGGCGGGGCCGGCAGTGCGGAGATGCCCAGTGCGGCGCGACCCTTCACCGCGCGGCTGGTGGCGGAGCTGGTGAGCCGGGGTGTGCAGTTCGCGCCGGTCACGCTGCATACGGGGGTGGCCTCGGCGGAGGCGCACGAGCCGCCGTATCCGGAGCGGTTCTCGGTGCCGGAGGCCTCCGCTCGGCTGATCAACGCGGTGAAGGCCGGGGACGGCCGGGTGGTCGCCGTCGGGACGACCGCCGTGCGGGCCGTGGAGTCGGCGGCCGGGACCGACGGCGTCGTACGCGCGCGTGCGGGGTGGACGGATCTCGTCGTGACCCCGGAGGGCGGGGTGCGGGTGGTGGACGGGCTGCTGACCGGGCTGCACGAGCCGGAGGCCTCGCATCTGCTGATGCTGGAGGCGGTCGCGGGGCGGGCGGCGATCGACCGCGGCTACGAGGAGGCGGTGCGCGGGCTCTACCTGTGGCACGAGTTCGGGGACGTGCATCTCCTTCTTCCGCCGGAGGGCCCTCACGCTGAGCATTGCTTCAGCAACTGCTGGTGAGACTGCTATGCGTCCGATGTGAGCCCGCACATAGGGCGCAGATCACGTACGAAGAGAAATAGGAGACAAAGGCTTCCCTCGCGAACGGGAAAGACGTTCCAGTCTGTCCCGATTTGGTATCCCCCGATCCACTATCGGGGATCGTACGTCACACCTTTGCCCGGTCTTTTTGCGGCCGCTAAGAATGGCTCTCGTCGCTCAGCGCCGCGGGTTCCGCCCGCGGCGTTTGTGCCGGAAGCACCCGTCCCCCGCCGGACAGCGAGCGACCTCCGTGCTATTCGAAGAGGTCCATCCGCATGCTCAAGAACGCCTTCACCCGTCATAGTCGCAAGCTGACCAAGCGCCACAAGATCGCCGTCGCCGGTGTCGCCACCCTCGGCGCCGCCGCCGTCGTGTTCACCGCCGTTCCGGGCAACGCGGAGACCACCACGTCCGAGGCGGCCGTCTCCTCCGCCAAGGTCACGTACACCTCCGAGCAGCTCAAGGGCCTCCAGGCGGACGTCAGCGAGCAGCTCGCCGCCAAGAGCCTGCAGGCCAAGGCCGCCAAGGCCGCCAAGGCCAAGGCCGCCGCCGAGGCCAAGGCCGCCGCCGAGGCGAAGGCCAAGGCCGCCGCGAAGAAGAAGGCCGCCGCCGCGGCCGCCGCCAAGAAGAAGGCCGAGCAGGCACGCAAGGCCAAGGCGGCCGCGAGCCGGGCCGCGCAGCGCGCCAAGCTCAAGGCCGCGGCGACCAAGACCTACGCCAACAACCTCGACGGCTGGATCAAGGAGTCCCTGGCCATCATGAAGGCCAAGGGCATCCCGGGCAGCTACAACGGCCTGTACCGCAACATCATGCGGGAGTCCTCGGGCAACCCGAACGCGATCAACGACTGGGACATCAACGCCATCAACGGCGTCCCGTCGATCGGTCTGCTGCAGGTCATCAAGCCGACCTTCAACGCCTACCACGTCGCCGGCACGGCCTGGAGCCAGTACGACCCGGTCGCCAACATCACCGCCGCCGCCAACTACGCGGCCCACCGGTACGGCTCGATCGACAACGTGAACAGCGCTTACTGAGGCCGCGCGGACCTCTCGTACACGAGTACGCGCTAAGGGCGGAAAAGGGCGGCACCCTGTGGAGGGGTGCCGCCCTTCGTCGTCGTAGAAGCTCGGCTACTTCCGCATGACCTCGGGCTCGTGGCGGCGCAGGAAGCGGGCGACGAAGAAGCCGCAGACCACTCCGAGGGCGACGAGGGCGAGCATGTCGAGGCCCCAGGTGCTGACCGTGTGGTCCCACAGCGGGTCGGTCGAGTCGCCCGGCTTGACGGGCGGGTTGACCTGGTTGAAGTCCAGCGTGGCGCCCGCGGCGGCGACCGCCCAGCGGGACGGCATCAGATACGAGAGTTCGTTGACGCCGATGGTGCCGTGCAGGGTGAACAGACAGCCGGTGAAGACGACCTGGACGATCGCGAACATGACCAGCAGCGGCATGGTCTTCTCGGAGGTCTTCACCAGCGCGGAGATGATCAGGCCGAACATCATCGAGGTGAACCCGAGGCCCATGATCGGCAGGCAGAGCTCCGCGAGGGTGGCGTTGCCGAGGACCAGGCCCTCCTTGGGGAGGCCGCGGCTGGCGAAGCCGATGAGGCCGACCATCAGTCCCTGCAGGACGGTGATCACGCCGAGCACGAACACCTTGGACATCAGGTACGCCGAGCGGGACAGGCCGGTGGCGCGCTCCCGCTCGTAGATGACCCGTTCCTTGATCAGCTCACGGACGGAGTTGGCGGCGCCGGCGAAGCAGGCGCCGACCGCGAGGATCAGCAGGACGGTGGTGGCCGTGCTGTTCGGCTCGGGGAGTTTGGTCCTGGGGTCGATCGGTTTGGGCAGCAGGTTGTCGCCGAAGTCGATGAGCAGGCTGACCGCGCCGAGGACGAGCGGCAGGATCACCGTCAGGGCCAGGAAGCCCTTGTCGGACGCTATGACCGAGACATAGCGGCGCACCAGTGTCCCGAACTGGCCCATCCAGCCCTGCGGCTTCGGCGGCTTCATGCCCTGCATCGGAGGCATCTGTACGGACTGCGGCGCAACCGCGTCTATGTCCGCGGCGTACATCTGGTAGTGCTGCGAGCCCTTCCAGCGTCCGGCCCAGTCGTAGTCGCGGTAGTTCTCGAAGGCGGAGAAGACGTCGGCCCAGGTGTCGTAGCCGAAGAAGTTCAGAGCCTCCTCCGGCGGGCCGAAGTAGGCGACGGAGCCGCCCGGGGCCATCACCAGGAGCTTGTCGCACAGCGCCAGCTCGGCGACCGAGTGGGTGACGACGAGGACGGTGCGGCCGTCGTCGGCGAGGCCGCGCAGCAGCTGCATGACATCGCGGTCCATGCCCGGGTCGAGTCCTGAGGTCGGCTCGTCGAGGAAGATCAGGGACGGCTTGGTGAGCAGCTCCAGGGCCACGGAGACGCGCTTGCGCTGGCCGCCGGAGAGGGCGGTGACCTTCTTCTCCTTGTGGATGTCGAGCTTCAGTTCGCGCAGCACCTCGTCGATGCGGTTCTCGCGCTCCTCGCCGGTGGTGTCGGCGGGGAAGCGGAGCTTGGCCGCGTACTTGAGAGCCTTCTTGACGGTCAGCTCCTTGTGCAGGATGTCGTCCTGCGGGACCAGACCGATGCGCTGGCGCAGCTCGGCGAACTGCTTGTAGAGGTTGCGGTTGTCGTAGAGGACGTCGCCCTGGTTGGCGGGCCGGTAGCCGGTCAGCGCCTTGAGCAGCGTCGACTTGCCGGAACCGGACGGTCCGATGACCGCGATGACGGACTTCTCCGGGACGCCGAAGGAGACGTCCTTGAGGATCTGCTTGCCGCCGTCGACCGTGACGGTGAGGTGGCGGGCGGAGAAGGAGACCTCACCGGTGTCGACGAACTCCTCAAGGCGGTCGCCGACGATCCGGAACGTGGAGTGGCCTACGCCGACGATGTCGCTCGGGCCGAGCATCGTCGAGCCGCCCTTGGGGATCGGCTGGCCGTTGACGTACGTGCCGTTGTGGGAACCCAGGTCGCGGATCTCCATGCGGCCGTTGGGCATCGAGTGGAACTCGGCGTGGTTGCGGGAGACCTGCAGGTCGGAGACGACCAGGTCGTTCTCCAGGGCTCGGCCGATGCGCATGATGCGGCCGATGGTGAACTGGTGGAACGTGGTCGGGCTGCGGTCGCCGTAGACCGGCGGTGCGCTTGCGTTGCCACCGGGGTTTTGCTGCTGAGGGATGTTCTGCGGTGACTGGTGCGGCTGTGGGGATTGCTGGGGTTGCTGCCAGCCGGACTGCGGGGCCTGTTGTTGTGGCGGCTGTTGGGCCCAGCCCGGGTTCGCGCCCTGGGCCGCGTACGGCTGTTGTTGGGGCTGTTGCTGCGGCTGTCGTCGGGGCTGCGCGACCTCGGCCGCGGTGCCGGTGAGGCTCAGCAGCGGGCCGTCGCTCGCGTTGCCGAGGTGGACGGCCGAGCCGGGGCCGAGGTCCGACTGGTGGATCCGCTGCCCCTGCACGAACGTGCCGTTGGTGCTGCCGTGGTCCTCGATGACCCAACCGCGCCCGCTCCAGCTGATCGTGGCGTGACGCCAGGACACTCTGGCGTCGTCGAACACGATGTCCCCCTGCGGATCGCGTCCGAGGCTGTACGGCCTGGACGGATCGAGCGTCCAGGTACGTCCATTCGCTTCCAGTACGAGTTCCGGCACTCCAAGCCCCACTGAGTAGTCCCCCGAATTGCCCCCGTCACAGGGAGTGTAGGGATGTCGAACATCGTCAGGAACTATTTCAGGATCCGCCTCCTGACCGAAAGTCGAGCCCTCAGAACACCACGTTCACGCGCTTCGGCCGGTTCCGTTGACGGGGTTGAAACCGACCCGGAGAGTGGGTAATCCACGCGAGGGGGACAAGCGCGGTCTCGGCCGCGCCGCGGATCGGGGGGTCTGCCATGAGTGCGTCCAGGAGCGCCGGGGCCAGGGAGCACGGTGTGAGGCTGCCGTGGGGAGACATCCTGCTGTCCTCGATCGCCGCCGTGAGCTGGGCGTTGATCGGGATGGCGGGGACGGCCGCGCTCGGTCTGCATCTGCTGGAGGCCGATTCCGCCGCCTCGTTGGGGCCGATGACCGCGGCTGTGGTGGCTCTTGCGGCTGGTGGTTCGGTGACGCCCTCCGGTGATGTGTCCGCGTTCGGGCTGACGGGGGCGGAGGCGGCGACCGCCATCGAGATCACGCCATTGGGTGTCAGCCTGGTCGGCGCGCTGCTCTTGTCATGGTTCTTCCTACGGTCCCTACGGGGCGCCGGCGTGGTGATCGCGCCCTCCGAACTCCTCGCGCGCGCGGGCTCGGTGGTCGTGCTGTTCACGGCGACCATGGGCGGCCTCGCCTGGGCGGGGCACGACGTCATCACGATCGACGGGGGCGCGCTGGGCCTCGACAACCTGCCGGGTGCCGGCGGGGGTCTCGGCATCCCCGGCCTGGGTGACGTCGGGGACATCGGCGGACTGCTGCCGGACCAGATCGGCGACCTCATCGACGCGAAGGCCTCGGTCGGCTTCACGGTGGACACCGCGCCGACGCTGCTCGGCGGGCTCGGCTGGTCGGCCGGGATCCTGCTGGTCGCGCTGCTGGCGTCCCGCCGTACACCGCTGCCGCGCGGCTGGGAGGCGGTGCACCGGGTCGTACGGCCGGCCGCGTCCGCCCTCGTGACGGTGCTGCTGGTCGCGGTGGCCGCGGGGCTCTCGGCGGCGGCGTACGCGGCGATCGGCGACGACCACCCCAAGCGGATCGCGGGAGCGGCGCTGCTCGGGGCGCCGAACGGGGTGTGGCTGGGCATCCCCATCGGCCTGTTCGTCCCCTTCGACGGCCGGGCGACGGGCGTCCTGACGAACTTCCTGCCGGACCCACTGGACCGACTGCTCAACTCGGACGCCGACCAGTCGGTGACCTTGGGCAACCTGGCGGATCTTGATGGGCGGGTGTGGCTGCTGGGGGTGGGGGCGGCGCTGATGATGCTGCTGGCCGGGGTGTTCACCGCTGTGCGGACGCCCGTGGGGGTGGCTGGCGGGGCAGGCGCCGGGCGGGATTCCGCGGGTGCGGCCGGGGTGGGTGCCGAGGGCGTACGGGATCCCGGGGCCCTTGGTTTCGCGGGGCGGTGCGCGGTGCGACTCGGGGGCGCGACCGCGTTGGCGTTGCCCTTGCTCGCCTGGCTGACGGAGGTTTCGGTGGACGCCTCGCTGTCGGTACTGGGGTTCGACGCGTTCGGCGCCGGAATCGAGTTGCGGGGGCAGCTCGGCGTGGCGCTGCTGCTCGGGGCGTTGTGGGGCGCGGCGGCGGGAGCGGCGGGGGCGCTGCTGGCCCGGGCGACGGGGGCGGCGGGATCGCGGGCGTCGGCACTGGCACTGCGTGACCTGGTGGAGGCGGGAGCGGGGACAGGGACGGCGGGGGTTGCCGGGGATCCGCGGTATGCGGGCGGGGGCATCGCGTACTCACGGGGGGCCGAACCGTATCGAGGCGGGGGCGAGGGTTACGAGGGTGCGCCCAGGCGTTATGAGGGCGGAGCCGGGCCGTACTACGACGGCACGGCGAGGTCGTACGAAGGTGGGGCGGGGCCTTACGGGGGCGGGGCCGGAGGGAACGACGGCGGCTCTGGGTCGTACGAGGGTGGGTCCAGGCCGTACGACGGTGGATCCGAGGTGTACGGCGGCGGCTCTAAGCCGTACCCAAGCAGGTCCGACGCACACCGTGGGGGGCCCGAGGCGCGCGAAGGCGGAGCAGGGCCGCACGAGAGCGGGTCCAGGCCGTACCACGGCGACTCCGGGGCGTATGAGGGCGAGCCCAGGCCGAACGACCGTGGATCCGAGGCGTACGACGGCGGCTCCAAGACCTACCCAAGCAGGTCCGACGCACACCGTGGCGGATCCGAGGCGCGCGAAGGCGGAGCAGGGCCCTATGTGCCCGGTACGCCGTATCGGCCTCCGAACCCGGCGACGAACCCGTATCTGCGGGTGCCGGAGGAGTTGCGGGGGCCGGAGGACGCGCGGCCCGGTGGGGAGCCTGGGCGAGCGCCGGGGTCTGAGGGCGACCGGCGGGAACCGGGCCGTGAGGGTGGTGGGCGAGAACCGCGCCGCGGGGATCTTCGGCGGGAGTCGGGAGCGTCGGGTGGGGCGCCGCCTGCCCGGGGGCCGCGTGGATACGGGCAGGGCGGGAGCTCGGGATCGTCGGAGGGCAGCGGGCCGCCGCAGGATGCGGTGAGGCCTCCCGAGGACAACTCTCGGACATCGGACGAGCCCGGCCGACAGGGCGGCTCTCCCCCGCCCGACAACGTCTACGGCGCCCCCACGATGGCCCGTCCGCTCGACCCGCCGTCCCGTTCCCCGCAACGGCCCCCGAGGCAGCGGCCCGGCGGCCGACGCTCGTCCTCCGGCGACGAGGGACCAAAGTCGCCTCCCCCACCGCCACCGCCTCCTCCGCCCCCGCCGCCACCGCCGGGGAAGCCGAAGGGACGGCGCTGATTCGGCGCAGGTGGCAGCAGAACACAGGGGCTCGGGCCCGTGGGAGCGCCGTGATCGTACGGGGCGGTACGGCGGCCATGTCCCGTGCGCTGTGCCGCCTCCTCCCCCTCGCTGAGGCTCGCGACAGCGCAGACGTGTCCGGCATGTAAGGATCTCGCCACCCGCCCGACACCGAGTGTTCCGTGTCCGTCAGACGGACCTCGGGAGCAGGAGGCACTGGGTGCCGGTTACGGTGGGAACACCATGAGCGCTGAGCAGACCTCGTCCTCCGACGTCCCCACCCTTCTCGTCAAGATCTTCGGGAAGGACAGGCCGGGCATCACGGCCGGCCTCTTCGACACCCTCGCCGCCTACTCGGTCGACGTGGTCGACATCGAGCAGGTCGTCACGCGTGGCCGAATGGTGCTGTGCGCGCTCGTGACCGCGCCGCCCCGGGCGCTGGAGGGTGATCTGCGGGCGACCGTCCACAGCTGGGCGGAGTCGATCAAGATGCAGGCCGAGATCATCTCGGGCCTCGGCGACAACCGTCCGCGCGGGCTGGGGCGTTCCCTGGTCACCGTGCTCGGTCACCCGCTCACCGCGGAGGCCACCGCCGCGATCGCCGCCAGGATCGCCAAGGTGGGCGGCAACATCGACCGTATCTTCCGGCTGGCCAAGTACCCGGTGACGGCGGTCGAGTTCGCGGTGTCCGGCGTGGAGACCGGGCCGCTGCGCACCGCCCTGGTGACGGACGCGGCCAAGCTCGGCGTCGACGTGGCCGTGGTCGCCGCCGGTCTGCACCGCCGGGCCCAGCGGCTCGTGGTCATGGACGTGGACTCGACGCTCATCCAGGACGAGGTGATCGAGCTCTTCGCCGCGCACGCCGGCTGCGAGGACAAGGTCGCCGAGGTGACGGCGGCCGCGATGCGTGGTGAGCTGGACTTCGAGCAGTCGCTCCACGCGCGCGTGGAGCTCCTTGAGGGGCTGGACGCCTCGGTCGTGGACAAGGTGCGCAGCGAGGTCCGGCTGACGCCGGGTGCGCGCACCCTCATCCGTACGCTCAAGCGGCTCGGCTTCCAAGTCGGTGTCGTCTCGGGCGGGTTCACCCAGGTCACCGACGATCTGAAGGAGCGCCTCGGGCTGGACTTCGCCCAGGCGAACACGCTGGAGATCGTCGACGGGAAGCTCACCGGCAAGGTCACCGGGGAGATCGTGGACCGCGCGGGCAAGGCACGGCTGCTGCGCCGGTTCGCCGCCGAGGCGGGGGTGCCGCTGTCCCAGACGGTGGCGATCGGCGACGGCGCCAACGACCTGGACATGCTGAACGCGGCCGGCCTCGGGGTCGCCTTCAACGCCAAGCCGGTGGTGCGGGAGGCCGCGCACACCGCGGTGAACGTGCCCTTCCTGGACACGGTGCTGTACCTGCTGGGCGTCACCCGTGAAGAGGTCGAGGCGGCGGACGCGCACGAAGAGGACTGAACCGGCATACATGGCAGGGGCCCGGCACCGTGGTGGTGCCGGGCCCCTGCCGTGCCCCGCTCCCGCGGGTCGGGTCGGGTCGTCAGTCGGACGGTGCCCAGTAGTCGACGAGGGTGGCCACACCGGGCTCCAGGGTCTTCCAGGAGCCGCTGAAGGTCAGGACGGCGAAGGCGGCGGCCGGGAAGCCGCGGCCGTTCATCCGCTCGCGGGCATCGCCTTCGGCGGCGCCGGCGAGGATGTCGGCGAGGCCCTGCACGCCCGGGTTGTGGCCGATCAGGACGGCGTTCTGCACGTCGTCCTGGGTCTCGTTGAGCACGGCGATCAGCTCGCCGGGCGAGGCCTCGTAGACCCGCTCCTCGTAGACGGTTTTCGGCCGGTGCGGGAACTCCTGCACGGCGAGCTTCCAGGTCTCACGGGTCCGGGTCGCGGTGGAGCAGAGGGCCAGGTCGAAGGGGATGCCGGAGTCGACCAGCCGCCGCCCGGCTTCCGCTGCTTCTTTTCGGCCCCGGTCGGCGAGCGGCCGCTCATGGTCGGTGACCTGTGGCCAGTCGGCTTTCGCATGCCGGAAAAGGACAATCCTGCGGGGTTCTGCGACGCTCATGGGATCCAGCTTCGCATGAAACAGGCCATGGGGCGCGGGTAGTTGACGGGCGGCTTCGTGGGTGCTCAGCGCGTTATCAGCCGCTGTACGTGCTCCAGGAACCGGGTGACGGCGGGGTCGCCGGAGGCCGCGTGCGCGTCGGAGGGGTTGAGGATGAGCGCCAGGAGCACGACGAAGGCGAGCGTCGGCAGGACGAGGGCCCACCAGGGCAGCCGGATGTCGACGCCGCCCCGGGACGCCGGGTGGGGCGGGGTGTGCGTAGGGGCCGACATGAGTGCCTCCGCTGGTCTTCGAGTCCCCGTGGTCCGCTGCTCGCGGTCACATCTCGAAGTTACGGAACCCGGGGCCCTCAACCCATCCGGAGATCCACCCAGTTGACCCTGACACTCACCCCCTAGGGGACAGGGGGTTAACCCCACCGCTGTCCCGGGGAGCGGTCACCGGATCAGGGTGAGGCGATCGTCGCGATGATCGCGATGACGACGAGGATGGCGAGGAACGAGCCGAAGACCAGCAGCATCTTCTTCTGGCCGTTCTGGGGGTTCGGGTCGAGCACTGGCATGCGGCCAGTCTCGCACCCCGGTCTCCTGCCCGGGCTGCCGGGGTGACCTCAGCGGGCCGCCTCGTCCTCCACCGTACGGTCCCGGCCGGCGAGCACCCCGACCGCCATCTGCGGGAGCATCAGGCCGACCATGAGCGCGATCGGCAGGCCCCAGCCGCCGCTGTGCTGGTAGAGCACGCCGACCAGAAGCGGTCCGGGGATGGAGATCAGATAGCCGGTGCTCTGCGCGAAGGCGGACAGCTGGGCCACACCCGCGCCGGTCTTCGCCCGCATCCCGACCATGGTGAGCGCCAGCGGGAACGCGCAGTTCGCGATGCCGAGCAGGACGGCCCAGGCCCAGGCGCCGCCGGCCGGGGCGAAGTACAGGCCCGTGTATCCGGCGAGGCCGCAGATGCCGAGCACGATCACGATCGGGCCCTGGTGCGGAAGCCGGGTGGCCACGCGCGGGATGACGAAGGCCAGGGGGACACCCATCACCATCGTGACGGCCAGCAGCAGTCCGGCGGTGCCCGCTGACACGCCCGCGTCCCGGAAGATCTGTGCCATCCAGCCCATGGTGATGTAGGCGGCGGTGGCCTGGAGCCCGAAGAATACGGCGAGGGCCCAGGCGGTCCGGCTCCGGGTGATCCGCAGCGCGGGCTGCTCCACGCGTGCGTGCATGTGCCGGACGGGGCCGGCGCCCTCCACGCGCGCGTGCACGCTGCCGACGGTGGATCCCGCTCCCTTGTCCCGTACGAGCGGAATCCACGGCAGTACGGCCGCCGCGGCCAGGCCCGCCCAGACCGCCAGCCCGGACTGCCAGCTCCCGCCGAGCGCCTCCGTCACGGGCACGGTCACGGCCGCCGCGGCCGCGGTGCCGAGCGCGAGGGCCATCGAGTACAGACCGGTCATGGAGCCGACCCGGTCCGGGAACCAGCGCTTGACGATGACCGGCATCAGGACGTTGCTGACGGCGATGCCCATGAGCGCGAGGGCGCTGGCGGCCAGGAAGCCCGCTGTGGAGCCCGTGTAGGGCCGTATGAGCAGACCTGTCGTGATGGCGACCATGCCCGCGCACACCACCGCACCCGCGCCGAAGCGGCGGGCCAGGCGTGGGGCCGTGACGCCGAAGACGGCGAAGCACAGCGGGGGCACCGAGGTGAGCAGGCCGGCCAGGCTGCCGCTCATGCCGAGTCCGTCACGCACCTCTTCGAGGAGGGCGCCGAGGCTGGTGATGGCGGGGCGGAGGTTGAGGGCGGACAGCACGATGCCGACGACGACCAGGCGCACCGCCCACGTGCGCGGGGTGGGCACCGCGGCTCCGTCCTCCGGTGCGGTGGCGGAAGGGTGTGCGGTCGTGGGCTTCAGTGTCCGGGTTTCCTCGCTCGCCATGACGCCCATCATAGAATCATGGGATGATTGGTTGTCCATCCTCGGGGCCCCCTCTTCCGTCCCGCCCGTGCGAAGGTGTGCCATGCCCCTGAGCCATCCCCGCCGCTCGGCGCTGTCCGAGCAGGTCATCGCCGCGCTGCGCAACCAGATCACCTCGGGCGAGTGGCCGGTCGGTTCCCGGATCCCGACCGAGCCCGAGCTGGTCGAGCAGCTGGGGGTGGCCCGCAACACCGTCCGCGAGGCCGTCCGCGCGCTCGCGCACAACGGTCTGCTGGACATCCGCCAGGGCTCGGGGACGTATGTCGTGGCCACCAGTGAGCTGGCGGGCGTGATGCACCGCCGTTTCGCCGACGCGGACCCGCGGCACGTCGCCGAGCTGCGTTCCACGCTGGAGTCGTCCGCGGCGCGGCTGGCCGCCGAGCGGCGCACCGAGAAGGACCTCAAGCAGCTCGACGCGCTCCTGGTACGGCGCGAGGAGGCCTGGGAGTCCGGCGACACGGAGGCCTTCGTGACCGCGGACGCCACCTTCCACCTGGCCGTGGTGGCCGCCTCGCACAACGAGGTGATGACCGAGATGTACGCGGACCTGGGCGAGGTGCTGCGGGACTGGCTGCGCGAGGACGTCGGCGAGGAGCTGACACCGGAGACGTACATGGAACACACCCGGCTCGTCGACGCGATCCGCGCGGGCGACGCCGTGGCCGCCGCCGAGGAGGCGGCCGGCTATCCCTTCCTGTGCCGTCCTGGACGGCTCAGCGCGCCAGCTTCCGGTGGCTGACCCACACCGACCGCACCTCTTTCCAGCACCGGCCGGTCAGGCGCACGGTCTGCGCGGGCCAGGCCTCGACCTGGGCGCCGTCGCTGTCGAGGTCCCACCACCGGTCGCACTCGATGTGCAGGCGGACGCCGTCGGTGCGTGGATACGGGTTGTGGCAGTAGGCGATCACCCGGGATCCGGTGACCCTGCTGAAGCAGGAGGCGCCGAACGGCTCCGGCGCGGCGGCTTCGCGTGCCGCCACGCGCGCGTGCGGCATCGCGTCGTACGGCAGGGACATCACGAGACAGACGGCTGCGGTCACTGAGGCCAGACTGCGGGACAGGCGCACAAGGGGACCTCCTCGGCCGTGCTGGGGAGGAAAGCGCGGGTGAACGCGTAATCCAGAGTGCCCAGTTGTGGACCGCCCGCGCCCGGCCGGGTAGGCCGAACGGGGGACGCCCCGCTCCTGGGGGAACGGGGCGTCGACGAGGTGCCGGAGATCAGGCTCCGATCGCGTGCAGACCGCCGTCCACGTGGATGATCTCGCCCGTGGTCTTCGGGAACCAGTCGCTCAACAGGGCGACGATGCCCTTGCCGGCCGGCTCCGGGTCCTTGAGGTCCCACTCCAGCGGGGAGCGGTTGTCCCACACGGAGGCAAGGTCGGCGAAGCCCGGGATGGACTTGGCGGCCATGGAGGCGAGCGGGCCCGCGGAGATGAGGTTGCAGCGGATGTTCTGCTTGCCCAGGTCGCGAGCGACGTAGCGGCTGGTGGCCTCCAGAGCGGCCTTGGCCGGGCCCATCCAGTCGTACTGCGGCCAGGCGTACTGCGCGTCGAAGGTGAGGCCGACGACCGAGCCGCCGTTCTGCATCAGCGGAAGGCAGGCCATGGTGAGCGACTTCAGGGAGTACGCCGAGACGTGCATGGCGGTGGCCACGGACTCGAACGGCGTGTTCAGGAAGTTGCCGCCGAGGGCGTCCTGCGGCGCGAAGCCGATGGAGTGCACGACACCGTCGAGGCCGCCGAGCTCCTCGCCCACGACATCCGCCAGCCGGCCCATGTGCTCGTCGTTGGTGACGTCGAGCTCGATGACCTTGGTGGGCTTGGGGAGTTTCCTGGCGATGCGCTCGGTCAGCGTGGGCCGCGGGAACGCGGTCAGGATGATCTCCGCGCCCTGCTCCTGGGCCAGCTTGGCGGCGTGGAAGGCGATGGAGGACTCCATCAGCACGCCGGTGATCAGGACGCGCTTGCCCTCGAGAATTCCGCTCATGGTGATCAGTGACCCATTCCCAGTCCGCCGTCAACGGGGATGACGGCTCCAGTGATGTACGAGGCGTCGTCCGAGGCGAGGAACCGCACCGTCGCGGCGACCTCCTCGGGCTGCGCGTACCGGCCGAGCGGCACCTGCTTCACGATGGCCGCGCGCTGCTCGTCGGTGAGCGCCTTGGTCATGTCGGTGTCGACGAAGCCGGGCGCGACGACGTTGAAGGTGAGGTTGCGCGAGCCCAACTCACGGGCGAGGGACCGCGCGAAGCCGACCAGCGCGGCCTTGGAGGCGGCGTAGTTGGCCTGGCCGGGGCCACCGTAGAGGCCGACGACCGAGGAGATCAGGACGACCCGGCCCTTCTTGGCGCGCAGCATGCCGCGGTTGGCGCGCTTGACCACTCGGAAGGTGCCGGTGAGGTTGGTGTCGATGACCGAGGTGAAGTCCTCCTCGGACATGCGCATCAGGAGCTGGTCCTTGGTGATGCCCGCGTTGGCGATCAGGACCTCGACCGGGCCGTGCTCGGCCTCGATCTCCTTGTAGGCCTGCTCCACCTGCTCGGAGTCGGTGATGTCGCACTTGACCGCCAGGCAGCCCAATTCCGTCAGGGCGGCCGGCGGCTCAGCCGAGCGGTACGTGATGGCGACCTTGTCGCCGGCGTCGGCGAAAGCGCGGGCGATGGCGAGGCCGATGCCCCGGTTGCCTCCGGTGACGAGAACCGAGCGGCTCAACGGATCACCCTTTCGATAGGGGTCTGACACACCCGCCCTCACACGTGGATGACAGGCGGCTTCTCCGAAAACCTATCGGGCCGCTCCCGCCGGAGGACATTCGGGCACCGACAGTGGCTTACGGGACTCGCTGTCGGGTCCCTACAGAAAGTTGCCGACGGCGGTCGGAAACGTGTGGTCCGCGGACCGGTGGCCGCGACATGATCGGGGCAACCGTCGCCCACCCTCACGCCGACAGGAAGAGACCCAGGTGCCTCATACCATCGACGAAGCCTTCACAGCGCTTCCCCTACGTGCCCTCGCCGACGCCGCGCTGGCACGCGCGCGTGCGCTCGGCGCCGAGCACGCGGACTTCCGGTTCGAGCGGGTGCGCAGCGCGTCCTGGCGGTTCAGGGACGCCAAGCCGTCCGGGTCCTCGGACACCACCGACCTCGGGTACGCGGTGCGGGTCGTGCACGGCGGCACCTGGGGCTTCGCGTCGGGCGTGGACCTGACGCTGGACGCCGCCGCCAAGGTCGCCTCGCAGGCCGTGGCCATGGCGAAGCTGTCCGCGCAGGTGATCCGCGCGGCCGGGTCGGACGAGCGGGTGGAGCTCGCCGGTGAGCCCGTGCACGCCGACCGGACGTGGATCTCGTCGTACGAGATCGATCCGTTCTCCGTGCCCGACGAGGAGAAGGCTGCGTTGCTCGCGGACTGGAGCGCGCGGCTGCTGGGGGCGAACGGGGTCAACCACGTCGACGCCTCGCTGCTCACCGTGCACGAGAACAAGTTCTACGCGGACACCGCGGGCACGGTCACCACGCAGCAGCGGGTCCGGCTGCATCCGTCCCTCACGGCCGTCTCGGTCGACGAGTCCAGCGGCGAGTTCGACTCCATGCGGACCATCGCGCCGCCGGTCGGACGCGGCTGGGAGTACCTCACAGGCACCGGCTGGGACTGGGACAGCGAACTGGAGCAGATCCCGGAGCTGCTTGCCGAGAAGATGCGGGCGCCCAGTGTCGAGGCGGGCCTGTACGACCTCGTCGTCGACCCGTCCAACCTGTGGCTGACCATCCACGAGTCCATCGGCCACGCCACCGAGCTGGACCGCGCCCTCGGCTACGAGGCCGCCTACGCCGGCACCTCCTTCGCCACCTTTGACCAACTCGGCAAGCTGCGCTACGGCTCCGAGCTGATGAACGTCACCGGTGACCGCACCGCCGAGCACGGGCTCGCCACCATCGGCTACGACGACGAGGGCGTCGCGGGCCAGTCCTGGGACCTGGTGAAGGACGGAACGCTCGTCGGCTACCAGCTGGACCGGCGGATCGCGAAGCTGACCGGCTTCGAGCGCTCCAACGGCTGCGCCTACGCCGACTCCCCCGGGCATGTCCCCGTGCAGCGCATGGCCAACGTGTCGCTCCAGCCGGACCCGGCCGGGATGTCCACCGAGGACCTGATCGGGAGCGTGGACCGCGGGATCTACGTCGTCGGGGACCGGTCCTGGTCGATCGACATGCAGCGCTACAACTTCCAGTTCACCGGCCAGCGGTTCTTCAGGATCGAGAACGGGCGGATCACCGGGCAGCTGCGGGACGTCGCCTACCAGGCGACCACCACCGACTTCTGGGGCTCGATGGCCGCGGTGGGCGGCCCGCAGACCTATGTCCTCGGCGGTGCCTTCAACTGCGGCAAGGCCCAGCCGGGGCAGGTCGCGGCGGTGTCGCACGGCTGCCCGTCCGCCCTCTTCAAGGGCGTCAACATTCTGAACACCACGCAGGAGGCCGGTCGATGAGCCCGCGTACGAACAAGCCGCACGAGATCGTCGAGCGCGCTCTCGCGCTGTCCCAGGCCGACGGCTGTGTCGTGATCGCCGACGAGCACTCGACCGCCAACCTGCGCTGGGCGGGCAACGCGCTCACCACGAACGGCGTCACGCGCGGGCGCACGCTCACGGTCGTCGCGACCGTCGACGGCAAGGAGGGCACCGCCTCCGGGGTGGTCTCCCGGTCCGCGGTGACCACGGACGAGCTGGAGCCGCTGGTGCGGGCCGCGGAGGCCGCCGCGCGCGGTGCCGGGCCCGCCGAGGACGCCCAGCCGCTGGTCACCGGGGTACCGGAGTCGCCCGACTTCACGGACGCACCCTCCGAGACCTCCTCGGCCGTCTTCGCCGACTTCGCTCCGGCGCTCGGCGAGTCCTTCGCACGCGCGCGTGCGGGTGGCCGCGAGCTGTACGGCTTCGCCAACCACGAGCTCGTCTCGACGTACCTGGGCACATCCACGGGGCTGCGGCTGCGCCACGACCAGCCCAACGGCACGCTGGAGCTCAACGCCAAGTCACCGGACCGTACGCGCTCGGCCTGGGCCGGACGCTCGACGCGGGACTTCAAGGACGTCGACCCGGCGGCGTTGGACGCCGAGCTCGCCGTACGCCTCGGATGGGCCGAGCGGCGCCACCAGCTGCCCGCCGGGCGGTACGAGACGCTGCTGCCGCCGACCGCGGTCGCCGATCTGCTGATCTACCAGCTGTGGTCGGCGTCGGGCCGGGACGCGGCCGAGGGGCGGACGGTGTTCTCCAAGCCGGGCGGCGGCACCCGGGTCGGTGAGGCGCTCACCGATCTGCCGCTGACGCTGCGCAGCGACCCGAACGAGCCCGGCCTTGAGACCGCGCCGTTCGTGGTCGCGCACTCCTCCGGAGGCGATCAGTCGGTGTTCGACAACGGCCTTCCGGTCGGGGCGACCGACTGGGTGAGGCAGGGCACGCTGGCGCATCTGACCACGACCCGGCACAGCGCGGGCCTGACCGGGCTTGCCGTCGCCCCGGCGATCGGCAACCTGATCCTGGACGGCGGCCAGGACCTCTCCCTGGAGGAGATGGTCGCGAACACCGAGCGCGGGCTGTTGCTGACCTGCCTCTGGTACATCCGCGAGGTCGACCCGGCCACGCTGCTGCTCACCGGGCTGACCCGGGACGGGGTGTACCTCGTCGAGAACGGCGAGGTGACCGGCGAGGTCAACAACTTCCGCTTCAACGAGTCACCGATCGGTCTGCTGGGGCGGGCGACGGAGGCGGGGCGGACGGAGAGGACGCTGCCGAGGGAGTGGAGCGACTGGTTCACCAGGGCCGCGATGCCGGCGCTGCGGGTGCCGGATTTCAATATGAGTTCTGTCAGTCAGGGCGTATAACCTCGTAGCCGGTAGTCACTCGACTGCCCGAGGATCTTCCGAGGAGATACGAGAACCGTGACGGACATCGTCGACGAGCTGAAGTGGCGAGGGCTGTGGGCCCTGTCCACTGACGAGGACGCTTTGCGCAAGGCGCTCGCGGACGGTCCCGTCACGTTCTATTGCGGTTTCGACCCCACGGCGGCCAGCCTGCACGTCGGTCACCTGGTCCAGGTGCTCACCATGCGCCGGCTCCAGCAGGCCGGTCTGCGCCCGCTGGCCCTGGTGGGCGGGGCGACCGGCCAGATCGGCGACCCGCGGCCCACGGCGGAGCGCACGCTGAACGACCCGGAGACGGTCGCGAACTGGGTCACCCGGCTGCGCGCGCAGATCGAGCCGTTCCTGTCCTTCGAGGGTGAGAACGCCGCGGTCATGGTGAACAACCTGGACTGGACGGCCGGGATGTCGGCCATCGAGTTCCTGCGGGACATCGGCAAGCACTTCCGCGTCAACAAGATGCTCACCAAGGACTCGGTCGCGCGCCGGCTGGAGTCCCAGGAGGGCATCAGCTACACGGAGTTCAGCTACCAGCTGCTCCAGGGCATGGACTTCCTGGAGCTGTACCGGCGGTACGGCTGCACGCTGCAGCAGGGCGGCAGCGACCAGTGGGGCAACCTCACGGCGGGTCTCGATCTGATCCACCGGCTGGAGCCCGAGGCATCGGCGCACTGTCTGGCGACGCCGCTGATGGTCAAGGCGGACGGCACCAAGTTCGGCAAGACCGAGGGCGGGGCCGTCTGGCTCGACCCGGAGATGACGACGCCGTACGCGTTCTACCAGTTCTGGCTGAACGTCGACGACCGGGACATCTCGACGTACATGCGCATCCTGTCCTTCAGGACCCGTGCGGAGCTGGAGGAGCTGGAGCAGCAGACCGAGGAGCGTCCGCAGGCCCGTGCCGCGCAGCGGGCGCTGGCCGAGGAGCTGACGACGCTGGTGCACGGCGCCGACCAGACGGCCGCGGTGATCGCCGCGAGCCGGGCCCTCTTCGGGCAGGGCGAGCTGGCGGAGCTGGACGAGAAGACGCTGACCGCGGCGCTCTCCGAGGTGCCGCATGTCCAGGTCACCGAGCCGGGCCTGGTGGTGGATCTGTTCGCCGAGGTCGGGCTGGTCGCGAGCAAGTCGGCGGCGCGGCGGACGGTGAAGGAGGGCGGTGCCTACGTGAACAACGTCAAGGTCTCGGCCGAGGACGCCGTTCCCGCCAAGGAGGATCTGCTGCACGGACGTTGGCTGGTGCTGCGCCGGGGCAAGAAGAACCTGGCGGCGGTCGAGGTCACCTCGGCCTAGGTCCTGAGCACGGCGGAAGGGGGCGCCTCTCCCGTTGGAGGGCGCCCCCTTCGTCGTACGGCTCTCAGGTCCTCCGGTGTTTCCTCTTGCCCAGCGTCGCCATGTAGAGCATGTCTCCCACGGCCACGATGATCACCGCGGCGATCAGCTGGAACACGTGGCGGCTCCAGTCGATGCCGGAGGTCTCGTCCACGCCGAACCCGCGTGCCATCGCGTTTCCGGCGACGGCGCCGAGCATGCCGAAGATGGTGGTCAGCCAGAGGGGACTGTGTTGTTTCCCGGGGATGATCGCCTTCGCGATGAGACCCAGCACGAATCCCACGATGATCGCCCACAACCAGCCCATGGCTGCCTCCTCGTACGGCTCGACGTGAGCATTACGGCCAGTGTCGGTCCGTTCGCGCTACGGCGCATGTCGGGTACGGCCGTACACGCGTCGAGCGAGGGTGTTCGCGCCGGTGGGAGGTGCCCCGGTCTCGTAGGCGACGCAGACGCGGCGTAACGTGGGAACTGTCCTGGCCCGGTGTCCCCACCGGGGTGGGGAGCGGATACGGGGCGGGGAGGGTCCGATGCGGGCGGATGGTGGAATGTGATGCGGAAGCAGCATGGCGGCGGCAGCGCCCAGGTGTTCCGGATCACCGGAGCCCGGACCGGCCTTCAGGAGGACGTGCGCGGGCGTCAGCGCCGGTACGTCATCTCGATGACGGTTCGTACGCTGTCCGTGGTGCTCGCGGCCACCCTCTGGAATGTCGAACGGCACGTGGCGATCGTTGCGCTGGTGCTCGGGGCGGTTCTGCCCTATATCGCCGTAGTCATCGCCAACGCCGGGCGGGAGAACGCGCCGTCGCTGCCCTCGACGTTCGTGACCGCTCCGGCCCGGCCGATGATCATGCCGCCGCGGGAGGACGGGGACTTCGCGGAACCGGTGCCGGAAGACGGTGCGGCCGGGTCGACGTCGGGTGTACGGGGCGAGCCGCACGAGCGGACGTGAGGGGTTTCCTCCGTACCAAGCTCAAGAAAAGCTCAGATCAATCATGTTGTTCCAGTGCCGGGCCAAGGGTTCCCCGTGACATACTTCGTACGCGCTCCGCATCCCCCGTCGGAGCGACAGACCGACGCCGGGCAGCTCCCCCCGTGGCTGCTCGGCGTCGCCTTTTCCTCCGCTTTCCCTCGCTTGTGAGACACCTCTGTGAGTGACGAGACACCGATCTGCTCCGCGAAGGGCTGCCGTACCGACGCCGTGTGGGTGCTCGCGTGGAACAACCCGAAGATTCACACGCCGGAGCGGCGGAAGACATGGCTGGCCTGTGAGGAGCACCGGGAGCATCTGTCGCAGTTTCTCGGGGTTCGCGGGTTCCTGAAGGATGTCGTGAAGTTCGAGGAGTGGCAGGCGCCCGAAGGGGCCTAACCCCCGATCGCCGACATCGGCCGGTCCGGCTGGACGAACGTCGGGTCGTCCAGGCCCGCGCCGGCCTTCTTGCCCCACATCGCCTCGCGCCAGATGCGGGAGATCTCCTCGTCACCGGCGTCGGAGCGCAGTGCCGCTCGCAGGTCGGTCTCCTCGCGGGCGAACAGGCAGTTGCGTATCTGGCCGTCGGCCGTCAGGCGGGTGCGGTCGCAGGCGGCGCAGAACGGGCGGGTGACCGAGGCGATGACGCCCACGACATGCGGACCGCCGTCGACCAGCCAGCGCTCCGCGGGAGCCGAGCCGCGCTCCTCAGCGCCCTCCTCGGTGAGGTCGAAGCGGGTGCGCAGGGAGGTCAGGATGTCCCCGGCGGTGATCATGCCGTCGCGCTTCCAGCCGTGCTGGGCGTCCAGGGGCATCTGCTCGATGAAGCGCAGTTCGTAGTCGTGCTCCACGGCCCAGGCCAGGAGGTCCGGGGCCTCGTCGTCGTTCAGACCCGGCATCAGGACGGTGTTCACCTTGACGGGGGTCAGGCCTGCCTCGCGTGCGGCGTCCAGACCGTCCAGGACGTCCTGGTGGCGGTTGCGGCGGGTGAGTGTCTTGAAGACGTCCGGACGCAGGGTGTCGAGGGAGACGTTGACCCGGTCCAGGCCCGCCGCCTTCAGGGCCTTCGCGGTGCGCCGCAGGCCGATGCCGTTGGTGGTGAGGGACATCTGGGGGCGGGGCCGGAGGGCCGCGACGCGCTCGACGATGCCGACCAGGCCGGGGCGCAGCAGGGGCTCGCCGCCGGTGAAACGGACCTCCTCGATACCGAGGGAGGTGACGGCGATGTCGATCAGGCGGACGATCTCGTCGTCGGTGAGCAGGTCCGGCTTGGCCAGCCACTGCAGGCCCTCTTCCGGCATGCAGTAGGTGCACCGCAGATTGCACCGGTCGGTCAGCGAGACTCTCAGGTCGGTGGCAACCCGGCCATAGGTGTCGATGAGCACGTGGGCCCCCTCCCTCGTCGCGGATCAGTGCCGGATCCATCATTTTCCGTCACTTGCGAGCCTACGTGACGTCACTGACATCGACAGTGCCCGATCCCACGACGTACGAAGCGGCCGTGTCGTAGGTCTCTACGACACGGCCGCTCAGGGGGTGGGTCAGTGGGCGCCGGTGCCGGTCAGGGACCGGACCTCCAGCTCCGCGTACTTGCCCTTGTCCGGCTCCTCCTTGGAGAGGTAGGTGCCGATGATGCCGAGCAGGAAGCCGACCGGGATCGAGATGATGCCCGGGTTCTCCAGCGGGAACCAGTGGAAGTCGACGTCCGGGAACATCGAGGTGGGCTTGCCGGAGACGACCGGCGAGAACAGCACCAGGCCGACCGCCGAGACGAGACCGCCGTAGATCGACCACAGGGCGCCGGAAGTGGTGAACCGCTTCCAGAAGAGGCTGTAGATGATCGTGGGCAGGTTTGCCGAGGCGGCGACCGCGAAGGCCAGGGCGACGAGTCCGGCGACGTTGAGGTCGCGGGCGAGGGCGCCCAGCAGGATGGAGACGGCGCCGATGCCGATGGTGGCCCAGCGGGCCGCGCCGATCTCCTGCTTCTCGGTGGCCTGGCCCTTCTTGATGACGTTCGCGTAGATGTCGTGCGCGAAGGACGAGGACGAGGCCAGGGTGAGGCCGGCGACGACGGCGAGGATCGTGGCGAAGGCGACCGCCGAGATGGTGGCCAGCAGGATCGCTCCCCAGTTGGAGTCGACGCCGCCCAGATGCAGTGCCAGGAGGGGCGCCGCCGTGTTGCCCGCCTTGTTGGAGGCGATGATCTCGTCCGGCTTGATGAGCGCGGCGGCACCGAAGCCGAGGGCGAGCGTCATCAGGTAGAAGGCGCCGATCAGGCCGATGGCCCAGAGGACCGACTTACGGGCGGCCTTGGCGGTGGGCACCGTGTAGAAGCGGATCAGGATGTGCGGCAGACCGGCGGTGCCGAGGACCAGGGCGATGCCGAGGGAGATGAAGTCCAGCTTGGTGGTGCTGGTGGCGCCGTACTTCAGGCCGGGCTCCAGGAAGGCGGCGCCCTTGCCGCTGTTGTCGGCGGCCGAGCCGAGCAGGTCGGAGATGTTGAAGTTGAACTTCAGCAGCACCAGGAAGGTCAGCAGCAGGGCGCCCGCGATCAGGAGGACGGCCTTGACCATCTGGACCCAGGTGGTGCCCTTCATGCCGCCGATGGTGACGTAGACGATCATCAGGACGCCGACCAGGGCAACGATGCCGATCTTGCCCGCGTCGGAGGTGATGCCGAGCAGCAGCGAGACGAGGACGCCGGCGCCGGCCATCTGGGCCAGGAGGTAGAAGATCGAGACGACGATCGTGGAGGTGCCGGCCGCGGTGCGGACCGGGCGCTGGCGCATCCGGTAGGCGAGTACGTCACCCATCGTGTAGCGGCCGGAGTTGCGCAGCGGTTCGGCGACCAGGAGCAGGGCGACGAGCCAGGCGACCAGGAAGCCGATGGAGTAGAGGAAGCCGTCGTAACCGAACAGGGCGATGGCGCCCGCGATGCCGAGGAAGGACGCGGCGGACATGTAGTCGCCGGAGACGGCGAGGCCGTTCTGGAAACCGGTGAACTGCCGTCCGCCCGCATAGAAGTCGGAGGCGTCCTTGGTCTGGCGTCCGGCCCAGACCGTGATGACGAGGGTCGCGACGACGAAGACCGCGAACAGGCTGATGATCAGCGGCCGGTGCTCGCTGGCCTCGCCGGCCGCCAGGGTGATCGCGGGGCTCATGCGCCGCCCTCCATCCGGGACTTGATCGCCTCGGCCTTGGGGTCGAACTTGGCGGCGGCCACGCGCGCGTACCACCAGGCGATGAGGAACGTGGTCAGGAACTGGGCGAGACCAAGGGCCAGGGCGACGTTGATGTTGCCGAAGAGCTTGGTGCCCATGAAGTCGCCCGCGTAGTTGGACAGCAGGACGTACAGCAGATACCAGGCGATGAAGCCGACGGTCAGCGGAAAGGCGAACGAGCGGTAGGAGCGGCGCAGTTCACCGAACTCCGCGCTCTCCTGCACCTCGGTGAACTCCGCGGTGGTGGGGAGTTTGTGCTGCTCTTTCGAGGGGGGCGGTGCGTCGGTGGACACGGAGTCTCCTCGTGTTGCGGGTGCGGTTGTGACGGGGATCGGGGGCGAGTGTCCTCGCGTTCCCTGTTCAAGGTCACGGCGCCGCGCTCGGACCGGTTCAACTCGCTTTGCTTCTTTCCGAACTCACCTTGGGGAAGTCATTGCTGGCCAGCGACTTCGGAAGATAGCTTCGGCCTGCACCACCCGTCATGTACCTGCCCGGACGACACCTGTGTCTCGGGCGGTTTCGTTTCCGGATGATGTGGAGACCCCATGTCCCAGCCGCGTTCCAGACGTTCCATACGTTCAAGACGTTCCAGGCACCGTCTCGCGCTCGCCGTCCCGGTCGTGCTGTCCCTCACGGCCTCGCTCGGCTTCCTGCCCTCGGCGGCCTCCGCCGTCCCGGCCGCTCAGGCCACGGCCCAGGCCGCGGACGAGACGAGTCTGTCGTACGTCGTCAACACCAAGGTGGACCACCGCACGATCGCCTCGGTGAAGAAGGCGATACCGGCGGCCGGCGGCACCGTCGTGATCGCGTACGAGAAGATCGGCGTGATCGTCGTCCACTCGTCGAACCCCGACTTCGCCAAGACGATCCGCAAGGTCCGCGGGGTGCAGTCCGCAGGTGCCACGCGTACCTCGGCGCTGACCCCGGCGGGCACGACGGACGAGGGCGCGGTCCAGGTCCTGTCGGCCGCTCAGGCCTCGAAGGTCGCGAAGGCCTCGGCAGCGACACCGGACAGTGAGCCTCTTGAGGCCGACCAGTGGGACCTGCGTGCGATAGGCGCCGACAAGGCGGCCAAGATCAACCCCGGCAGCCGCAAGGTGACCGTCGCCGTGATCGACACCGGCGTCGACGACACCCACCCCGACATCGCGCCGAACTTCTCCGCCTCCCAGTCCGCCAACTGCGACGGCGGTGTCCCGGACACCAGTGAGGGCGCCTGGCGGCCGTACACCGCGGACGACTACCACGGGACGCACGTGGCCGGTGAGATCGCCGCGGCCCGCAACGGCATAGGCGTGGCCGGGGTCGCCCCCGGCGTGAAGGTCTCCGCCATCAACGTGACCGACCGGAGCAACGGCCTCTTCTACCCCGAGAGCGTCGTGTGCGCGTTCGTGTTCGCCGCCGACCACGGCGTCGAGATCACGAACAACAGCTACTACGTTGATCCATGGCTGTACAACTGCATGGACGATCCAGATCAGCGGGCCATCGTCGATGCGGTCAACAGGGCTCAGCTGTACGCGCAGCACAAGGGCACGCTCAACCTGGCGTCGGCGGGCAACTCCAACCACGATCTGGACTCCGACTCGATCGTCGACGCCTCCAGCCCCGACGATTCGACGCCGGTGGAGCGCACCGTGGACCCGCACGAGTGCTTCGACGTGCCGACGCAGCTGCCCGGTGTTGTCACGGTCAGCGCGACGGGCGTCAAGAACCTCAAGTCGTACTACTCCTCGTACGGCAAGGGTGTCATCGACGTCGCGGCTCCCGGTGGCGACCGGCTCTACCAGATCCCGGACACGCCGTCGCAGAACGGTCGCATCCTGTCCACCATGCCGAACGGCGAGTACGGCTTCCTGCAGGGCACGTCCATGGCCTCGCCGCACGCCGCGGGCGTCGCCGCGCTGCTGAAGTCGACGCACCCCAAGGCGAGCCCGGCCCAGTTGCAGGCCCTGCTCAAGGCACAGGCGGACGCGACGAGTTGCCCGACGTCCTACGACCAGAACGGCGACGGCACCCAGGACGCGGTGTGCGAGGGCGGCACCAGGGTCAACGGTTTCTACGGCTTCGGCATCGTCAACGCGCTGCGCGCGGTCAAGTGACCCGCCGGACAGCAGCCCCCGTACCACCCCGCACGGACCGCTCGTTCCGCGAACGAACTGGAGACACCTCATCATGACAGGGCCTCACCCGCGCTTTCGGCGCGCGATCGCGATCCCGCTCGGTATGACCATGGCGACAGCTGTGGCGTTCCTGCCGGGCACCACGGCGGCCGCGGCCGGCCTGCCCGGCACCGCGGCCGGCGTCACCGGCGCCGTGAACGACGTCCTTGCCTCCGCCGACGCGGACGGGACGGCGCTCAGCTACGTCGTCAACGTCCGCTCCGGGCACGGTCCTTCCGCCCAGGTGAAGAAGGCCATCGCCCAGGCCGGCGGGACGATCGTGACGTCGTACGACAAGATCGGCGTGATCGTCGTCCACTCGTCGAACCCCGACTTCGCCAAGACGATCCGCAAGGTCCGCGGGGTCGAGTCGGCGGGCAACACCCGCAACGCGCCGCTGCCCGCCCAGTCGACGACCGACGAGGGGACGCCGAAGGCGCTCAGCTCGGCGCAGATGGCCGCCGCGCAGGCCGCCGCCGACGCCGGCCAGGACCCCCTGGAGTCGTTGCAGTGGGACCTGCCCGCCATCAAGGCGGACAAGGCGCACGAGAAGTCGCTCGGCAGCAGCAAGGTGACCGTGGCCGTGATCGACACGGGCGTGGACGACACCCACCCGGATCTCGCACCGAACTTCGACCGGGCCGCCTCGGTCAACTGTGTGACGGGCAAGCCGGACACCACCGACGGGGCGTGGCGGCCGAGCGCGGCGGAGAGTCCGCACGGCACGCACGTGGCCGGTGAGATCGCGGCCGCCAAGAACGGCGTCGGCATGACGGGCGTGGCTCCCGGTGTGAAGGTGGCCGGCATCAAGGTGTCGACCACCGCCGGCTACTTCTACACGGAGGCCGTGGTCTGCGGCTTCATGTGGGCGGCCACCCATGGCGTCGACGTCACCAACAACAGCTATTACACCGACCCCTGGTACTTCAACTGCACGGACGACCCGGACCAGAAGGCGCTGGTGGACGCGATCACCCGGGCCTCGCGGTACGCGGAGAAGCGGGGTGTGGTCAACGTCGCGGCGGCCGGCAACGAGAACTACGACCTGGCGGCCGACGAGATCACCGACCCGGTCTCGCCGAACGACGGCACTCCGTCGGACCGGGTGATCGACCCGTCGGAGTGCTTCGACATACCGACCCAGCTGCCGGGTGTCGTGACGGTCGCGGCGACCGGTGCGAAGGGCATCAAGTCGTCGTTCTCCAACCACGGCCTGGGCGTCATCGACGTGGCCGCGCCGGGCGGCGACTCGACGGCCTACCAGACGCCCCAGCCGCCCGCGACCAGCGGACTGATCCTGGGCACGCTGCCCGGCGGCAAGTGGGGCTACATGGCCGGTACGTCGATGGCGTCGCCGCACGCCGCGGCCGTGGCGGCCCTGATCAAGTCGACGCATCCGTACGCCCCGCCGGCCCTGGTGAAGGCGCTGCTGTACGCGGAGGCCGACGCCACGCCGTGCACGGACCCGTACGACATCAACGGCGACGGCAAGGTCGACGCGGTGTGTGAGGGGTCGAAGAACCGCAACGGTTTCTACGGCTGGGGCACGGTGGACGCTCTGGACGCGGTGACGAAGTAGCCGTGTGGACGTGATGACCGATCAAGGTCCGTTCATATATTGATTCAGTCAATACTGCAGAGTGCAGTCATGACTGGAATCAAGTTTGTGGTGCGGGAAGGCGCTCTTCAGGGGCGCCTTCCCGTGCGAGAGCTTGCACGGGCCTGTGTAGGTGCGTGCGCACGGGCCGCCGCCGAGCTGGGGGCGCGACGGGCCGGACTCGGCGAGGTGCCCGCGGTGCGGGTGGACGACGGGGCAGTGGCCGCCGCCTTCCTGAGCGAGCGTCATCTGTTGATCGATGGACGCGCGCCGGTCAACTTCGCACCGTTGTCACGGTTCTGGCGGACTGCCGACGGATGGGTGCGGACGCACGCCAACTATCCGCACCACCGCGCGCGACTCCTGGACGCACTCGGGGTGCCGGACGACGTGGCGGCCGTCGAGGCGGCGCTCGCCGAGAGGTCCGCCCTGGACATCGAGGAAACGGTGTACGCCGCCGGGGGGCTCGCCGTGGCCCTGCGCTCTCCCGAGGGATGGGCCGCGCACCCTCAGGCGGCCGAGGTGGCGAGGCGTCCGCTGGTCGAAGAGGGGCGGCTGGATGCGGCACGCGCGCGTACGCTCGCCCCGGTCCGCACCTCTCCCCTGTTGCCGGCCGCCGGACTGCGGGTCCTGGACCTGACGCGGGTTCTGGCGGGTCCGGTCGCCACCCGGACACTCGCGCTGCTGGGCGCGGACGTGCTGCGCGTGGACGCACCGCGGCTTCCCGAACTGCCGGACCAGCACGCGGACACCGGCTTCGGGAAACGGTCGGCGCCGCTCGACCTGGCGGGCGACCGGCAGACCTTCGAGGAGCTCCTCGCGGCGGCGGACGTGGTCGTCACCGGGTACCGGCCAGGCGCGCTGGACCGGTTCGGGCTGTCGCCGGAGGCGTTGGCGGAGCGGCGGCCCGGGGTGGTCGTGGCACAGCTGTCGGCGTGGGGCGACTACGGGCCGTGGCGTGAGCGGCGGGGCTTCGACAGCCTCGTGCAGGCGGCCACCGGGATCGCCGCGCTGGAGGGCTCGATGGAACGTCCCGGCGCGCTGCCCGCGCAGGCCCTCGACCACGGGACGGGATATCTCCTGGCGGCTGCCGTGCTGCGGGCTCTGTCCGAGCAGTCGAAGGAGGGCGGAAGCCGGTTCGTACGGCTTGCGTTGGCGCGGACGGCGCGGTGGCTGACGGACGGGGTGGGTGCGGGTGACAGCGAGGGCGGTGCGTACGACGGACCCGCGTACCGGCGCGGGGTGGCGCCCGGCCATGCCGAGAGCGAGCCGTACGGCGGTCCTGACCCCTGGCTGTCGGAGACGGACAGCGCGCTCGGGCGGCTGCGGTACGCCCTGCCGCCGGTCTCCTTCGAGGGCGGTCCGGTGGACTGGGCCCGGCCGCCGGTGCCCTGGGGCACGGATACCGCCATCTGGGTGTGAGGCGACGCGGCGGGTTCGGGACGGCGCGGCGGGGCCGGATCTGAACCGGCGCCCGGGTCGGAGACGTACCGGTGGGCGGAATGCCGTACCGCCACTTGTTTCGCTGCACTTGCCCCGTTCTGTCCGTGCTGGTGAGGATCGTGAGGTGACCTTGATAAGACCCACCGCCGGGGTGACCGATGCGAGCGGGCCCGCGCGGCGCCCGGGCGTCGGCCGGGCGGTCGCCGTTCTCGTCCTGGTGGTACTGGCCGTACTGATACCCCTGTTCGGACCGTCAGCCGCGCTGCACGGCACCGGGGAGGCCGCCGCGCCCGGTGCCGGCGGGGTGGCCCTGCTGCGGGCGGTGCTGTTCGCGGCACTGTGCGTGCCGCTGGGCGAGCTGTTCGTGGGCCGACTGGCCCGCGCCCTGCCCGGTGCCGCTCCCGGTGTGCTCGGCGGCCACCCGCCCCTGCCTCGTTCCTGGGCGCCGTACGCTGCCGCCGCCGGTTTCGTCGCCGCGCTGGGTCTCGCGTCCGTCGTGGCGACCGGCAATCTGGTGCCGCACGGCCTCTCCGAGATCGACGTCGGCGGCCTGTACGCCTCCCGGGACGGCAAGTTGGCGCTTCTGGAGGTCAACGCCTTCCTCGTGGCCGGTCTGTGTGCGCGCTCGGATCGCCCGGCCGTCCAGGCGTGGCCCCTGGCCGCCGTGATCGTGGCGGAGGCCCTGCGCGCCCATCCCACGACCGAGCACAGTCCGCTGATCGGCTCCGGGTTGACGCTGGTTCACCTGACGTGCGCGGCGCTGTGGGTGGGTGGGCTGCTGTATGTGCTGCGGACGCTGCGCCGCTGGGGTGCGATGGAGCCGGTTTCTGTGGAGTCGGGTCCCACCGGGCCCGGAGCCGCCGGGCCGGGCGGGGCACTGCTCGGGCTCTACGCGCGCGTGGCGGCCGTACTGCTCGCCGCCATCACCGCGACCGGCGTGTGGAGTTCCCTGCGCCGGATGCCGCCCGGCACGGTCCTCGGTCAACTGACGGACACGGCCTACGGGCGCACGCTGCTTGCCAAGGTTCTTCTTGTGGCCGTGGTCGCGGCGCTCGCCCTGTGGGCCAGGTTCCGGCTGCGCCGCGCTCCCGACCCGCTGGCCGCCTGCGTCCCCGCGCGGGCGGAGGTCGTCGCCCTGGGGCTGGTGGTCGTGGTGTCGGGGCTGCTGACGGCGCTGCCGCTGCCGATCCATTGGTGAAGCCGTGAGCGCTAGTTGGTGACGAGCACCTTGAGGGCGGTGCGTTCGTCCATCGCCTTGTAACCGGCGGGCACGCCCTCCAGATCGACGGTCATGTCGAAGACCGGTGAGGCGTCGACGGTGCCGTCCAGGACGTCGGGCAGCAGCTCGGGGATGTAGGCGCGGACCGGAGCGACTCCGCCGCGCAGGGCGATGTTCCGGTCGAACATGACGCCGAGGTCGACGCCGGTGTCGCTCCCGTGCGGCACGCCCACGAAGCCGATGGCGCCGCCGTCACGGGTGATGCTGATCGCCGTACGCATGGACTGTTCGGTACCGACGGCCTCGACGACGGCGTGCGCGCCCTGGCCGCGGGTGAGTTCGCGGACAGCCTCGACGGCCGCGTCCCCGCGCTCGGCGACGACGTCGGTGGCACCGAAGCGGCGCGCGATGTCGGTGCGGGCCTGGTGGCGGCCCAGCGCGATGATCCGCTCGGCGCCAAGTCGCCTGGCGGCGAGCACGGCGCACAGGCCGACGGCTCCGTCGCCGACGACGGCGACCGTGGCGCCCGGGCGGGCTCCCGCGCCCAGGGCGGCGTGGTGACCGGTGCCCAGGACGTCGGACAGGGTCAGCAGGGAGGACAGCAGGTGGCCGTCGGAGGCCGCCTCCTTGGGCAGCCGTACGAGGGTGCCGTCGGCGTAGGGAACGCGCACGGCCTCACCCTGGCCGCCGTCATGGCCGACGGAACCCCAGAAGCCGCCTTGCTCGCAGGAGGTGGTCAGGCCCTCGCGGCAGTAGTCGCAGACGCCGTCGGACCACATGAAGGGCGCGACGACGAGGTCGCCACGCCTGAGGGTGCTCACCTCGGAGCCGGTCTCCTCCACGACCCCGAGGAACTCGTGCCCGATCCGCTGCCCCGGCTGCCTTGCCGCCTCGCCCCGGTAGGCCCACAGGTCGCTGCCGCAGATACAGGCCCGCAGCACCCGGAGCACGGCGTCGGTGGGCAGTTGCACGACCGGCTCGGGCACGTCCTCGACGCGCATGTCGAACGGGGCGTGGATGGTGGTGGCGCGCATGTCGAGGGTCCTTCTCGTGCGAGGTCGTGACGGCGCTCAGGGGGTGGTCGAGCGCATCTCACCGTACGTCGCCATCGGCCCCGGGCGCGCTTCGAGGGCTCGTAGTGCGCCGCTGACCAGCAGCAACTGCGCGGCAATATAAGTGAGCATGATCCAGAGGTCGGGCCGCGGGAGCTGGGGCCAGTCGGCGACGCCGGTCGCGATGAGGGTGTCCGAGAGCAGGAAGAGCGCACCGCCGAGCCCTGCGACGGGGCCGAGCCGGGCGGCCGACCCGCACGCCATGGCCATGAGGAGCGCGCTGTAGCCGACGACAGGCAGGCGCAGTTCGGCGGGCAGGTCCGGCCACAGCGCCACGACGGTCACGACGAGCGCGGTGCCGTAGGCGGGCGCGAGGAGAGCCACGCGTGCGCGTGGGCTGCCGTACGCCCTGAAGAGCGCGAGGTAGCAGACGTGCCCCGCGGCGAAGGAGGTCATGCCCGCGAGGAAGGCGGGGTCGGCGTCGGACAGGAGCAGGACGTCTCCGCCCCAGCCGCAGAGGAGCGCGGCGACGAGTGGCCGGGGTGCGCCGGACGCGATGGCGTACGCGGCAAGGAGGGGCATCAGCAGGGTCTTGGCGACGGTGTGCCCGAAGGCGGAGCCGACGGCCAGGGAGACGAGGTCGGCGGCCGCGGCGAGGGCGAAGGCCGCGAGGAGCGCGTGGCGGGTGCGACGGTTGCCGTAGGGACTCCGGGCGCTCACGCGGGCACGGTCTCCTCGGCCGGCTCGGGCACGGGCGCCGGCGCCCAGCCCGGTCCCCGGAAGACCCGTCCCGCCCGCTCGCGCCAGCTCCGCGCCCTCTTGATGTCCTTGACAATGGCGGTGTACTCGTGGGTGGCCACCTTGATCGGGTTGAACGTGTTGATGTTCTTCGTCAACCCATAGACAGGCCGTACGGTCTCGGCGACGAACGAGCCGAAGAGCCGGTCCCACACGATGAGGATCCCGCCGAAGTTGCGGTCCAGATAGCCGCCCTGGGAGGCGTGGTGGACCCGATGGTGGGACGGGGTGTTGAACAGGAACTCGAACCAGCGGGGCATCTTGTCGATGCGCTCGGTGTGGATCCAGAACTGGTAGACGAGGTTCGCGGAGGAACAGAAGGCGAGGGCGGCCGGGTGGACACCGGCGGCGACGAGGGGAACGTAGAACGGCCAGACCGTCAGGGACGTCCAGGGCTGGCGCAGCGCGGTGGTGAGGTTGAACTTCCGGCTGGAGTGGTGCACGACATGGCAGGCCCACAGGATGCGGATGACGTGGTGGCCGCGGTGCGACCAGTAGTAGAAGAAGTCCTGCGCGAGCAGCATCAGGGGGAGCGTCCACCACAGGACGGGGACGCGGAGGGGGGTGAGTTCGTGGATCGCCGTGTAGATCGCGACGATCGGGATCTTCCAGAGGAAGTCGAACAAGAGGCTGCCGAGCCCCATGCCGAGGCTGGTGGCGGCGTCCTTCGTCTCGTAGCCGGCCGCGTCCTCATCGGGATGCAACCGGACGCTGATCATCTTCTATGACGGTGAGCAGTACGAAGGCGGGTATGGACCAGACCACGACGTCGGGGAGGTTCGGCATGTGTGCACCGTAGAACCGCCGGTCAGGCGCGGCTAGACGTTGTTACCCACAAGTATTAACGGTGGTACGCGCTTGCTTCTTGGCGATCTCCGCCAATGGGTGGTCAGTGGGCGGTCCTACGATGCGGAAGCAGTGGGGGGGAGGTCGGCACTCGCGCCGCGGCCGGACGCGGGCATGGGGTGCCGGATCGCACCCTAGTTGACTGATCCCAACAACACCCCCACCCCATAAGTAACCCCCATGGCCAACAACCCACCCCCCACATTCCGCACCACCGCCCGCCCAGGCTCCGCCGCCCCCAACCGCGCACTGCTCCACCCCGTGAGCACCAGCGCCCCCATCACCGACACCACGGTCACCGGCACCCGCCACCCCGCACCCGGCAACACAATGGCCAGCAACGGCAGCAGCGCCCCCGCCGTGAACGCCAGGAAGCTCGCCCAGGCCGCGTGCCACGGGTTCGTCAGGTCGTCCGGGTCGATGCCGAGCTCCACGCGCGCGTGTGCCCGCAGTGCGTCACGAGCCGTCAGCTGCTCCGCCGCCTCCCGCGCCACGTCACGCGACAGCCCGCGTTCCTCCAGCAGCTCCGTGAGTTCCTCCAGCTCTGCCTCCGGCTGTTCCTTCAACTCCCGCTTCTCCAGGGCCAGCGCGGCCTTCTCCGAGTCCCGCTGGGTCGAGACGGAGACGTACTCCCCCGCGGCCATGGACATCGAGCCGGCCAGCAGACCCGCCAGACCCGCCGTCAGCAAGGCCGAGCGGTCGCTCGTCGCGCCGGCCACGCCGACCACCAGACCCGCGGTCGAGACGATGCCGTCGTTCGCGCCCAGGACGGCCGCCCGCAGCCAGTTGAGGCGGGCGCCGAGCGCTCCGCCGTGCGCCTCGTCGTGCGCCGGTTCACTCACACCCTCGTCGGTCACCTCCGGAGGATCGCACCCCGGCCGCCACGCGCCCAGTACTGACGCCGCCGTGAGGGACTGTCAGTCGCGGCCCGTATCCTCAGGGACCATGCTCGAAGACCAGACGACCGCAGCGTCCTCCCCCACAGCGTGGCCGATCGCGTATCCGCAGGGATACGCGGTCGTCGACGTGGAGACCACCGGCCTGGCCCGGGACGACCGGATAATCTCCGCCGCCGTGTACCGGCTGGACGCGCGCGGTGAGGTCGAGGACCACTGGTACACGCTGGTCAATCCGGAGCGCGACCCCGGCCCGGTGTGGATCCACGGTCTGACGAGCGAAACCCTCGACGGCGCACCGCTCTTCCAGGACATCGCCGAGGAGTTCTCGGCACGTCTCGACGGCCGGGTGCTCGTCGCGCACAACGCCGTCTTCGACTGGCAGATGATCGCCCGCGAGTACGCGCGCGCGAAGCGTGAGGCGCCGGTGCGTCAACGGCTGTGCACCATCGCCCTGTCCAAGGAGCTCGCCCTGCCGCTGCCCAACCACAAGCTGGAGTCGCTGGCGGCCCACTTCGGTGTCGTACAGCAGCGGGCGCATCATGCCCTCGACGACGCGCGCGTGCTCGCGGAGGCGTTCCGGCCGAGCCTGCGGGCCGCGGCTGCGCGAAGCGTACGGCTGCCGCTGCACGAGTGCCGGCCGCTGACCGAGTGGACGGACCATGCGGTGCCCCGGCAGTCGGCGAGCTACGGCAGCTATCGGCCGACCAGTTGGCGGCCCGCCCGCAAGCGGCCCGCCTGTCCGTATCCGAACCCCGGGCGGTACGAGGACGGGAGGCCTCTCAAGCAGGGCATGCGGATCGCGTTCTCCGGGGACACCTCGATCGAGCGCGACCTCCTGGAGGACCGCGCGGTCGAGGCCGGGCTGCATGTAGCCACCAGCATCTCCCGGCTGACCAGCCTGCTCGTCACGAACGACCCAGACTCGGGCACGTCCAAGGTGGTCAAGGCCCGGCAGTTCGGCACCCCGGTCGTCGACGAGGCGGCCTTCGGGCAGCTCCTCAGCAACGTGGAACCAGCGTCGGAGGGATGACCGTACGGAACGGGTGACGGCCGGCGGAACGGCGGCTGCCGACGGACGGGTGATTGTCGTACGACTCGCCCGGCTCCGTCTCGCCCGGGCGGCGGCGACGGCTCACCCTGTGGCGCATGGCGACTTGCGAAGTTTGCGGCAATAACTACGGCATGACCTTCGAGGTGCACGCGCAGGGCGCGGTGCATGTCTTCGACTGCTTCTCCTGTGCGATCCACCGGATGGCGCCGATCTGCGAGCACTGTCGTGTGCAGATCATCGGGCAGGGTGTGGAGGTCGAGGGCCACTGGTTCTGCGGTGCGCACTGTGCCCGCGCGGAGGGGAAGGTGGGCATCGTCGACCGCGTCTGAACCACCCCTGCCCAAGGCACCCCACGACCTGAGAGGTACGGTCGTGGGGTGTACCGCTTCCTGTTGTCCCGGCAGTGGGTGATCCTCTCGCTGGTCTCCCTGCTTCTCATCCCCACGATGATCAGGCTGGGCATCTGGCAGATGCACCGCTACGAGGAGCGCACCGCACGCAACCAACTGGTGACCGACGCGCTGAACGCGAAGCCGGTGCCGGTGGAGGAGATGACCGCGCCCGGGCACACGGTCACCACGCACGACCGGTACCGCAAGGTGACCGCCAAGGGGCACTTCGACACCGCCGACGAGGTCGTCGTCCGGCGCCGCACCAACTCGGACGACGAGGTCGGCTACCACGTGCTGACCCCCTTCGTCCTCGACGACGGCAAGGTGCTGCTGGTCAACCGAGGGTGGATCCCCTCGGACGGTCCGAGCCAGACGGCGTTCCCGAAGATCCCCGCTCCCCCGAAGGGTGAGATCACGGTCACCGGGCGGCTGATGCCCGACGAGACGACCGCGGCGAGCGGCATCAAGAACCTCAAGGGGCTGCCGGACCGGCAGGTCATGCTGATCAACAGCGAGCAGGAGGCGAAGCGGCTGGGCGCCACGGTGCTCGGCGGCTACATCGCGCAGACTGCGCCCGAGCCGAAGGGCGACAGCCCGGAGCTGATCGGCGGCGACCCCGGCAAGGAGGACGCCGCACTGAACTACGCCTACGCCATCCAGTGGTGGCTGTTCTCGGTCGGCGTGCCGATCGGGTGGGTGGTCCTGGTGCGGCGGGAGCTGCGCGACCGCCGGGAGAAGGCGGAGAAGGAAGCCACGACGGAGGCGGAACCGGCGACGGTGTGACCCTCAGCCTTCGGGACGGTCCCGCCAGTAGAGGAACGTGCGTTCCGGTTCGGGCAGCAGGTCCCACGGGTGCGGGGTCATATGGCGGCCGATACGGCGGAACACGGGTGCCGCGTCGGCCGGGCGGTGGGTGCGGACCAGGGCGAAGGCGAGGATGTTGAGGTCGGTGACGGCCTCGGCGTGCGGGGCGGCGGCGGTGTGGAACCAGCGGGCCAGGGCCCCGTCGACCTCCTCGTCGGCCCGAGCTTCGTGCCAGTAGCTGTCGGCGCCGAGTGGCATCTGCCGCTGTCGATGGGCGACGAGTTCGACACGGGCCGCCACGGGGAGCAGGGCGAGCGGTGATCCGTACGGGGCGGGGGCGGCGGCCTGCCGGGCGAAGTCCGTCATGTCGTTGACCGTGCCGTGTCCGCGCGGCGACAGATAGCGCAGCAGCCGGTGGTAGGCGCCCCGGTGCCACGGGGCACGGGTGACGGCCTCGGTCCACACGGTCACGGCGTCCCGGGTCGGCACGGCGACGGAGTGCATCAGCCCCAGGAGGGCAAGCCAGGGCGTCGGATCCTCGGGGCATGCCTCGGCGGCACGCAGACAGGCACGCTCCGCGTCCTGGACGGCGGTCCCCCGCTCCGCCGACCCCCGCCGGTACCGCACGCACCGAACACAGGCCCACAACACCAGCGCGTCCCCGTCACCGGGCCGTTCGGCGATCCACCGCTCACACACGGCGGCCGGCAGCTGATCCGCGAGTACGGACATCCGGTGCCACCGGCGGTCCCAGTCCCTCCCCGTGTCTTGCAGCAGCTCGGCGACCGGCTGCCAGAGGGGGCGGGTACGGCCGGCGCCGAGACCGTGCAGCTGAGGGGTCGGGCGGAGCTCGGTCAGTGTCCTGTGCAGCGCGTCGTCGTCGAGGGCGGGGCGGAGCAGCGGGGCGGTGCGGCGTCTGAGCATCTCGGTCCCGGGGTGAGTCACAGCGGTGGGTGGGTCGCGAAAGCGGGAGTCGCAAAGGTGCGCGGGGTGGGCGGTACGCCCACCCCGCGATCCGCAGCAGCGGCGTCAGCAGCACCGTCCCTGCGGATGGTCCTCCCGGTGCCGGGTGCGCAGCACCTGGTACTCCCGCCGGGTCGGCACCGGCGCGAGCGGATGGTGGCGCAGATGCCGCTCGCAGTAGCGGTCGTATTCCGCCTCCCCGGTCAGCTCCCGCAGGTACCAGCGGACGGCCCGCCCCCACCGCCGTACGGTCATGGTCGCGGTCACGAGCGGACTCCGACGGGCTCCTCACCGGCCTGCTCGGGCACGTCGATGCGCGACTCGACGTACGGTGCCTCGGTCGTCGCGGGCACCCCCGCCCCCCGGACAGCCCGCACACACACCACCCCCGCGTTGACGATCACCACCGCGACCAGCACCAGGAACACCGCGATCAGCACCCCGTCGACCGTGGAGTTGGTGACCACGGTGTGCATGTCGGCAGGCGTCTTGGCGGGCGCGAGCACCTGGCCCGCGTCGATGCCGTCGGCGTACTTGGTCCGCTGGGCGAAGAACCCGACGCGCGGGTCGTCGGAGAAGATCTTCTGCCAGCCCGCGGTGAACGTGATGGCGACCACCCAGGCCAGCGGAACCCCGGTCACCCAGGCCCACCGCAGCCGCCCGGACTTGACGAGGACCGTGGTGCAGACGGCCAGCGCGATCGCGGCCAGCAACTGGTTCGCGATACCGAAGAGCGGGAAGAGCTGGTTGATTCCGCCCAGCGGGTCGGTGGCACCGGTGTAGAGGAAGTAGCCCCAGGCCGCCACCACGAGTCCGCTGCACAGCCAGATGCCCGGCTTCCAGTTGACCCGGCCGACCGGCTTCCACACGTTGCCGAGCATGTCCTGGAGCATGAAGCGGCCGACACGCGTGCCCGCGTCCACCGTCGTCAGAATGAACAGCGCCTCGAACATGATCGCGAAGTGGTACCAGAAGGCCTTCATGGCCGTACCGCCGAACACCCCGGAGAAGATCTCCGACATGCCCACCGCGAGGGTCGGGGCGCCTCCGGAGCGGGCGATCAGCGACTGTTCCTCGACCGCACTTGGCGGCCTGGGTCAGCTGGTCGGGCGTGATGGTGAAGCCGAGGCCTGCCACCGCATGCGACGCCGATTCCGCCGTGGCGCCCAGCAGTCCCGCCGGTGCGTTCATCGCGTAGTACAGGCCCGGTTCCAGGGTCGCAGCCGCGATCAGCGCCATGATCGCGACGAACGACTCCATCAGCATGGCGCCGTAGCCGATGAGACGGACCTGCGACTCCTTCTGGATCAGCTTCGGCGTCGTACCGGAGGAGACCAGGGCGTGGAAGCCGGACAGGGCGCCACAGGCGATGGTGATGAACAGGAAGGGGAACAGGGAGCCCGCGAACACCGGCCCGGCGCCCGAGGTGGCGAAGTCGCTCACCGCGTCCGCGCGCAGCACCGGGGCGGCGACCACGACGCCCACCGCGAGCAGCGCGATGGTGCCGATCTTCATGAAGGTGGAGAGGTAGTCGCGCGGGGCGAGGAGCATCCAGACCGGCAGGACGGAGGCGACGAAGCCGTAGCCGATCAGGCAGAAGACGAGGGTCGTGGGGCTGAGGGTGAAGGTGGACGCCAGTGAGGAGTTCTGCACCCAGCTGCCGCCGACGATCGCGAGGAGCAGCAGGGCGACACCGATGAGGCTGGTCTCGACGACCCGGCCGGGGCGGATGCGGTGCAGCCAGAAGCCCATGAACAGGGCGATCGGGATGGTCATCGCCACGGAGAAGGTGCCCCACGGGGAGTGGGCGAGGGCGTTGACCACGACCAGGGCCAGCACACCCAGCAGGATGATCATGATGGCGAAGACCGCGACCAGCGCCGCCGCTCCGCCCGCCCTGCCGATCTCGTCACGGGCCATCTGCCCGAGCGACTTGCCGTCCCGCCGCATCGACAGGAACAGCACGACCATGTCCTGCACCGCGCCCGCGAAGATCACGCCGGCGACGATCCACAGGGTGCCGGGGAGGTATCCCATCTGGGCCGCGAGGACCGGGCCGACCAACGGTCCGGCGCCCGCGATCGCCGCGAAGTGGTGGCCGAGGAGCACCCGCTTGTCGGTGGGGTGGAAGTCGACGCCGTCTTCGAGGCGTTCGGCCGGGGTGGCCCGGCGGTCGTCCGGTTTCAGGACGCGACGGGCGATGAAACGGGAGTAGAAGCGGTAGGCGATGGCGTACGAACCGAGCGCGGCGACGACCAGCCAGACCGCGGAGATCTTCTCGCCACGGGCCAGCGCGAGCACGCCCCAGGCGACCGCGCCGAGCAGTGCGACGACGGCCCACAGAAGGATCGACCGAGGTGACATACGTGATTTTTCAGGCGCCTCAAGGGCAGGCTGAAGAGCGGTTTCGGGCATGGCGGCTCCTCACCGGAAACGGTGGAACGGGACAGGAACAGAGAGACTCAGCGGCGATGTCGGTCCGACAGCGCATACGCGGCGAGCAGGCAGAGGCCGCACCCCGGCACCCAGACGAGCTGGTACCAGTAGAAGAACGGCGTGCCCACCAGGCGCGGCTCCGCACCGGCGTACATCGGGACCCACAGCAGCCCCGCGGCGGGTGCGAGAAGCAGTACGGCGATCGCGACGCGCCGTAGCCGGTGATGACCGGTCCGTGCCATGACCTGCGCTCCTCTCCCCATCGCTGTCGGTCTGTGCAAGAGTTGCCCACCCGTCGCAGTCGGTTGACAGCGAATGTCGAGAAGGTTTCCCGCCGGTGCCCTGTCCTCCGAACCGGCCGCCCGCGCAACTCTTGCGCGAGGGTCCAGCCACACCTGCGGGCGCACCTCGGGCACACCTGCGGGCACACCAAGGACGGTGACCATGGCCGACAGCGCCATGACCGCGACGTTCCTCGCCGTGATCGGCGGGGCGTCGCTGCTCGCCGTGACCGCGCGCCGGCTGCGCCCGAGCGACCGGCTGCCGTCCCTGGAGGGCTGGGCGCTGGCCGACCGCAGCCTCGGCCCGGTGTGGACCTGGCTGCTGCTCGGCGGCACGATCTTCACCGCGTACACCTTCACCGCCGTACCGGGACTGGCGTACGGCAACGGCGCCGCCGCCTTCTTCGCGGTGCCGTACACGGTGATCGTCTGCCCGATCGCCTTCGTGCTGCTCAGCCGCCTCGGCGAGGTGGCCCGCAGGCACGACTACATCACCGCCGCCGACTTCGTGCGCGGCCGCTACGGTTCACCGGCGCTGGCCCTGGTGGTCGCGCTGACCGGGATCCTGGCGACGATGCCGTATCTGGCGCTCCAACTGCTCGGGATACGGGCGGTGCTGACCGCCGGGGGCGTGTATCCGCGGGGTGCGAGCGGTGACCTGGTGATGGTGGCGCTGTTCACGGGGCTCGCGGTGGCCACCTATCGGCACGGGCTGCGGGCGCCCACCGTGATCTCCGCGCTCAAGGCGGTCGCCGTCTTCGTCTCGCTCACCGCCGTGACTTGGCTGGTTCTGGAGCGGCTCGGCGGTCCGGGCGCGGTGTTCGACGGGGCGGCCGAACGCCTGGGCGGCCCGGCCCTCCTCCTCTCCCCCGAGCAGCAGCCCGCCTACGCCACCCTCGCCCTCGGTTCCGCCCTCGCGCTGCTGATGTACCCGCACGTCCTGACCGCCGCTTTCGCCGCCGACAGCCCGCACACCCTGCGCAAGGTCGCCGTGGCCCTGCCCGCCTGGACGGGGCTGCTCGCGCTCTTCGGGTTCCTCGGCATCGCGGCGCTCGCGGCCGGGGTACGGGCGCCGGAGGGCGGCGCCGAGACCGCCGTACCGATGCTGGTGGACCGGCTGATGCCGGGACCACTGGCCGGGCTGGTGTTCGGCGCGATCACCGTGGGGGCACTGGTCCCGGCCGCCGTGATGTCGATCGCGGCCGCCACCAGTTTCGTCCGCAACGTGTACGTCGAGTACGTGCACCCGACGGCCACACCCAAGCGGCAGGTGCGCATAGCCAAGGCGGTGTCGCTGACGGCGAAGGTGGGCGCGGTGGCGTTCGTGTTCGGTCTGCGCGACCAGGACGCCGTCAATCTCCAGCTGCTCGGCGGGGTCTGGATCCTGCAGATCTTCCCGGCCGTGGCCGTGGGCCTGTTCACCGGACGGCTGCATCCGCGGGCGCTGCTCGCGGGGTGGGGCGTGGGCATGCTGGCCGGCACCTTCCTCGTCGTCCATGAGGGGTTCTCGTCGATCGGTGCGGGACCCTTCCAGATCTACGCCGGTCTCGTCGCTCTCCTGCTCAACCTGACCGTCGCCCTGGCCGGAACCGCGGCCCTCGAACGGCTCGGCGTCCCGCGCGGCGCCGACCTGACCGACCTACCGTCGCGCCTGACCGTCAGGCGGCGCCCCGAGACGGGAGCGAACAACCCGTGAGACAGCATGTGAGACCCGGCACCGCCGTACCCGTCCCGCTCGCCCCCGCGGCGACCGACCCGGCCGAGCTGGAGCGCGAGGCCGGTGTGGCCCGGCTGTTCGAGCTGCACTACGCCTCGATGCTCCGCCTCGCCGTGCTGCTCGGCGCCGACGACCCGGAGAACGTGGTCGCCGAGGCCTACTACCAGATCTACCGGAAGTGGCGGCGCCTGAGGGACACCGAGGCGGCGGAGGCCTATCTGCGCTCCACGGTCTGCAATCTGACCCGGATGCGGATACGGCACCTCCAGGTAGCCCGCAAGCACGTCGAGGCACCGCCCATCGAACTTGTCGCCTCCGCCGAGAGCACCGCACTCCTCCACGACGACCAGCGCGTCCTCATCGACGCACTCCAGCAGCTGCCCGCCCGGCAGCGCGAGGCGCTGGTGCTCAGGCACTGGCTCGGACTGAAGGAGAGCGAGATCGCCTCGGCGATGGGCATCTCCTGCGGCTCCGTCAAGACCCACACGGCACGCGGCCTCGCCGCCCTGACCCAGGCGATGGAGGCCCGGCGATGACGCACCGAGACGCGACTCCCTCGCACGACGCGAGTCCGGACCGCACCGAGCGGGAACTCCAGGAGGCCCTGGCCGCGCTGGCCGGCGGCGTGCACGCGGCCCCCGACGCCTATCGCACGGCACGCGGCGAGTGGCTGCGCCGGGAACGCCGCCGCCGGCTCGTCCTGGCCGTCCTCATCGCCGTCGTGTTCGCGCTGGCGACACTGATCGGCCTGTGGGTGCTCAACCAGACTCCGGCCCACCCGGGGGTGATCTTCTCCGGCACGGCCGCGTCACTCCCCCGGCCCCACCCCTGATTGCCCCCGCGACCAGCCGGGAACCCGCACTCCGTGCACCCCCGAACCCCTCCGGCTAGCCGGACCCCTCGTATCGAGGACTACGCCCTCATCGGCGACGAACAGACCGCCGCCCTGGTCGGCATGGACGGCTCCGTGGACTGGCTGTGCCTGCCCCGCTTCGACTCGGCGGCCTGCTTCGCCAGGCTGCTCGGCGACGAGGAGAACGGCCACTGGCGGATCGCTCCGAAGAACGCGGACCGATGTACGAGGCGCGGCTACCGCCCGGGCACTCTCGTCCTGGACACCGAGTGGGAGACCGACGAGGGCGCGGTGCGGGTCACCGACCTGATGCCGCAGCGCGATGTCGCGCCCGACCTCGTACGCGTCGTGGAGGGGCTCCGCGGCCGGGTCACCGTGCGCAGCACGCTCCGCCTGCGCTTCGAGTACGGCTCGGTCGTGCCGTGGGTGCGCAGGTCGGACGGGCAGCGGGTGGCCGTGGCGGGGCCCGACTCGACGTGGCTGCGCAGCGAGCCCCCGGTGCACACCTGGGGCGAACTCTTCGGAACACACTCGGAGTTCACCGTCGAGAAGGGCGAGAAGGTCGCGTTCGTCCTCACCTGGCACCCCTCGCACGAGCCGCGCCCCCCGCTGACCGACCCCTTCGAGGCGCTGGAGAGCAGCGTGGCCGACTGGCAGGCGTGGGCGGCGCGTTGCCGCTACGACGGCCCGCACCGGGACGCGGTGGTCCGTTCCCTGATCACCCTGAAGGCGCTCACCTACCGGCCGACCGGCGGCATCGTGGCCGCGGCCACCACCTCGCTGCCGGAGGAGATGGGCGGGGTGCGCAACTGGGACTACCGCTACTGCTGGCTGCGCGACTCCACACTCACCCTGGGCGCCCTGGTGCAGTGCGGTTATCTGGAGGAGGCCGAGGCCTGGCGGAACTGGCTGCTGCGCGCGGTCGCCGGCGACCCGGCGGACCTCCAGATCATGTACGGCGTCGCGGGCGAGCGCCGGCTGCCGGAGTTCGAGCTGCCGTGGCTGTCCGGTTTCGGCGGCTCCCAGCCCGTACGCATCGGCAACGAAGCCGTGAAACAGCTCCAGTTGGACGTGTACGGCGAGGTCATGGACTCGCTGTCGCTGGCCAGACGGGCGGGCCTGCCCCCGAAACCGCACATGTGGTCCCTGCAGAGCGTCCTGCTGGACTTCCTCCGGTCCTCCTGGCGGCAGCCGGACGAGGGGTTGTGGGAGGTGCGCGGCGGCCGGCGCGACTTCGTCCACTCGAAGGTCATGGTGTGGGTCGCGGCCGACCGCGCCGTGCGCGCCCTGGAGGCCTTCCCTGATCTGAACGGCGACCTGGACGGCTGGCGCGCGCTGCGAGACGAGGTGCACGGCGAGGTCTGCGAGAAGGGCTACGACCCCGAACGCAACACCTTCACCCAGTACTACGGCTCAAGCGAACTCGACGCGTCCCTGCTGCTGATCCCCCGCGTCGGCTTTCTGCCGCCCGACGACCCCCGTGTCGTCGGCACCATCGACGCGGTCCGCGCGGAGCTCGACCACGGCGGTCTCGTACGGCGGTACAGCGCCGAGGAGACGCCGGTGGACGGGCTGCCGGGCGGCGAGGGCACGTTCCTGGTGTGCTCGTTCTGGCTCGCCGACGCGCTGCACATGACGGGCCGTACGAAGGAGGCGCGGGACCTCTTCGAACGGCTGCTGGGGCTGACCAACGACGTGGGCCTGCTGTCCGAGGAGTACGACCCCGTGGCCCACGCCCAGCTCGGCAACTTCCCGCAGGCGTTCAGTCACATCGGGCTCGTCAACACCGCCCTCACGCTGTTCGGGGCCTCGGGCGAGAAGGCAGGATAGGGGCCATGGATCTTGGACTGAAGGACCGTGTGTACGTCGTCACCGGAGCGACCCGCGGGCTCGGCAACGCGGTCGCGCGTTCGCTGGTCGCGGACGGAGCGAAGGTCGTGGTGACCGGGCGGGAGGAGAAGACGGCGGTCGCCGCGGCGGCGGAGTTGGGGCCGAACGCGGTGGGGGTGGCCGTCGACAACGCAGATCCGTCGGCGGCGGAGCGGCTGATCGGTGCCGCGCGGGAGAATTTCGGTGGCTTCGACGGCGTGTTGATCAGTGTGGGCGGCCCCGCGCCCGGCTTTGTCGCCGACAACACGGACGAGCAGTGGCAGTCCGCGTTCGAGTCGGTGTTCCTCGGGGCCGTCCGGTTGGCTCGGGCGGCTGCGGCGGAGCTGGAGGACGGGGGTGTCATCGGGTTCGTGCTGTCGGCGTCGGTGCACGAGCCGATTCCGGGACTGACCATTTCGAACGGGCTACGGCCCGGTCTCGCCGGGTTCGCGAAGTCGCTCTCCGACGAACTGGGGCCTCGGGGGATTCGGGTGGTGGGGTTGCTGCCGTCCCGTATTGACACGGATCGCGTGCGCGAGCTGGACGGGATGTCGGCTGATCCTGAAGCCACTCGGGCCGCCAATGAGTCTCGGATTCCGCTGCGGCGGTATGGGACGGCTGAGGAATTCGGGCGGGTTGCGGCGTTCTTGTTGTCGCCGGCTGCTTCCTATCTGACCGGGGTTATGTTGCCGGTTGATGGGGGCATGAGGCACGGGTTCTGAGCCGGCTTTCTTAACTGACCCTTTCTGCCTTGTGCTTGACGGCAGTCATGCGGACCTCGGCCGGCAGTGAGTCGAGGCCCGCCGAGTTGCGGGCGTGGGTCAGGGACTCCGTCGTCAGGTCGTTCAGGGTTGTCCCCGGGTCCACGTGCGGTTCCAGGTGGAGGCGTACGTGGGTCTCCGGGGCGTCGGGGCGGCCGGTGAGGCCCACCTGGGCTCGGTGCACGCCGTCCAACCGGCCCGCGTCGCCTGCCAGTACGGCCTCCAGGGCGCGGCCCCTCAGGAGCGCGCCCTCGTCGTCGCCCGTGTCGACGCGTACCTCGGTGAGCCTGCGTCGGCGGAGAACCGCCGTCAGCCACCACAGGGTCAGGAGCACCACGAGAGCCAGCGCGGCGATGACCGTCGGCCACCACCAGCCCTCGCCGTCCCAGCGGGTGCGCTCCGCGTCGCTCAGCAGGACGTCGTGCTTGCCGTCGTGGATCCACCAGGACGGGGGGGTGAGGCCGAGGCCCACCGCGAGTACCGAGCCGCCGACGACCAGCAGCACCAGCCCCACCAGGCCGATCAGTACACGGTTGACGGTCCTGAGCATCGTGCCTCACCCCTTCTTCCTGGTTGTCCGCGCCACGTGCACCGAGAGGGCGGGGGGCCGGGCGAGGCCCAGTGCCCCGATGGCCTCGGCGAGGGTCACGTCCAGGTCGGCGCGTACGTCGTCGAGTTCACGGAAGTGGGAGACCGCGCGGACGTCGGCCTTCCTCCGGCTCATCCGTACGCGTACGGACTGGACGCCGGCGACCTCCATCGCCCGGTCGCGCAGCACCATCGCGGCCGCGTCCCGGTGGAGTCCGGCGCGGACATCGGTGTGGGTGCGGCGCATCGGGAGAACGGCGCGCAGGCCCGGGGTGGCGGCCAGGAGGATCAGCCACAGTCCCAGAGCCGCGGCGACACCCGCGCCGACCAGGACCCAGGTGTCGTCCAGGGGGCGTTCGGCGAGCTGCCGGGAGAGTTCACGGCGCCAGTGCATGGCGGAGCGATTGGCTCGGACGGCTGCGATGTCGTAGAGGAAGAAGCCCGCGACGAGCAGGAGCAGCACGGCGACGATGGCCGCCGGGACCCTGCGCGCAGACCAGAATCGGCGTTCGCCGCCCGCCCCGCCCTTCAGGACGGGTGGTGGTCCGTACGCGGCCGCCGACGCGGACTGGTCGCGCTGGTCCGGGTCCGGTGCCCGCTCGATGACCGGCAGTCGTTGTGTGGTGCCTTCGGAGCCCTGGGGCTCGCTCATCGCGTCCTCCCCTGTGCCACGCCCTGCGCCTGTGCCGGATGCAGCCGCTCCACCTGGACGGCGACCTCCGACACCTCCATGCCCACCAACGCGACTACCCGCTCGACCACTCGATGACGCACCGCGCGGCAACGCGCGCCGATGTCGCACGGGTAGTCGAGTTCGAGGTGCATACGGATCCGGGCGAGACTGTGGTGCACGACAACGGTGGCGTAGGGGCGTGCGGCATCGGCCGGGAGTTCGCCCAGCGCCTCTCGGGCCGCCCGCCCGGCGATCTTCGCGACCACCCGGTCGGCGATCCTCGTCGCGCCGCGTTCACCGGGCGGGACGGCGGCGGCGGTCAGGGGTCTGCGGGGCTCGTCCGCCTCACCGGCCGCACTGCTCATGGACGTCACCGCCGCCGGTCACGCCGGTCGTCACGGCTGCGGAAGAAGTCGCCAAACTCCAGGTCCCCCTCCAGGAACCGGCCGGCGACGAAGCCGATGGCGCCCAGCGCCGCCACCAGCAGGAAGGCGCCGAACCCGCCGAAATACCCGGCGAACCCCAGCGCCATGCCGGCGATCATGCCGACCACGGCCATGCTCATCGTGCGCTCCCTAAACGTCCCCTCAAGGCGGGGTCTGGCTACTGGATCCGGGGCTCCGGCTCCTCGTCCTCTTCATCGGGCAGCTTCACATCGCTCACCGCGATGTTGACCTCGACGACTTCGAGGCCGGTCATGCGTTCCACTGCGGCGACGACGTTCTCCCGTACGGCCTTGGCCACGTCGGCGATCGAGACGCCGTAGTCGACGACGATCTCCAGGTCGAGCGCGGTCTGCACCTCGCCGACCTCCGCCTTGACGCCGCGCGTCACTGACTTGGATCCGCCGGGCAACCGGTCGCGCGCGGCCCCGAAGGTCCGGCTCAGCCCACTGCCCATCGCGTGCACACCGAGAACGTCCCGCGCCGCCATCCCGGCGATCTTCTCCACGACCCCGTCCGCGATCGTGGTCCGCCCACGGCTCGCCGGGTCCCCACCGCCGCGCTTGGTGGTCTTGCGCGGCTGCACGGACGTCTCCACCTCGGGGCTCTGCGTCATGTCGCTCATCGCCGTCGTCCCTTCCGCTTGTCTTCCTTTGACCACCGTAAGTGCGGTTGCGCGATCTCGCTCCGGAGATGCGGCAGGCTGGAGGAATGACGGCGGAACAGTGGGCGCGAACAGTGAAGCACCAGCTGGGACTGGGCAGGCTGCTGCCCCTGGGCGGACCGCGCGACGGCGCGTGGATCTCCGAGGAGGCGGCTCGGGCGGTGCTGCGGACCGCCGTGCAGGATCTGCGAGACGTACGGCTGGGCCATATGCGCATCGGCCTCGCCGATCCGGAGGACACGCACGAGCCCGCCGTGCCTCCGCCGCCGAGCGCGCTGCCGCCCGGCCCGCTGCGGCTCACGGCGGAGTTCGAGGCCACGCCCGCGGAGCCGCTGCAGGTGACGGCGGAACGGCTGCGCACGGCGCTCGCCCGGGCGGTGGCGGAACTGCTGGGCGTTGAGCTCGCCGAGGTGGACCTGCGGGTGACGGCCCTCCTCGACGAGGACGCGGAGCCGTCTCCCGTACGACGGCCGGAACCGCCGCGTGCGGTGGCGGCGGACCCGGGTGACGAAACCGTCGCGGCAGACGCGGCCCTGGCGGTGCCCGGTGTGGTCCAGCTGACCGGACTGCTGGGGCGGCCGGTGCACATCGAAGCGCGGGAGACCGGAGAGGGCTCCCTTCCGCGCCGCCATGTCCGTGTCGAACTGGCGGTGGGCACGGACCACCGGGCGCTGGACGTGGCCCGGGAGGTCCGCGCCGCCGTGGGAGGGGCGCTGACGGATCGGCCGACGGTGGCGGTGTTGGTCACAGCCACCCTCTAGCCGAACTATTCGCCGACGCCGGCCAGGTCGCGCAGCCGTCGCGTCTGGGCCGCCCGCTCGGCGCCGCGCTGCTCGTCGTAGGTACGGTCCTGGGCGCCCCGCAGGAGTGCCTTGGTCTCGATGACCGCGTCGCGGGGGGCGGACAGCAGCGCGGCCGCCAGGTCGTTCACGGCGCCGTCGAGCTGGTCGAGCGGTACGGCGATGTTGGCGAGACCGGTGGTCACGGCCTCCTCGGCCGTGACGAAGCGCCCGGTGGCGCAGATCTCCAGCGCCCGGGCGTATCCGACGAGGCCCACCAGGGGGTGGGTGCCGGTGAGGTCCGGAACCAGGCCCAGGCTGGTCTCGCGCATGGCGAACTGCACATCGTCGGCGACGACGCGCAGATCACAGGCGAGGGCCAGCTGGAAGCCCGCTCCGACGGCATGCCCCTGCACGGCGGCGATGGACACGACGTCACTGCGCCGCCACCAGGTGAAGCCCTGCTGGAACTCCGCGATGGCGGCGTCGAGTTCGGCGTCACCACTGCGGGCGAGGTCGATGAACGACGGCTCGCCCTCGATCCCCTCCGGCGTGAACATCTGCCGGTCGAGCCCGGCGGAGAAGGACTTGCCTTCGCCACGCAGCACCACGACACGGACGGAGCCCGGCACCAGCCGACCCGCCTCGGCGAGCGCACGCCACAGAGCGGGGCTCTGCGCGTTGCGCTTGGCCGGGTTGGTCAGCGTCACCGTGGCGAGGGTGTCCTCGACGGTGAGCCGTACGCCGTCCTTGTCGAGCAAGGGAACGAGTTCCTGGCCATCCTGGCTGGACGAAGCCATGGGGCGCCTCCGATGTGTGCGGTCAGCAGAGCGAAGCTAAGTGACTGCACAGTAACCACCCGGCCGGTCAGTCGACCGACCGGGTGGCCACCATCGAAGACGAGGGGCCGCCCGGTTCAGGACGAAGCGGCCTTCTTGCCCCGCGTCGCTCCGCCACGCCCACGAAGCGTGACGCCCGATTCGCTGAGCATCCGGTGTACGAAGCCATACGAGCGGCCGGTTTCCTCGGCCAGCGCCCGAATGCTCGCACCGGAGTCGTACTTCTTCTTCAGGTCTGCCGCGAGCTTGTCGCGCGCGGCGCCGGTTACCCGGCTGCCCTTCTTCAGAGTCTCGGCCACCCGTGCCTCCTCATGGGAAGTGCGCTCTGGTCCCCTCATGATCACCCCTCCGGGCGTTCATGGCCACCCATTCGGCAAGGTCCGTAAGACATGGTTTTGACGACAGGAGCGAGTCCCCACATACGGAATCTGTGATTCCACCCAGGCGTGTTACTACCGCCGAACGGGTTCTTTTGCGAAGTGCCAGGTCAGAGACGTACGACGGCCGAGCCCTTGTCGACAAAGGACTCGGCCGCGAAATGGATGTAGGACACACTTCGGTACGAGGAGATCTCACACAGATGATGGATCACGGATCGGCCGAATGATCCATACGCCGTGGATCACGCTTTCGATCAAGCGGAGCTGACTCTCAGGCGAGAGCGACGAGATCCGCGTAGTCCGCGCCCCACAGGTCCTCGATGCCGTCCGGCAGCAGGATGATCCGCTCCGGCTGGAGCGCCTCGACCGCGCCCTCGTCGTGGGTCACCAGGATCACCGCGCCCTTGTAGGTGCTCAGCGCGCCGAGGATCTCCGCGCGGCTGGCCAGGTCGAGGTTGTTGGTGGGCTCGTCGAGAAGCAGGACGTTCGCCGACGAGACGACCAGGGTGGCCAGCGCCAGCCGGGTCTTCTCACCGCCGGAGAGGACCCCGGCCGGCTTGTCGACGTCGTCGCCCGAGAACAGGAAGGAGCCGAGCGTCTTGCGCACCTCGACGAGGTCGAGGTCGGGGGCCGCCGAGCGCATGTTCTCCAGGACCGTGCGCTCGGGGTCGAGGGTCTCGTGCTCCTGCGCGTAGTAGCCGAGCTTGAGGCCGTGACCGGGCACGACCGCGCCGGTGTCCGGCTGCTCGGTCCCGGCCAGCAGGCGCAGCAGAGTGGTCTTGCCCGCGCCGTTGAGGCCCAGGATGACCACGCGTGAGCCCTTGTCGATGGCCAGGTCGACGTCGGTGAAGATCTCCAGCGAGCCGTACGACTTCGACAGGCCCTCCGCCATCAGCGGGGTCTTCCCGCAGGGCGCGGGCTCGGGGAAGCGCAGCTTGGCGACCTTGTCCTGCCGGCGCACCGCGTCGAGGCCCGCGAGCAGCCGGTCGGCCCGCTTGGCCATGTTCTGCGCGGCGACCGTCTTGGTGGCCTTGGCGCGCATCTTGTCGGCCTGCGAGTGCAGGGCGGCGGCCTTCTTCTCGGCGTTCTGCCGCTCGCGCTTGCGGCGCTTCTCGTCGGCCTCGCGCTGCTGCTGGTAGAGCTTCCAGCCCATGTTGTAGACGTCGATCTGGGCGCGGTTGGCGTCCAGATAGAACACCTTGTTGACGACCGTCTCGACCAGGTCGGCGTCGTGGGAGATCACGATGAAGCCGCCGCGGTAGGTCTTGAGGTAGTCGCGCAGCCAGACGATCGAGTCGGCGTCGAGGTGGTTGGTCGGCTCGTCGAGGAGCAGGGTGTCGGCGTCGGAGAAGAGGATCCGGGCCAGTTCGATACGGCGGCGCTGACCACCGGAGAGGGTGTGCAGGGGCTGGCCCAGCACCCGGTCGGGGAGGTTCAGCGCGGCCGCGATGGTGGCGGCCTCGGCCTCGGCGGCGTACCCGCCCTTGGTGAGGAACTCCGTCTCCTGGCGCTCGTACTGCCTGAGCGCCTTGTCCCGGGTGGCGCCCGTGCCGTTGGCGATGCGCTGTTCGTTGTCGCGCATCTTCTTCAGCAGTACGTCGAGGCCGCGCGCGGAGAGGATGCGGTCGCGGGCGAGCACGTCGAGGTCGCCGGTGCGGGGGTCCTGGGGGAGGTAGCCGACCTCGCCGGAACGGGTGATCTGGCCCGCGGCGGGGATGCCCTCGCCCGCGAGGCACTTGGTGAGCGTGGTCTTCCCCGCGCCGTTGCGGCCGACCAGGCCGATGCGGTCGCCCTTGGCGACACGGAAGGTGGCGGACTCGATGAGGACTCGGGCGCCGGCGCGCAGCTCGATACCGGAGGCGGAGATCACGGACAGACTCCAGGGCGGGTTGGTGGCGGGATGGGCGGCTGAGGACGTTCCCGCCGTCTAATGCGCGAGGAGAATGGCCATGGGCCAAGTCTAACGGGGGCGTGCAAGCACTTTTTCTGGGTTCGGGTGTTCGATCGGTCTCCCTCGTTCGGGTCAGCGACCGGCTCCAGGGCCGCTGTGCCGGGCGGCGACGGCCTCGGTCTCCTCCTCGGCGTCGGGCCGGACCGATCCGGTCTCACCGACGGACGAAGGCCGATGGGGCGGTGCAACACGTTGCGGTGAGGGGCCGGGGCTCGGGGCGGGGGCCGTTGTCAGTGGTCGCTGCGAGACTGGTTCACGGATCGATTTCCGGCTTTTTGGTCACAAGGGAGTGATCGGCATGACGGGGACCAGCGGTGGGCGTCCGAGTATCTACCCGACGCTGCTGTACGCCGACGCGAAGGCGGCGGTCAAGCAGCTCACGGAGGCCTTCGGCTTCACCGAACTGGCGGTGTACGAGAACGAGGACGGCCTGGTGGCACACGCCGAGCTCGTGCAGGGCAACGGCGCGGTGATGCTCGGCTCGAAGGGCACCGGCAGCGCCTACGACAAGCTGATGAAGGACGCGGGAGCGACCGGGGTGTACGTCGTCGTGGACGACGTCGACGCACACCACCGACACGCCGTGGAGCACGGCGCGGAGATCCTGATGCCCCCGACGGACCAGGACTACGGCTCCCGGGACTACATGGCCCGGGACGCCGAGGGCAACATCTGGAGCTTCGGTACCTACGCGCCGGAGATACGCGCCTGACTCACCCTCCGGTGTGCACCTGGAAGGCGGCGCGGCGGACGGCCTTGGCGAGGGCCGGGTCGGGGTGGGCTGCGGCGAGGGCGACCAGGACCTGCACGGTGCGCGGATGGCCGACGGCCCGGACCTCGTCGAGGAGGGCGGGGACGGTCGGCTGGAGCGCGGACTCCAGGTGGCGGACCAGCATCGGGGCCTCGCCGTGGTCGGCGACGGCGGCCGCGGTGTCGACCCACAGCCAGGTGGCCTCCTCCCGGGTGAGGACCTCGTGGGCGTCCTCCGGGTCGATCCCGTCGTGCTCGGCCAGCCACAGCAGGGCGTACGGCCGCAGGGTGGGCTCGTCGGCCACGGAGCGCACGTCGGGCTCGGCGGGGGCGCCGACCACCCGCAGGGCCTCGAAGGCGAGGCCGCGCAGCAGGGCGTCGTCGCCGCGGGCGGCGCCGAGCAGATCAGTGACCGCGCTGCCGACGGGGCGGGCGGCGAGCCAGGCGCGGTACTCGGCGCGGGCCGCGTTGGGGCGGAGCTGGGCGCAGCCGCGGAGCATCTCGTCGGCGGCGACCTCGATGTTGCCTGCGGGGCTCTGCGCGGCGACGCAGATCTGCTCCAGCTTGACCCACACCGCCCAGCTGCCGAGCGGGGTGAGAGTGGCCTGGCCGTCGCCGTAGGTCAGGGCGCCGACAGAGGCGAGGGCGCGCAGGGCCCAGTCGAGGAGGGGGGCGAGGGGGGCGTCGGCCGCCTCGGGCTCCTGCGTGGGCTCTGGCTGGGGGCCGTAGGGGATCTCGCAGCGCTCGGTGCGAAGTTCGGTGACGCGCTGCTCCAGAAGGTCCAGGAGCTGCTCGACGGGGACGGGGCCGGCGGACAGCTGGAGGAAGGAGAGCACCTGGGGCATGGCCGAGACGACCTCGGCGACGGCGGCCGGCTCGCGGTCGGTGGGTTCCGGGGAGGCGAGCGACCAGGCGTCGAAGAGGGCGACCCAGCCGCGCAGTACGGCGCTGTCGTCGCGGTCCCAGGCACGCAGCCGCCAGCCTGGGCGGGCGTCCTCTCCGTGCACCTCGACGAGGCCGGCCAGGCGGGCGGTGTCCCAGTCGGCGCGGACCTGGGCCGGGGTCAGGCCGAGATCCTCGGCCGCGCGCCCGGCTGTCTCGTCGGAGAGGGTGCCCTTGCCGTCGGAGCCGGTGCCGTCCCTGCCGGGGCGGAGGGCGCTGTCGGCCCAGTGCGCGACGCGGGCGGCGTCGGCCAGGCCGGAGCGCGCCATTCTGGCCAGTTCCGCGGGGGCCGGTGTGCCCTCAGGCGGGCGCGGCGCGGGGCGGCGTGGGCGCCGTTGGTTCACTGCTGTGGGGGCGGCGGCCAGGGGTCGCGGGCGGACGAGTCGAAGCCTGGAGTCGCGCGGGATACGGGACGTCACGGGTGCAGTCTTCCGGTTGACGGTCCGAAAACCCAAACGGAATGTCACCACGGGCGACGAGGACGGCCAACGCCGGGCCCGCGTGGAGGGGCATACGCCGAGATCAGGCCAGTAGTACGGGCTTAAACGGAACGTGTGGCCCCCGGCCGGGAACAGGGCGGCGGGGTGTCACATCAGGGGGGTGAGAAAACGTCGGAGGGCCTCTTCGTAGGCGCTCGGGTCGGCGTTCCACATCGCCGCGTGGGGGGCCTGACGGACTGTGTGGAGGGCGATCCGGTCGGGGTGGGCGTCGGCGAGACGGAGGGAGAGGTCCCAGGGGGCGATCGTGTCGTCCGGGCCGTGGAAGATCAGGGTCGGGGGCGGGGGCCGGTCGGGGCCCATGTCGTCTTCGGGCCGGTCCGGGTGGTCGGCGTACGGGACCGTGCGGTCGGCGTACAGGCCGGAGTGGTCGCTGGGCAGGCCGGTGCGGCCCTGTGCCGCGCGCACCGCGAGCGGGAGGAGGACGCCGGGGGTGTGGCGGGCTGCGGCGAGGGCGCGCAGGGTCCGCTCCCAGCTGAGGACCGGGGAGTCCAGGACGAGTCCCTTGACGCGGTCGCGCAGGTCGGAGTGGGCGGCGGCGCGCAGGGCCATGGTGGCGCCGGTGGACCAGCCGTGCAGGACGACTTGGCGGGCGCCCTGGCCGACGGCGTGGTGGATCGCCGCGTCCAGGTCGCGCCACTCGGTCTCGCCGAAGTGGTTCAGGCCGTCGGGCGGGCGGGGGGCGCCTTCGTCGCCGCGGTGGGTGAGGGCGAGCACCGGGAAGCGGTTGCGGTGCAGGAACTCCATGAGGTTCATGGTGTGTTCGCGGGTCGTGCCGAGGCCGTGGACCGCGATGACCCAGGTGTCCCTTATGCCGGGGACGAACCAGGCGGGCAGGGGGCCGAGTTCGCCCGGGATGTCGACGTCGTCGTGGTCGAGGCCGAGGGCGGACTTCGGGTCGCCGACGTGGGCGTTCGGGGTGAGCCAGACCTTGTCGCCGGGGTGCAGGGTGCCGTGGGTGACCCGTTCCAGGCGGCGGACGACGGTGTCGGCGGAGTGGGGTTCCGCGGGGAGGACGTCGCCGACGACCGCGTGCGAGGCGTCGCCTGCGAGGCCGTACGTGCCGGGGCGGAGGGCGGCGAGGTCGCGGGTGAGGGTGATGCGGCCGGCGGCGGTGGCGTGCACGGTGAGCCGGGGTTCGCCGGGCAGGGGCTTGCCGGGCGGCGCCTTCAGGCCGGCGTCGCTTGCGATCCTCCCGGCGACGATTCCGGCTGCGCCGGCGGCCAGGGCTGCGGTGACGGCGGCGGCCGTCGCTTTGACAGTGCGCACGGTTTCCAGTGTCCTGGCGGACTTGGTTGGGGGCCAGTGGGCGGGGGCCTTCGGTGGGGGTGCCTGCGGCGGGCTGTGCGTGGGTGGGGGCGGGCGTTTTGCGCAGTTCCCCGCGCCCCTTATGTGCCTGCGGCGGCCTGTGCGGCTCCGGTGGGGGCGTGTGTAGCGCGTGCGGTTTGGTGGGTGGGTCGGGGCCGGGGTGGGGGGGGGGGGGGGGGGGGGCGGGGGGTGGTGTGGGTGGGCACTGGGGGGTTTAGGGAGCCCGCCCCCGC
>NZ_JBJDQL010000021.1:0-83792 GCF_044903305.1 Streptomyces sp. NPDC019531 | reverse complement strand
AGTGCTCTGTGACGGACGCCGGCCGCTGCGGGCGGACACCCCCCACCCCGTCCCCTTCCCGCCGTCGGCGACTGCACCAAGTCAGGGGCGCGGGGAACTGCGCGACCAGCCCCCACCAGGCCGCGGCCGGCCGGCAACCGAACCCGGCATCCCCTCAGGCGCGCTGCCCGTACCCCCGCAACCGCTCCCCCGCCTCCGCCACCTGTTCCTCCGTCAGCAGGTGTGGGGTCAGACCCGGTACCGCGCGGGCGGTCAGCCACAGGTGGCACATCCACTCCAGTTGGGCTGTGCGGTCGTAGGCCTGGGACAGGCTTGTGCCGTAGGCCATCGTGCCGTGGTTCTGGAGGAGGCAGGCGGTGCGGTCGGCGAGGGCGTGGAGCATGTTCTCGGCCAACTCGTCGGTGCCGTAGGTGGCATAGGGGGCGACACGGACTGGGCCGCCGAGTGCGGCGGTCATGTAGTGGATCGTCGGGAGCTCGGGGACGAGCGTGGAGACGGCCGTGGCGTGCACGGCGTGGGTGTGGACGACCGCGCGGGCGCCGGTGCTGCGGTAGACCGCCAGATGCATGGGGAGTTCGCTCGTGGGGAGGAGGGTGCCGAGGACCTGGCGGCCGTCCAGGTCGACACCGGTCACGTCGTCCGGGGTGAGGCGGTCGTAGGGGACGCCTGACGGTGTGACCAGGACCGTGTCCCCGACGCGTACCGAGACGTTGCCGGAGGTGCCCACGACGAGTCCGTCGGCGACCGTGCGGCGGGCCGTGTCGACCAGTTCCGACCAGGCAGCTGCCTCCTCGGCGCGTACACCTCTCCCCCACGACTCGAACGCAACCTGTGCGCCGTCCCCTGCGCCCCGCACGTCCCGTGGATCCTGCTGCTCCTCAGCCATGCCGTGATCCTGCCAGCCGCGGCCCCGGGCCGCCGGGGGCCCGGGGCACTTTAGGGCGGAGGTTCGGCCTCCGGGAGGGCGCATTTCCGTATACACGCCCCTCTGCTGCGACTTGGCCGGAGATCACCCGCAATTCGATGATCTTCCAGTAGCGTCTGGGCTTTGTTGTGCACGACGCCATTCCGGGGGACACATGGCCCGTGATCGCAAGCCTGCCCGTCATCGAACCCGCGCCCTGGCCGTGTCCGTGGCCACGCTCACCGTGGGAGGCATCGCACTCGCCGAGACACCCGCCTCGTCGGCGAGCCTGCCCCAGGGGCACGACGTCTCTTCGCACCAGAAGAACGTCGACTGGCAGAAGGCCAGGGCCAAGGGCGCCAGGTTCGTCTACGTCAAGGCGACCGAGTCGATCAACTACCGCAATCCGCACTTCGGGCAGCAGTACAACGGGGCGCGCAACGCGGGCATCATCCGCGGGGCCTACCACTTCGCGCTGCCGGACAAGTCGTCGGGCAAGACGCAGGCCGCGTACTTCGTGCGCAACGGCGGCGCCTGGACCGCGGACGGCTGGACCCTGCCGCCCGCGCTCGACATCGAGTACAACCCGTACGACAGGAAGCACAAGTGCTACAGCATGAGCAAGGCGAAGATGGTCGGCTGGATCAAGTCGTTCAGCGACGAGGTCAAGCGGCTCACCGGGCGCCGTCCGGTGATCTACACGACCGCCCACTGGTGGAACACCTGCACGGGCGGCAGCAGCGCCTTCGCCTCCAACCACGCGCTGTGGGTGGCCCGCTACAACTCGGCGGACGCGGGAGCACTGCCCCGCGGATGGTCGTACTGGACGATCTGGCAGTACGACAACAGCGGCAGCCTGCCGGGTGATCAGAATCTCTTCAACGGCTCGGCGAGTCAGCTGAAGCGGTTCGCCAAGGGGGCATAGCCAAGGGGCGCATGGGCCGCACGGGGGTCCTGGGGTTCGGCGAAGCAGAAGCAGCCGATCCTGGACACCGTGCGGCCCGCCCCAGTTCATCTTCCGTTCACTCAGGTTGCCTACGTTCAACGCGCCAATGACGCTCGAACGATTGCCTGGGTAAATGGAAAACTTCTCGCTGATCCTCGCGATTGTGGTCGTAACCGCACTCGCGTTCGATTTCACGAACGGTTTCCACGACACCGCCAACGCGATGGCCACGACCATCTCGACCGGTGCACTCAAGCCCAAGGTCGCGGTGGCCATGTCCGCCGTGCTGAACCTTGTGGGCGCCTTTCTTTCCGTGGAGGTCGCCAACACGATCTCCAAGGGTCTCGTCGACGAGACCGGCATCCGTCCCGAGGTCATCTTCGCCGCCCTGGTCGGCGCGATCCTCTGGAACCTGCTGACCTGGCTGGTAGGCCTGCCCTCCAGCTCCTCGCACGCCCTCATGGGCGGTCTGATCGGCGCCACCATCGCCTCGGCGGGCATGGGCGCGGTCCACGGTGACGCGCTCGTCACCAAGGTCCTCATCCCGGCGGTCGCGGCGCCCATCGTCGCGGGCGTCGCCGCCATGCTGGCCACCCGCCTCTCCTACTCCCTGGGCAAGAAGGCCGACGGCAAGGCCGCGGCGAAGGGCTACCGCACCGGCCAGATCGCCTCGGCCGGCCTGGTCTCGCTCGCCCACGGCACCAACGACGCGCAGAAGACGATGGGCATCATCACCCTCGCCCTGGTCGCCGGCGGCGTCGTAGCGCCCGACTCCGACCCGCCCACCTGGGTCATCCTCTCGGCGGGCCTCGCCATCGCGCTCGGCACCTACCTCGGCGGCTGGCGCATCATCCGCACCATGGGCAAGGGGCTGACCGAACTCCAGCCGCAGCAGGGCTTCGCCGCCCAGACCAGCGCGGCCACGGTCATCCTGGCCTCGTCCCACCTCGGCTTCTCCCTCTCCACCACGCACTCCGTCTCCGGTTCGGTGATGGGCGCGGGCCTCGGCCGCAGGGGCGGGGTCGTCCGCTGGTCCACGGCCACCCGGATGTTCGTGGCCTGGGGCCTCACACTCCCGGCGGCGGCCCTGGTGGGCGCGCTGGCCGAGTCGGTCACGGATCTCGGCGACTGGGGTACGGCGGTCGTGGCGGTCTTCCTCGTCGCCTCCAGCGCGGCGATCTGGAAGATCTCGCGCCGCGAGGTCGTGGACGCGTCGAACGTCAACGCGACCGACGAGCCGGCCGGTGTGGTGACCACGGCGATCGCCGCCGTGACCCCGCCGCCCGCGGGCACGGTGACCGAGGACCTCACGGCCACGATCCCGGCCCCTCCCGCCACCACGGAACCGGCCGCCCCGCCGGCCGCCGTCTGAAACCCCGGTTACTAAGGAAGCCTCACCATGCAGATCGACTGGGAAGCGCTCGGCTCCGTCTTCGGCGTCAGCCTCGTCGTCACCGTGGGCCTGGTGGCCCTGTTCACCCTCGGCATCATGGGCCTCTCCCGCCAGGAGCGGGCCACCGCCCAGGGCGGCTCGGCGACCCTCGCGGTCGCCGGCGCGTACGCCTGCTTCGCGGCCTGCGCGGCGGCGGTGGCGTACGGGATCTCTCTGATCGTGGCTTGACGGCACCGATCGCCCGACGGCCGGGCGGGCACGGGACTTACGGTTCCGTGCCCGCCCGGCCGTCCGTGTGCGGCCGGTCCGCCCACTCCCGGGCCCGGTGGTGTGGGGTTCTGCACACTCTCCCGCCGCAGGTCAACAGCAAGTTGACTGCCGTTCGGGTGCGTGGTGGACTGCCGGGGCCATGTACGGCGGCAGCAGAGGAAGCCGGTGTGAATCCGGCGCGGTCCCGCCACTGTCACCGGGGTAGCAATCCCCGGGAGCCAGGAACTCTCGCCGCCGGTCTCGTCGAACCAGGGCGTGGACACCCTGAGTGAGGACATAACGCGATGCTCGCCTGCCGATCGACCCGCGCCATCCGGTGCTCGCACGACCCCGCGATCGGCTGAGCCGGTGCGTGCCGATCGCGTCTTCGCGTACGGCGCCGCCGCCGGCCTCCTCGGTGACCTGCTGTTCGGCGATCCGCGCCGCGGGCATCCGGTCGCCGCGTTCGGACGGGCGGCCGGTGCCGTGGAGCGGGTGCTGTGGCGGGACCACCGGGGGTGGGGCGCGCTGCACACCGCCGTGTGCGTGGGCGCCGCGGTGGGGCTCGGCGCCGTGGCGGAGAACGTCGTACGTCCGTCCCGTACCGCTTCCGTCGCGCTGACCGCCGCCGCCACCTGGGCCGTCGTGGGCGGGACTTCGCTCGTGCGGGAGGCCCGGGTCATCGGGCGGGCGCTGGAGGCGGGCGATGTCGAGGCGGCCCGGGAGCGGCTGCCGCATCTGTGCGGGCGCGATCCGCAGGCCCTCGACGCCGACGGGATCGCCCGGGCCGTCGTGGAGTCCGTGGCCGAGAACACCTCCGACGCCGTAGTGGGGGCCCTCGTGTGGGGGGCCGTCGGTGGAGTGCCGGGGCTGCTCGGGTTCCGGGCCGTGAACACGCTCGACGCCATGGTCGGGCACAAGTCGGCCCGGTACCGGCGGTTCGGGTGGGCCTCCGCCCGGCTCGACGACCTCGCCGGGTGGCCGGGGGCGCGGCTGACCGCCGTACTCGCCGTGCTGGCCGGTGATCGTCCGCGGGGTGCCGTGCGCGCCTGGCGGGAGGACGCCGGCAAGCATCCCAGTCCCAACGCCGGGCCGGTCGAGGCCTCGTTCGCGGGGGCGCTGGGAGTCAGACTCGGAGGGACTCTTTCGTACGCGGGACGGGTCGAGCACCGGCCCGTGCTCAATGGACAAGGGCGTGCCGTCGCCGCGTACGACATCGAGCGCGCCGCACGGCTGTCGCGGTGTGTCGGATTGCTCGCGCTCGGCGTCGGTGTCGTCGCGCGGGCCGTCGTGAAGGGGCGTGGGGCATGACGGGCGGAGGGCTTCTCGTCGCCGGAACCACCTCGGATGCCGGCAAGAGCGTCGTCACCGCCGGGATCTGCCGGTGGCTGGTGCGGCAGGGGGTGAAGGTCGCGCCGTTCAAGGCGCAGAACATGTCCCTCAACTCGTTCGTCACGCGCGAGGGTGCCGAGATCGGGCGGGCCCAGGCCATGCAGGCGCAGGCCTGTCGGGTCGAGCCGACCGCGCTGATGAATCCCGTGCTGCTCAAGCCCGGTGGTGAGCAGAGCAGTCAGGTCGTGCTGCTCGGGAAACCGGTCGGGGAACTGAGCGCTCGTGGCTATCACGGGGGGCGGCAGCAGAAGCTGCTCGGGACCGTGCTCGACTGTCTCGCCGAGTTGCGGGGCACGTATGACGCGGTGATCTGTGAGGGGGCGGGCAGTCCGGCCGAGATCAACCTGCGGCGGACCGACATCGTGAACATGGGGCTCGCGCGGAACGCCGGGCTGCCCGTGCTGGTCGTCGGGGACATCGACCGCGGTGGGGTCTTCGCCTCCTTCTTCGGGACCGTGGCGCTGCTCGGCCCCGAGGACCAGGCGCTCGTCGCCGGGTTCCTCGTGAACAAGTTCCGCGGGGACGTCTCGCTCCTCGAACCCGGGCTGGACATGCTCCACGGGCTCACCGGGCGGCGGACGTACGGCGTTCTGCCCTTCCGGCACGGGCTCGGGATCGACGAGGAGGACGGGCTGCGGGTGTCGTTGCGGGGGGCGGTCCGGGAGTCCCAGGTCTCCGCCCCGGTCGGCGAGGACGTCCTGCGCGTCGCCGTCTGCGCGATCCCCCTCATGTCCAACTTCACCGACGTCGACGCCCTGGCCGCCGAACCGGGAGTCGTGGTGCGGTTCGTGGACCGGGCGGAGGAGCTCGCGGACGCCGATCTCGTCGTCGTCCCGGGCACCAGGGGGACCGTCCGGGCCCTGGAGTGGCTGCACGAGCGGGGGCTCTCGGACGCGCTCAGGCGCAGGGTCGCCGAGCGGCGGCCCGTCCTCGGCATCTGCGGCGGGTTCCAGATCCTCGGCGAACGCATCGAGGACGAGATCGAATCGCGCGTCGGCGCGGTCGACGGCCTCGGTGTGCTTCCCGTGCGGGTGCGGTTCGCGCGCGAGAAGACCCTCACCCGGCCGGAGGGAGAAGCCCTCGGCGAGCAGGTCGAGGGGTACGAGATCCATCACGGGGTCGCCGACATCGGCGGCGGAGAACCCTTCCTCGACGGCTGCCGGGTCGGCCAGACCTGGGGCACGCACTGGCACGGCTCGCTGGAGTCGGACGGGTTCCGGCGGGCCTTCCTGCGCGAGGTGGCGGCCGCCGCGGGCCGCCGGTTCGTGCCGGCCCCCGACACCTCGTTCGCCGCGCTGCGCGAGGAGCAGCTCGACCTGCTCGGCGACCTGATCGAACAGCACGCGGACACGGACGCGCTGTGGCGGCTCATCGAGTCCGGCGCGCCACAAGGACTGCCTTTCATTCCACCGGGAGCGCCCGCATGAGCACAGTGTTGTTGTTGTCGACCGCCGACACGGATCTGCTGGCGGCCCGGGCCGCCTCGGGTGCCGACTACCGGATCGGCAACCCGACGCGCGTCGACGTCACGGACGAGCTGCCCGCGCTCCTCGACGGCGCCGACATCGCCGTCGTACGGCTGCTCGGCGGCAAGCGGGCCTGGGAGGACGGGCTCGCGGCCCTGAAGGCTTCGGGTATCCCGACCGTGCTGCTCGGCGGCGAGGCCGTCCCGGACGCCGAGTTGATGGCCGAGTCGTCGGTACCGGCCGGTGTCGTGGCCGAGGCGCTCAGGTACCTCGTCGAGGGCGGGCCCGAGAACCTCACCGAGCTCGCCCGGTTCCTGTCCGACACCGTGCTGCTGACAGGCGAGGGGTTCGTCGAGCCGCAGAAGATGCCGGAGTACGGCGTCCACGGCTCCTACGCCTGGGAGAGCGGCCGACCGACCGTCGGCGTGCTCTTCTACCGGGCCCATGAGCTGAGCGGCAACACCGGTTTCGTGGACACCCTGTGCGAGGCGATCGAGGCGCGGGGCGCCAACGCCCTTCCCGTGTACTGCGGTTCACTGCGCGGGGCGGACCCCGGGCTGTACGAGCTGCTCGCGCGGGCCGACGCGCTCGTCGCCACCGTCCTCGCCGCCGGTGGCACGCACGCCTCGCAGGCCTCGGCCGGCGGTGACGAGGAGGCGTGGGACATCGGGGCGCTGGCCGAGCTCGACGTGCCGGTGCTGCAAGGACTTTGCCTTACGTCGTCCCGCGCGGCCTGGGACGCGTCCGACGCCGCTCTCTCGCCCATGGACGCGGCCATGCAGGTCGCGATCCCGGAGTTCGACGGGCGGCTGATCACCGTGCCGTTCTCCTTCAAGGAGCAGGGGCCCGACGACGTCCCGGTGTACGTGGCCGACCCGGAGCGGGCCGCGCGGGTCGCCGGGATCGCCGTACGGCACGCGAAGTTGAAGCACACGCCGAACGCCGAGAAGAGGCTCGCGCTGGTCTTCACGGCGTATCCGACCAAGCACTCGCGGGTCGGCAACGCGGTCGGTCTAGACACTCCCGCCTCGGCGATCCAGGTACTGGACGCGCTCCGGGACGCCGGTTACTCGCTCACGGAATACCCGTCCGGCGGCGACGAGTTGATCCACCGGCTCATCGAGGCCGGCGGTCACGATGTCGAGTGGCTGACCGAGGAGCAACTGGCGTCGGCGCCCGCGCGGGTGCCGCTCGCGGACTATCAGACGTGGTTCGACAAGCTCGACCCCGGGCTTCGCCAGGCCATGGTGGACGCATGGGGTGAGCCGCCGGGCTCGCTGTACGTCGACGGGGACGACATCGTGCTCGCCTCCCTGCAGTTCGGGAACGTCGTCGTGATGATCCAGCCGCCGCGCGGCTTCGGGGAGAACCCGATCGCGATCTACCACGACCCCGACATGCCGCCGTCGCACCACTACATGGCCGCGTACCGGTGGTTGGACAACTCTTTCGGTGCCGACGCGATCGTCCACATGGGCAAGCACGGCACGATGGAGTGGCTGCCCGGCAAGGGGCTCGGTCTCAGCGGGAGTTGTGCGCCGGACGCGGTGCTCGGTGAGCTGCCGCTGATCTATCCCTTCATCGTCAACGACCCCGGCGAGGGCACCCAGGCCAAGCGGCGCGGGCACGCCACCGTGGTCGACCATCTCGTGCCGCCGATGGCACGGGCCGACACCTACGGCGACCTGGCCAAGCTGGAGCAGCTGCTCGACGAGTACGCGCTCGTCTCCGACCTGGACCCGACGAAGGCCCCGGCCGTGCGGGCGCAGATCTGGACTTTGGTGAAGGCGGCCGAGCTCCACCACGACCTGCATGTCGAGGACCAGCCGGACGACGAGGCGTTCGACGAGTTCGTCATGCACATCGACGGTTATCTGTGCGAGATCAAGGACGTGCAGATCCGGGACGGGCTGCACATCCTCGGCGGTGGTCCGGTGGGTGAGCCCCGGGTCAATCTCGTGCTCGCCGTGCTGCGGGCCTCGCAGGTGTGGGGCGGTCAGGCCAACGCCCTGCCGGGACTGAGGGCCTGCCTGGCGGCCCATTACGGGCTCGTCGAGAAGGAGTTGCTGGCCGAGCCGGGCGCTCCGGCGAAGGTCCCGGTCGAGCTGACCGACCTCGTCGATGGCCCGTCCCGCACGGCCGCCGACGCGATCGACCTGCTGGAGCAGCTGTGCCGGCGGATCGCGGAGGGCATGGAGGACCGTGAGTGGGCGGTCGCGGAGAGCCGTGCGCTCGTCCGTGAGGTCCTCGGCACCGAACTCCCCGACGCCGTCGCCGTGTTGGAGTTCGCTTGCACCGAGGTCGTGCCGAGGCTCGCGCGCACCACCGACGAGATCGACCACATCCTCAAGGCCCTGAACGGCGGTTACGTCCCGGCCGGTCCGTCCGGTTCGCCGACCCGTGGGCTCGTCAACGTCCTGCCGACCGGCCGGAACTTCTACTCCGTCGACCCCAAGGCCATTCCGTCCAGGCTGAGTTGGGAGGTCGGGCAGGCGCTCGCCGACTCGCTCGTGCAGCGGTACCTGGCCGACACCGGTGAGTACCCGAAGTCCGTCGGCCTGACGGTCTGGGGTACGTCCGCGATGCGCACCCAGGGCGACGACATCGCCGAGATCCTGGCGCTGCTCGGCTGCCGTCCGGTGTGGGACGAGGCCTCGCGGCGGGTGACCGGCTTCGAGGTGATCGGCCTGGCGGAGCTCGGGCGGCCGCGCGTGGACGTCACCGTCCGGATCTCGGGCTTCTTCCGGGACGCGTTCCCGCACGTGGTCGGGCTGATCGACGACGCCGTCCGCAAGGTGGCCGAGCTGGACGAGCCCGCCGACCGCAACTTCGTGAGGGCGCACGCCGACGAGGACACCGCCGAGCACGGTGACCGGCGGCGGGCCACGGCCCGGATCTTCGGGTCCAAGCCGGGGGCGTACGGGGCGGGTCTGCTGCCGCTGATCGACGCCCGCAACTGGCGCTCGGACGCCGACCTCGCCGAGGTGTACGCGGTGTGGGGCGGCTACGCCTACGGGCGGGGGCTCGACGGGCGGGCGGCGCGCGGGGACATGGAGACCGCGTTCAAGCGGATCAACGTCGCCGCGAAGAACGTCGACACTCGTGAGCACGACCTGGTCGACGCCGACGACTACTTCCAGTACCACGGCGGCATGGTCGCGATGGTGCGCCACCTCACGGGCGCCAACCCCGAGGCGTACGTGGGTGATTCGGCGACTCCGGACCAGGTGAAGACGCGCACGCTCGGCGAGGAGACCCACCGGGTCTTCCGCGCCCGCGTGGTCAACCCGCGCTGGATGGCGGCCATGCGGCGGCACGGCTACAAGGGCGCCTTCGAGATGGCGGCGACCGTCGACTACCTCTTCGGCTACGACGCCACGGCCGGCGTCGTCGACGACTGGATGTACGAGAAGCTCAGCGCGGAGTACGTCTTCGACGCGGAGAACCGGGACTTCATGAAGAAGTCCAACCCCTGGGCACTGCGGGGTGTCACGGAGCGGCTGCTTGAGGCCGCCGACCGCGGGCTGTGGGCCGAGCCGGACGCGGACACCCTGGAGCGGCTGCGGGCCACATACCTGGAGCTGGAAGGCGACTTGGAGGGCGACCAGTGACAACCCCCTTCCCGTTCACGGCCGTTGTCGGCCAGGACGACCTGCGGCTCGCGCTGCTGCTGAACGCCGTCTCCCCGGCGGTCGGCGGTGTGCTGGTGCGCGGCGAGAAGGGCACCGCCAAGTCGACGGCGGTACGGGCCCTTTCCGCGCTGCTGCCGGAGGTGCCGGTCGTCGCCGGATGCCGTTTCTCGTGCGACCCCTCGAAGCCGGACCCCGAGTGCCCGGACGGGCCGCACGAGCCCGGACCGGGTGCCTTCCGCGCGTCCCGCATGGTCGAACTGCCCGTCGGCGCCTCCGAGGACCGGCTGGTGGGCGCCCTCGACATCGAGCGGGCGCTCGCGGAGGGCGTGAAGGCCTTCGAGCCGGGGCTGCTCGCCGACGCGCACCGCGGCATCCTCTACGTCGACGAGGTCAACCTCCTGCACGACCATCTCGTCGACCTTCTCCTCGACGCGGCCGCGATGGGCGCCTCGTACGTGGAGCGCGAGGGCGTCTCCGTACGGCACGCGTCGAAGTTCCTGCTCGTCGGCACCATGAACCCCGAAGAGGGCGAACTGCGGCCGCAGTTGCTCGACCGGTTCGGACTGACCGTCGAGGTCGCGGCCTCGCGGGAGCCCGACCAGCGAGTGGAGGTGGTACGGCGACGGCTCGCGTACGACGACGACCCGGCGGGTTTCGCGGACCGTTGGGCGGACGAGGAGGCCGCCGTACGGCAACGGATCGTCGCCGCCCGGGAGTTGTTGCCGTCGGTGCGGCTGGGTGACGGGGCGCTGCGGCAGATCGCGGCGACGTGTGCGGCCTTCGAGGTCGACGGTATGCGGGCGGACATCGTGATGGCCCGGACCGCGACCGCGCTGGCCGCCTGGGCCGGACGGACGGACGTGCTGGCGGAGGACGTACGGCAGGCCGCGCTGCTCGCGCTGCCGCACCGGCGTCGGCGCAATCCCTTTGACGCTCCGGGACTTGACCAGGACAGGCTCGACGAGACGCTGGAGGAGTTCAGCGGCTCCGAGGACGATGACGAGCCTGATCCGGACGGGCCCGGTGACGGTGGTGGGCAGCCGCCGTCGTCCGACGGGCCGGAGGCCGACGGGGGTTCGGGGGCGCAGCCCGAGGCCGGTGAGGGCGGTGAGCCGCAGACCGGCGGTGCCGGCTCCGGTGAGCAGTCCGCCGTACGGGCCGCCGAGCCGTTCCGCACGAAGGTGCTCAGTGTGCCCGGGCTCGGTGACGGTGCCGCCGGGCGGCGGTCGCGGGCGCGGACCGAGCACGGGCGGACGACCGGGGCGCGGCGTCCGCGTGGGGCGCTGACCAAGTTGCATCTGGCGGCCACCGTGCAGGCAGCGGCGCCGCATCAGCGGGCTCGTGGGCGGTCGGGACGTGGGCTCGTGGTCCGGCGGGACGATCTGCGGCAGGCGACACGGGAGGGGCGCGAGGGGAACCTCGTGCTGTTCCTCGTGGACGCCTCGGGATCGATGGCGGCGCGGCAGCGGATGAGTGCGGTGAAGGGGGCTGTGCTGTCGCTGCTGCTCGACGCGTATCAGCGGCGGGACAAGGTGGGTCTTGTGACGTTCCGGGGATCGGCCGCGGAGGTCGCGTTGCCGCCCACGTCGTCGGTGGACGCCGCGGCCGCCCGGCTGGAGACCTTGCCGACTGGTGGGCGGACCCCGCTCGCGGCCGGGCTGCTGCGGGCGCACGAGGTGCTGCGGGTGGAGCGGCTGCGGGATCCGGCGCGGCGGGCGCTGGTCGTGGTGGTGACGGACGGACGGGCCACCGGGGGGCCCGAGCCGGTCGCCCTCTCGGGGCGGGCGGCTCGGCTGTTCGCCGCCGACGGGGTCGCTTCCGTCGTCGTCGACTGTGAGTCCGGGCCCGTGCGGCTGGGGCTGGCCGGGCAGCTCGCCGGTGAACTGGGCGGTACCGCGGTGACGTTGGACGAGTTGCGGGCGGACTCGATCGCAGGGCTCGTGAAGGACGTACAGAGGAGGGCCGCGTAGTGCCTCAGGGACAGCCGAGTGTGGTGCCGGACGACGGGCTGACCACGCGACAGCGCCGGAATCGGCCGCTGGTGATCGTGCACACCGGTGTCGGGAAGGGGAAGTCGACCGCCGCTTTCGGGCTCGCGCTGCGGGCCTGGAATCAGGGGTGGCCCATCGGGGTGTTCCAGTTCGTCAAGTCGGCGAAGTGGAAGGTCGGCGAGGAGAACGCGCTGCGGGTGCTCGGTGCCAGTGGTGAGGGCGGGGCCGTCGACTGGCACAAGATGGGCGAGGGCTGGTCCTGGGTGCAGCGGGACCAGCAGATGGACAACGAGGAGAAGGCCCGGGAGGGCTGGGAGCAGGTCAAGCGGGATCTGGCCGCGGAGACGTACAAGCTGTACGTGCTCGACGAGTTCGCCTATCCGATGCACTGGGGGTGGGTGGACACGGATGAGGTCATCGACGTGCTCCGGAACCGGCCCGGCACCCAGCATGTCGTGATCACCGGGCGGAACGCGCCTGAGGAGCTTGTCGACTTCGCCGATCTCGTGACCGACATGTCCAAGGTGAAGCACCCCATGGACGCCGGGCAGAAGGGGCAGCGGGGTATCGAGTGGTGATGTCCTCGTCCGTTTCCGTCCCTCGGCTGGTCATCGCCGCGCCTTCGTCCGGCAGCGGGAAGACCACCGTCGCCACGGGGTTGATGGCCGCGTTCGCCGCGCGGGGGCTCGTCGTGTCTCCGCACAAGGTGGGGCCGGACTACATCGATCCCGGGTATCACGCGCTCGCGAGCGGGCGGGTGGGGCGGAATCTCGACGCGTATCTGTGTGGGCCGTCGCTGGTGGCTCCGCTGTTCCTGCACGGGGCGCGGGGGTGTGACATCGCCGTCGTCGAGGGCGTGATGGGGATGTTCGACGGGGCCGCGGGGGAAGGGGAGCTGGCGTCCACGGCGCAGGTGGCGAAGTTGCTGCGGGCGCCGGTGGTGCTGGTCGTCGACGCCTCGTCGCAGTCCCGGTCCGTGGCCGCGCTGGTGCATGGGTTCGCGTCGTGGGATCCCGAGGTGCGGGTGGGGGGTGTGATTCTCAACAAGGTCGCGTCGGATCGGCATGAGGCCTTGTTGCGGGAGGCGTTGGAGTCGGCCGGGGTGCCGGTGTTCGGGGTGCTGCGGCGGGTGGCTCAGGTGGATACGCCGTCTCGGCATCTGGGGTTGGTGCCGGTTGCCGAGCGGCGGGCGGCTGCGGTGGATGCGGTTGCGGCGATGGCTTCGCAGGTGGAGCGGGGGTGTGATCTGGAGGGGTTGATGGGGCTTGCGCGGGGGGCGGTGGCGTTGGGTTGTGCGGCTTGGGATGCGGCTGAGGTCTTGGCTTCCTCGCCCCCGCCGCCCCTTCCCGTCCCGTCCCCAGGGGCTGCCGCCCCTTCGACCCCGCTCCCAGGGGGCTCCGCCCCCTGGACCCCCGCTCCTCAAACGCCGGAGGGGCTGGATTTGCCGGACAGGCTGGATTTGCTGGACAGGCTGGATTTGTCGGACGGGCTGGATTTGTCGAAGGGGCTGGAACCGTCAGCGCCGCTGGAGCTGAGACACCTAGGGGCGCGGGGAACTGCGCGACCAGCCCCCACGCACCCGCAGCCGTCCACTCCTGTCGTCGCCGTCGCCGGCGGTTCCGCGTTCACCTTTTCCTACGCCGAGCACTCCGAGCTGCTGGCCGCCGCGGGAGCCGAGGTCGTCGCCTTCGACCCTCTGCACGACGAGCAACTGCCGGACGGAACAAGCGGGTTGGTCATCGGGGGCGGTTTCCCCGAGGTCTACGCCGCCGAACTGTCCGCCAACGAGCCGTTGCGGAAGGCCGTCGCCGCCCTCGCAGAGACCGGCGCTCCCGTCGCCGCCGAGTGCGCCGGGCTGCTCTACCTGAGCCGGGAGCTCGACGGGCAGCCCATGTGCGGGGTGCTCGACGCCTCGGCGCGGATGACCGAGCGGCTCACCCTCGGGTACCGGGACGCCGTCGCCGTCAGTGACAGTTCGCTCGCCGTCGCCGGGACCCGGATGCGGGGGCACGAGTTCCACCGGACCGTGGTGGAACCGGGGGCGGGGGACGCCGCGGCGTGGGGGGTGCGGGTGCCCCGGCGGCGGCTCGAAGGTTTTGTACAGCGTGGTGTGCACGCGAGCTATCTGCACACGCACTGGGCCTCGGAGCCCGGTGTCGCCCGTCGGTTCGTGGAGAGGTGCCTGACGTCATGAGCAGCAGCAGGTTGATCGGGGTCGGGGTCGGACCCGGCGATCCGGAGCTGGTGACCGTCAAGGGCGTCAACGCCCTGCGCGCCGCCGATGTGGTCGTCGTGCCTGTGATGGACACTGGAGAGCGGGGGCGGGCCGAGGCGACCGTCCTGCACTACGTGCCGCAGGAGAAGGTCGTACGGGTCGTCTTCGCCCTCAATGAGCGAACCGATCACGGTCGGCGCGAAGCCGCCTGGGACGCCGCCGGGGAGCGGGTCGCCCAACTGCTGCACGCCAACGACTCCGTCGCCTTCGCCACCATCGGCGATCCCAACGTCTACTCCACCTTCACCTATCTCGCCCACACCATCGGCGAGTTGGTGCCCGACGTCGTCGTGGAGACGGTTCCAGGGATCACCGCCATGCAGGATCTCGCGGCGCGGTCGGGGGCCGTGCTGACGGAGGGCACCGAGCCGCTCACGCTCGTCCCCGTCACCGCCGGGGCTGCCGTGCTCAAGGAGGCTCTCAACGGGCCCGGGACCGTCGTCGCCTACAAGTTCGGGCGGCAGGCCGGGGAGGTGGCCGAGGCGCTCAGGGAGACCGGGCGGATCGAGGACGCCGTATGGGGATCGGCGCTGGGTCTTGAGGCCGAGTCCATTCGGCCGGCCGCGGAGCTCGACGGGGCCGCGCTGCCGTATCTCTCCACCCTCATCGCGCCCGCCCGACGGGACGGCACCCGGGGTGGCAAGTTGTGACCCCCTCCGTGACCCCCTCCGTGAACCCCTTCGTGACCCCCTCCAGAGCCACCGGATCAGCCCGCCAGGCCCACGACCAGCCAGATGAAGCCCACGCCCGCGACCGTGCACAGCAGGGTCGAGTGGGCGGGGTGTTCGTGGTGGGCCTCGGGGAGGATCTCGGCCGCCGCGAGGTAGAGGAGCGCGCCGCCGAAGAGGCCGAGATAGCCGCCGAGCAGGCCCTCCGGGATGGTCACGAACGTCGTCGAGGCGGCGCCCACTACCGGAGCCACCGCGTCCGCGAACAGCATGGTCAGCGCTCTGCGGCGGGCGTTCCCGTACAGGCTGGTGATCGTGTACGTGTTGAAGCCGTCCGCGAAGTCGTGGGCCACCACGGCCAGTGCGACCGCCGTGCCCATGCCGTCGCCCACCTGGAAGGCCGCGCCGATCGCCACGCCGTCCATGGCGCTGTGGCCGACCATCGCGGCGGCGGCCGTCAGGCCCACCTCGGGGGCCCGGCCGTTGTGTTCCTCGCCGCCGTGCGCGGCCTGGCGGGCGGCCAGCAGGCGTTCCACCAGATGGGCCAGCAGGAAGCCGGCCACGAAGAGGAGCAGGGCCGCGGGGACGCCGAAGACCTCGTCACCGGCCGCGTGCAGCGCCTCCGGCAGCAGGTCCAGGCCGACGACGCCGAGCATCAGGCCGCCGGCCAGGCCGAGGACCAGATGACGGCGGTCGGTCACCCGCTGTGCCGTCCAGCCGCCGGCCAGCGTCATCAGGAACGCGCCGAGCGCGACGAAGACCGCCATAGGGCCTTGGTATCCGATCAACCCCCGTTCACGCACATCCAGCCCTCGTGGCGACGACCGCAGTACTCGTAAGTACTCGTAGTAAGTACTCGTAGGAGGACCGATTCCCATGGCCGATGCCCCCACCGGCAAGGTGACCTTCGTCGGTGCCGGCCCCGGCGCCGCCGATCTGCTGACGTTCCGGGCCGCGCGTGCCATCGCCGAGGCCGACGTCGTGATCTGGGCCGCGAGCCTGGTACAGGCGGAGGTCCTCGAACACGCGCGTGAGGACGCGGAGATCCTCGACTCGGCGACCATGTCCCTGGAGGACGTCGTCGCCGTGTACGAGCGGGCTCATGAGTCCGGGCTCAAGGTGGCGCGCATCCACTCCGGCGACCCCGCTCTCTGGGGCGGTACGCAGGAGCAGCTCGACCGGTGTGCGCGGATCGGTGTCGCGACCGAGGTCGTGCCCGGGGTCTCCGCCTTCTCGGCCGTGGCCGCGCTGGCACAGCGCGAGCTGACCATCCCCGAGGTCGCGCAGTCCGTCGTGCTCACCCGGCTGGGCGGCGGCAAGACGCCGATGCCGCCCGGCGAGGAGGTGCGTGAGTTCGCCAAGCACGGCACCACCATGGCGATCTTCCTGTCCGCGGCGCGCAGCGGGCAGCTGGTGCGGGAGCTGCTGGAGGGCGGCTATCCGACGTCCACTCCGGTCGTCGTCGCCTATCAGGCGACCTGGCCCGAGGAGCTGGTCGTGCGGTGCACGATCGAGACGCTGGAGGAGACCGTCAAGGAGCACAAGCTCTGGAAGCACACGCTCTTCCTGGTCGGCCCGGCCCTGGACGCCGAGGGCACCCGCTCGCACCTCTACCACCCCGGTCACTTCCACGGGTACCGCAAGGCCGACCCGGAGGCCCGGCGGGCGCTGCGGGCGCGGGGCGCTCGGGGGGCCGGCACATGATCACGGTGGTGGGTACGGGGACGGGGGCGGCACCGGCCAAGTTGCTGGCCGGGGCCGAGCTTGTCGTGGGCGGGCGGCGGCATCTGGATGCTGCGGCGGTCCCCGCGAGTGCCGAGCGGGTTGTTCTCGGACCGCTGGCTCCGGCGCTGGACGTCATCGAACGGCATCTGGACAAGGGCGCCCGGGTGGTCGTGCTGGCCTCCGGCGACCCCGGGTTCTTCGGGATCGTGCGGGTGCTGGCGGAGCGGTTCGGGCCCGGGGCGCTGGATGTGCGGCCGGGGATCTCTTCAGTTGCTGCGGCCTTCGCGCGGGTGGGGGTGCCTTGGGACGACGCGGTGGTTGTCAGTGCGCACGGGCGGGATCTGCGGACGGCGGTGAATGTGTGCCGGGCTCATCCGAAGGTAGCGGTGCTCACCGGGCCGGGGGCGGGTCCTGCGGAGCTTGGTGCCGCATTGGGTGGTTGGGCGGCTGCGGCGCCGTCGGGGCTGGTCGCGCCCCGCGGCGGAGCCGCAGATCGATACAGCCCCGCGCCCCTGAAGCGTGTTCTCGTGGTCGCCTCCGACTTGGGCACCGGCGACGAGCGGGTCGAGTGGGTCCCGCCCGCCGAAGCCGCCACGCGGGACTGGGGGTCCGCCGTGAATGTCGTCCTCTGTCTCGACGAGTCTCGGGTTCTCGGTGCCGTGCGTACGGTTGCCGGGCCGCCCCCAGCTCCCTCTCAATGGGCCCTGGACGAGGGCGAATTCGCCCACCGCGACTCGATGATCACCAAGTTCGAGGTGCGGGCGCTGGCGCTGGCCCGGCTCGGGCCGCGGCTCGGCGACCTCGTCTGGGACGTCGGTGCGGGGTCCGGGTCCGTGGCCGTGGAGTGCGCGCGGCTCGGTGCCGCTGTCGTCGCGGTCGAGAAGGCGTCCGACGGTGTCGAACGGATCCGTGCCAACGCGGCCGCGCACGAGGTCGACGTACAGGTCGTGCAGGGATCCGCGCCGGACGCGCTCGCCGAACTCGACGATCCCGACGCCGTGTTCGTCGGCGGTGGCGGACACGAACTGCCCGGCATCGTCGCCGTCTGCGCGCGGCGGGCACGGCGTAGCGTCGTCGTCGCCCTGGCCGCGCTCGACCGGGTGCCGGCCGTACGGGCGACCCTCACCGACGCCGGGTTCGACTGCGACGGAGTACTGCTGCAGTCGTCCCGGCTGGCGCCGCTGCCCGGGGACGTGACCCGGCTCGCGGCGACCAATCCGGTGTTCCTGTTGTGGGGCGTCAGAAACCCCGTGTATCGAGAGGGAGTTGCTCAGTGATCGGCCTTATTTCCGCCACCGCGGCGGGGGCGGCGGCGCGCGACCGGCTGGCCGCGGCCTGGCCGGACCGCACGCGCGTGTACGAGGGACCCGTGGGGGACGCCGTACGGCGGGCGTTCGCGGAGTGCGAGCAGCTCGTGTGTTTCCTGGCCACGGGGGCGGTCGTACGGCTGATCGCGCCGCTGCTCGGCGACAAGGCGGCCGACCCGGGTGTGGTGTGTGTCGACGAGGGCGGGCGGTTCGCCGTGTCGCTGGTCGGCGGGCATGGCGGCGGTGCCAACGAACTCGCCTGCGAGGTCGGGGAGTTGCTGAACGCCGAGCCCGTGGTGACGACGGCGACCGACGCGGTGGGGGTGCCCGGCCTCGACACCCTCGGGCTGCCGGTGGAGGGCGCGGTGGCGGCCGTGTCACGGGCGCTCCTGGACGGTGAACCCGTCGCCCTGCACAACGAGTCGGGCTGGCCGCTGCCTCCGCTGCCGGTCGCCGGGGAGGGGGCGTACGGCATCCGTGTCACGGACCGTCTCGTCGAGCCCTCGGAGCAGGAGGTGCTGCTTCGTCCGCCCACGCTCGTGGTCGGCGTCGGCGCCTCCAGGGGCGCGCCGGTCGACGAGGTGCTGGAGCTGGTCGAGGACTCGTTGCGCGAGGCCGGGCTGTCCGTGAAGTCGATCGCCGAACTCGCCACCGTGGACGCCAAGTCCAAGGAGCCGGGGATCGTGACGGCCGCCGAGCGGCTCGGAGTGCCCCTGGTCACCTACTCCGCCGAGGAGTTGGCCGCCGTCGAGGTGCCCAACCCGTCGGACGCTCCCCTGGCGGCTGTCGGCACCCCGTCGGTCGCGGAGGCCGCCGCCCTTGTCGGTGGTGGTGAACTCCTCGTCCCCAAGCGGAAATCGGCCGCGCGGCCCGCCATGGCCACCTGTGCTGTCGTACGGCGTCCCGTGCGCGGCCGGCTCGCGGTCGTCGGGCTCGGTCCCGGCGCCCGGGACCTGTTGACGCCCCGCGCGAAGGCGGAGCTCAGGCGCGCTTCCGTGCTGGTCGGGCTCGACCAGTACGTCGACCAGATCCGTGATCTGCTGCGGCCCGGTACCCGGGTCCTGGAGTCGGGGCTCGGGGCCGAGGAGGAGCGGGCCCGGACCGCCGTGGCCGAGGCCCGTAAAGGGCAGGCGGTGGCGCTGATCGGCAGCGGGGACGCCGGCGTCTACGCCATGGCCTCCCCCGCACTCGCCGAGGCCTCCGACGACATCGACGTGATCGGGGTGCCCGGGGTCACGGCCGCGCTGGCCGCCGCCGCGATCCTCGGCGCGCCGCTGGGCCACGACCACGTGTCCATCAGCCTCTCCGACCTGCACACCCCGTGGGAGGTCATCGAGCGGCGGGTGCGGGCGGCGGCCGAGGCGGACATCGTGGTCACCTTCTACAATCCCCGTTCCCGGGGCCGGGACTGGCAGCTGCCCAAGGCGCTGGCGGTCCTCGCCGGGCACCGGGAGCCGACGACGCCGGTCGGTGTCGTACGGAACGCGTCGCGGCCGGACGAGTCCGGTCGGCTGACGACACTGGCCGCACTGGACCCGACGACGGTCGACATGATGACGGTCGTGACGGTGGGCAACACGGCGACCCGTGACATCGCGGGCCGCATGGTGACCCCGCGCGGCTACCGCTGGCAGGAGGGCACCCGGTGAAGCGTGCGGTCGGCCCGGTCGACGCCCTGACGCGCCGTCTCCTGCGACACCACCCCCTGTCACACCCCGTTCCCCACTCCGAACCGCTTCCCGAGGAGAAATCGTGACCACCCCGCCGCCCGCCCTGCTCATCGCCGGTCATGGCACCCGGGACGATGCCGGAGCCGAGGCGTTCCGTGACTTCGTCCGGGAGCTGGGGGCCCGCCACCCCGAACTGCCCGTCGCGGGCGGCTTCATCGAGCTGTCCCCGCCGCCGCTGGGCGACGCGGTGGCCGAACTGGTGGAGCGCGGTGTCCGCCGGTTCGCCGCCGTACCGCTGATGCTGGTGTCCGCCGGGCACGCCAAGGGCGACATCCCGGCCGCGCTGTCCCGTGAGAAGGAGCGGCACCCGGGGATCTCGTACACGTACGGGCGGCCGCTGGGCCCGCACCCGGCGCTGCTGAACGTGCTGGAGCGGCGGCTCGACGAGGCGCTGGGCGCCACCGGGGGGCGTACCCCCATGGACCGGGCGGACGTGACCGTGCTGCTCGTCGGCCGGGGTTCCACCGACCCCGACGCCAACGCCGAGGTGTTCAAGGCGGCCCGGCTGCTGTGGGAGGGGCGCGGATACGCGGGCGTGGAGACGGCGTTCGTGTCGCTGGCGGCGCCGGACGTGCCGAGCGGGCTCGACCGGTGCGTGGCGCTGGGGGCGCGCAGGATCGTCGTACTGCCCTACTTCCTGTTCACCGGCATCCTGCCGGACCGGGTACGGCACCAGACCGAGGGCTGGGCGGCCGCGCACCCGGAGGTCGAGGTGCACTCGGCGGAGGTCATCGGTCCCGAGCCGGAGCTGCTCGACCTGGTGATGGAGCGGTACCGGGAGGCCGTCGGGGGCGATCTGCGGATGAACTGCGACTCGTGCGTGTACCGGATCGCGCTGCCCGGCTTCGAGGACAAGGTGGGTCTGCCGCAGCAGCCGCACTTCCACCCGGACGACGACGGCCACCATCACCACGGCCACCACCACGGCGCCCACTCCCATGCGCACTGACAGGACCGGGCGCGGTCACGATCTGCGGCACCACGGCGACGCCGAGGTGCGGGACGACGGTGCGCGGCTCACGGACCTCGCCGTGAACGTCCGCGCGGACACTCCCCCGGGGTGGCTGCGGGAGCGGATCGCCGAGTCGCTGACGGGGCTCGCGGCCTATCCGGACGGGCGCGAGGCGCGGGCGGCGGTGGCGGCCCGGCACGAGGTGTCCGTGGAGCGGGTGCTGCTGACCGCGGGCGCCGCGGAGGCCTTCGTGCTGCTCGCGCGCTCTCTGACGGTCCGTCACCCGGTGGTGGTGCACCCGCAGTTCACCGAGCCGGAGGCGGCGCTGCTGGACGCCGGGCATGTGGTCGACCGGGTGCTGCTTCGGGAGGAGGACGGCTTCCGGCTCGATCCCGCGGCCGTCCCCGAGGACGCCGATCTGGTGATCGTCGGGAACCCGACCAACCCCACGTCGGTCCTGCATCCGGCCGCCTCGATCACCGAACTGGCCCGCCCCGGGCGGACGTTGGTGGTGGACGAGGCGTTCCTGGACGCGGTGCCCGGCGAGCACGAAGCCCTGGCGGGGCGGACGGACGTGCCCGGTCTCGTCGTCCTGCGCAGCCTGACGAAGACGTGGGGCCTGGCCGGGCTCCGCATCGGTTACGTCCTCGCCGCCCCGGAGACGATCGCCGAGCTCGAAAGGGCCCAGCCCCTGTGGCCGGTCTCCACCCCGGCCCTCGCCGCGGCCCGGGCCTGTATGGAGCCGCGGGCTTTGGCGGAGGCGGCCCACGCGGCCCACCGCATCGCCACCGACCGGGCCCATCTGGTCGCCGGCCTGCGAGAGTTCGGCCCGGACGGACTCCGGGTGGTCGAGCCCGCGCAGGGCCCCTTCGTCCTCGTGCGCCTGCCGAAGGCCACCGCCGTACGACGGCATCTGCGCGACCTCGGCTGGGCGGTGCGGCGCGGGGACACGTTCCCGGGACTGGGTGAGGAGTGGCTGCGGCTCGCGGTGCGGGACCGGGCGACGGTGAACCGGTTTCTGCAGGCGCTGGACCAGGCGGTGACCCTGGAGAAAGCCTGATGCCCGGGCTTTCCACAAGCGAAGTCGACCTTGGTGGTCGGTTGGGGTGCCCCTGGTTGTCCATGGGGGCTCCGGGGGCAACTCTGTGTGCGTCGCGTGATCATGTCCGGGGGCGGGTCACGCGTGGCTTCCGGAGGCTTGGGGACTCGCCGTCGCTGTGTGGACGCGCCCTGTTTCTCCAGCGCAAAGGGCGGCCGTGCTCAGAGATCCGGGGACCACGCCATGCGGGTGAGCGTGGTTCGGGACGGCCCGGGAGATGTCGAGCCCGGTACGGTGGTGGGCCCCGCAGAGAGGACTCGCTCGGGGCCTCGAAACTACTCGGCCACCCTGCCGTTCAGCACGATCCGGGCCGGGGCCGCCAGCACGCGGACGTCGGTGCGGGGGTCCTGTTCGTAGACCACGAGGTCCGCGGCCGCGCCCTCGTCGAGTCCCGGCCGTCCCAGCCACTTCCGGGCACCCCACGTAGTCGCGGACAGCGCCGCCACCGGAGGAATTCCGGCAGTCACCAGTTCCGCGACCTCCGCCGCCACCAGGCCGTGCGGGAGAGTGCCGCCCGCGTCCGTGCCGACGTAGACGGGGATGCCGGCGTCGTAGGCGTTGCGGACGGTGTCGTAGCGGCGTTCGTGCAGGCGGCGCATATGGGCCGACCAGCGGGGGAATCTGGACTCGCCGCCGTCCGCCAGCTTCGGGAAGGTCGCGATGTTGACCAGGGTCGGGACGATCGCGACGCCCCGGGAGGCGAACAGCGGGATCAGGTCCTCGGTGAGGCCCGTCGCGTGTTCGATGCAGTCGATGCCCGCCTCGACCAGGTCCTGGAGGGAGTTCTCGGCGAAGCAGTGCGCGGTGACCCGGGCGCCGAGGCGGTGGGCCGCCGTGATCGCCGCCTCCACCGCGTCCCTCGGCCAGCTGGGGGCCAGGTCGCCGACCTCGCGGTCGATCCAGTCGCCGACCAGCTTGACCCAGCCGTCACCCCGGCGGGCTTCCTGGGCGACGTACGCGACGAGGTCCTCGGGCTCGATCTCCCAGGCGTAGTTCCTGATGTAGCGGCGGGTGCGGGCGATGTGCCGGCCCGCCCTGATGATCTTCGGGAGGTCCTCGCGGTCGTCGACCCAGCGGGTGTCCGAGGGCGACCCGGCGTCGCGGATGAGGAGGGTGCCCGCCTCCCGGTCGGCCAGGGCCTGCTTCTCGGCCACGTCCTGGTCGACCGGGCCGTGCGCGCCCAGGCCCACGTGGCAGTGCGCGTCCACCAGGCCGGGCAGCGCCCAGCCCGACACCGTACGGATGTCACGGGCGGCGACGGGACGGTCGTAGGAGATCCGTCCGTCCACCAGCCACAGCTCGTCCCGGACGTCCTCGGGGCCGACCAGGATCCGGCCCTTCACGTGCAGCACCGCGTGATCGTTCATGCACCGCACCCTAGTCAGCCGGGCGTCGCTGTTCCCAGGGTGGTGGTCCCTCGAAGGCGAGCTGCTGGACGTCGAAGAGGACCGCCGCCTCGATGCCGAGGGCGGGGCCGCCCTGCCGGGTGGCCCAGGTCAGGAAGGGGCGCGGCTCGAAGGCCCCCGGCGCCGAGGCCCTTGGTGTACTCGGCGTGCGCGGCCGGCGAGGCGATACCCCGCTCCAGTGGTTCGCCGGAGACGTCCACGCCGTGGGTGGGACGGTCAGGGCCCGCGACAGCCACGAAGCGGACCCCGCCCCAGGGTTCGAGGCCCTCGTCGGCGAGTTCGGGGAAGATCCACCGGTGGCCGGCGTCGCGTGCCGCGTCCAGCGCGGCCAGGCCCACCACGCGATGGTCGGCCTGGTTGACCACACCGGCCACCATCCGCACGGGGTACGCCCCCGTCAGCACGACCTCGGGCCGGGGCCGCCGGATCGAGCGCACGACGCCACGGCGCAGGGCCGGGCCGCCCTCGATCATCCCGTCCCGGTGGTCGAGGAACTCGACCGTGTCCACGCCCACTTCACGCGCTCCGGGCCGTTCCTCGGCCTCTCGCAACGGGGCCGCCTGATCCGGGTGCAGTGCGTCGATGCCGGCCTCGCCGCGGGTGGCCGGCAGAGAGGTGACCCGCTTCCCCTGGGCCGTCCAGCGGGCCACCGCGGAGGCCGTGCCGTACGCGATGTCGTCCGGGTGCGCCGCCACGGCCAGACGGCGCTCCCAGTCCTCCGGCAGCGGGGGCAGGGTGCCACCCGTCGCGAAGCCGCCCGTGTTGCCGAGAGTCGTCATGTCCGAATGATGGCGGTTGTCGGACTGGGCGCAACAGGGAACGTACGTCCCCTTTCAGTCGTCGTTCTCCTCCACCTCGGCCATCGCGGGGTCGAGGAGCCGGGCGAGGAAGTGGCGGGTGCGCTCGTGCCCCGGATCGCCGATCACCTGGGCCGGGGCGCCGTCCTCGACGATCATCCCGTCGTCCATGAAGACGACCCGGTCGGCCACCTCGCGCGCGAAGGTCATCTCATGGGTGACGACCATCATGGTCATGCCCTCCCGGGCGAGCATCCGCATGACCGCGAGGACGTCTCCCACCAGTTCCGGGTCGAGGGCGGACGTGGGCTCGTCGAAGAGCATCACCTCGGGACCCATGGACAGGGAGCGGGCGATCGCGACCCGCTGCTGCTGGCCTCCGGAGAGGGAGGACGGGTAGGCATCGGCCTTCTCGGCGAGCCCCACCCGCTCCAGGTTCTCGGCGGCGACCTTGGCGGCCCGCGCCTTGTCCCGCCTGAGGACCCTGCGCTGCGGCAGCGTGAGGTTCTCGGTCACCGTGAGGTGCGGGAAGAGGTTGAACTGCTGGAAGACCATGCCGATACGGCGGCGTACGGCATCGATGTCGACGTCGGGGTCGGTGAGTTCGGTGCCGCCGACGAACACCTGCCCCTTGGTGGGCTCTTCGAGCAGGTTCACGCACCGCAGCAGGGTCGACTTGCCCGAGCCGGACGGCCCGATCACGCAGACGACCTCGCCCTGGCCGATCTCCAGGTCGATGCCCTTGAGCACCTCGTTGTCGCCGAACGACTTGTGCAGGCCGCGTACTTCGATCTCCGGCCTGCTCGCTTCACGGGTCATTTGACGGCCTCCTGGGCCTTGGCCTCCATACGGCGGACCACGAACCCGAGCGGGATCGTCACCAGCAGGTAGCACAGGCCCGCGACGAGGATCGGCGTGGAGTTGGCGGTCGTACTGGCCAGGTCACGGCCGTACTTGGACAGTTCGCGCTCCTCCAGGGTGACGCCGAGGAACAGCACCAGCGAGGAGTCCTTGAACAGGAGGACCAACTCGTTGGTGAGCGGCGGGAGGATGATCCGGAACGCCTGCGGGATGATGATCGAGATCATGGCGCGGGCCGGGGAGAAGCCCAGCGAACGGGCCGCCTCCATCTGCCCCTTGGGCACCGCCTGGATGCCCGCGCGGATCGTTTCCGCCATGTACGCCGCCGCCACCAGACCGAGGGCGAGGGCGACCTTGCCATACGTGCCGCCGACGATCTCCGTGCCCGGGAAGGCCAACGGGACGGCCACGCCGATGAAGATGAAGATCAGCAGGGCGGGCAGACCGCGGAAGATCTCGATGTAGACGCCGGCGAACCAGCGGTAGGGGCCTACCGAGGACAGCCGCATCAGCGCGATGACCATGCCCAGGACGAGTCCGACGACGAAGCCGGACAGCGTGTAGAGCACGGTGTTCTTCAGCGCCAGCGTGATGACGTCCGGGAACATCTGGTCGGCGATGTCCGCCTGCGCGAACTGGTTCTTCAGGCGCCCCCAGTCCGCCGAGACCGCGAAGGCGATCACGGCGGCGACGAAGACGACGTACTGGATTCCGCGGGACAGACTGCGCTTCTGACGCCGGGTCAGGCCCTTCTTGCGGGGCTGGAGTTGTGCGTCGGTGGCGGTCATGAGGCCGACGGGGACGCCGCGGACTCGTCGTACGGGCCGATCCACTTCTCGTAGAGCTTCTTGTACGTGCCGTCGGACTTGGCGTCCGCGAGCGCCTTGTTGACGGCGGCCAGCAGCTTGGTGTTGCCCTTCTTCACCGTGAAGCCGTACTGCTCACCGGTGTTGATGTTGTCGGCGATCTCGAAGGCGTCCGCGTTGGCCTTGGTCTTGAGCCAGCCCTGGACGACCGGGTAGTCGATGACGACGGCCTTGACCTGGCCGGCTCGCAGACCGTTGAGGACGGCGTCGGAGGACTCGAAGGAGACCGGGTCGAAGCCCTGGGCCTTGACGTAGTCCTCGCCGGTGGTCTGCGCCTGGGCACCGAGCTTCACCTTCTTGGCCTTGGCGTCGGCGAGCGAGGTGATCCCGCTGCCCTTGGCGACCAGGAGGGCCTGGGTGGCGTTGAAGTAGGGATCCGAGAAGTCGACGTTCTTCTTGCGCTCCTCGGTGATGGTCATGCCGGCCGCGGCCAGGTCGCATGCGCCGGAGTTGAGGAAGGCGCCGGTCTTGAAGTTCTCGAAGGGGGTGTCGAGGATCTCCTGCTTCACGCCGAGGTCCTTGGCGACCAGGTCGACCAGCGAGACGTCGAAGCCCTGCACCTTGCCGTCGATCTCCGACTGGAAGGGCGGGTACGGGAGATGGGTGCAGGTGGTGAGCTGTCCGGCCTTGACCAGTTCGACCCCGCCCGCGGCGGTCTTCGAACCACTGCCGCCGTTGTCGGTGGAGGTGCATCCGGAGGTGGTGGCAGCCACGAGCAGGAGCCCGGCCGTCGCGGTGGTGGCGGCCAGGACGCGGGTCCGGCGCCCGGAGGGGGTGTTCACGGAAGGCCTCCTGTGAGGGAACTGTGGGTTCCGATTATAAGGAGAAGTTTGGGTCTCTCAAACCAAACCGATGGCAACAAGGCTGCTCAGCCTGAGAAGTCACGAATGAGTAGAGGCACCTCAGGGGGATACTCTCGATCACGTCTACCCCAGTGAGCGAAGAGAGCACCGTCGTGACACACCCCTTCCTGGACCTGGCCCCGCTCAGCGCGGCGCAGTTCGCCTCGATCGAGGACCGTGTGGCGCGGCTGCTGCGCACCGAGCAGGACGTCGTGATCATGCAGGGCGAGGCGCTGCTGCCACTGGAGGGCGCGATCCGGGGGACGGCCGGGCCGGGGACGACCGCGCTGAACGTCATCACCGGTCCGTACGGGCAGACCTTCGGCGACTGGCTGCGGGACTGCGGGGCGACGGTGATCGATCTGGCGGTGCCGTTCCATACGGCGGTGACGGCAGAGCAGATCCGGGAGGCGTTCGCCGAGCACCCGGAGATCGACTTCGTGTCCCTGGTGCACGCGGAGGCGGCGACCGGCAACACGAACCCCGTCGCGGAGATCGGTGAGGTCGTACGGGCGCATGGGGCGCTGTTCTACCTCGACGCGGTGGCGTCGATCGGAGCGGAGCCGGTGCTGCCGGACGCGTGGGGTGTGGACCTGTGCGTGATCGGGGCGCAGAAGGCGATGGGCGGACCGGCGGGGGTGTCGGCGGTGTCGGTGAGCGAGCGGGCATGGGCGCGGATGGCGTCGAATCCGCGGGCGCCTCGGCGGTCGTACCTGTCTCTGCTGGACTGGAAGGAGCGCTGGATCGACGGCGGCCGCAAGGCATTGCCGCACGCGCCGGCGCAGTTGGAGATGCTGGCGTTGGAGGCGTGTGTCGAGCGGATCGAGGCGGATGGGCTGGACAGGGTGATGGCCCGGCATGCGTCGGCCGCGGCCGCGACGAGGGCGGGGGCCCTTGCCTTGGGCGGAGGGCTTGAGCCGTATGTGTACGACGCCGGGGAGGCCGCTCCTGTTGCTACGACGCTGCGGGCACCGGCCGGCGTTGTGGCGTCGGAGCTCGTCGCTTACGCGCTGAGTGTGGATCCTGGGGTGCCGTTGGCCGCGGGCGGGGGTGCGTTGGCCAAGGAGATGATCCGGGTCAATCACTACGGGGGCGATGCGACGGCGGGCGTGGTGCGGGCGAGTCTTGCGGCGTTGGGTTCCGCGTTGGCCGAGAAGGGGCTCGACGTGGATCTGGAAGGGGCACTCCGGGCCGCGTCGCGATAGGAAGTGCCACGATGTGTCGTCAGGCTTCTGCGGATTCGTCGTGACTGGTCGCGCCCACGCGGCGGAGCCGCATATCGATACAGCCCCGCGCCCCTCAAGGGGCGCTGTCGGTGCCCGGTGTTGTGAACCGTTCGGCTGTCTCCCAGAGGTCGGCTTCGCGTCGCCGGTCGTATGACTCCTTCGATGAGCGGGCGACTCGACTGCGGTCCACGTACGAGCCGCTCGGTGCCTGGATCGTCCCGAGGGCGACTTCGGCCAGGTGGCGGCCCGCGGCTTTGCGGTCTGTGGCGAGGGGTGTGAGGGTCAGCGCCGGGAGGATGCAGCGCATCGCGAAGCGGGAGGCGGGGCCTGCGTTGCGGGCCAGGCCCGTGGCGGGGACGAAGCCCGGGTTGTAGGCGACGGCCTCGATTCCGGGTGGCAGGCGGCGGGCGTACTCGTGGACCAGGTAGATCGTGGCCAGCTTGCTCGTCGAGTACGCGGTGCGGCCGGCGGTCGTGGTGTGCGGCCTGGGGAAGGCGCCCGGGCGGGCCAGGGTGTCCGGGCTCCTCCAGGACGGGCCCGGGACCATGCCCAGGTTGTGCCTGGCGTCGCCGAAGTGGGTGTCGCTGGTGGTGATCACGATCCGGGCGGGTGTCGTGAAGCGGTTCTGGAGCAGACGTACGAACAGGTGGTTGGCGAGCACATTGACGGTGAAGGTGGACTCCAGCCCGTCGGGTCCCTCCGTCAGCGCGTTCGTGTGCTGAATGCCCGCGTTGCCCACGAAGCCGCGCAGCGGCGGGAGTTCGCCGCGGTCAAGCCGGTCGCGGATGTCGGTTGCGGCCGAGTGGACGCTCTTCAACGAGCCGAGGTCCGCGGAGATGCAGGAGACCGTGGGCCCGCCCGCGCCGGGAACCGGGGTCGGCCGCGCGCCGGAGGATCCGCGGGCGACGACGAGGAGGTGCGTGTCCGGCGACCGGCGCAGGATGTGCTCCGCGGCGACGCGGCCGATACCACGGGTCGCGCCCGTCATCACGATGGTGTGCTGCATGGGGGACACGTTCGCCGGGTGCGGCGATGCCGACCAGTGCCGTGCCCGTCACTAGGACTGGGAGTACCCAGGCTCATCCGGCCCGGTACGGCGAGAATGAACCCATGGCTCCCTCCCTCCGTTCCGGTTTCGCCGGGCTGTTGCGTGCCTGGCGCGACCGGTTGTCCCCGGCCGACGCGGGCTTCGCCGCGATGGACGGGCGTCGTGCGCCCGGGCTGCGCCGTGAGGAACTCGCTCAACTGGCCGGGCTCTCCGTCGACTATGTGCTGCGACTGGAGCAGGGGCGGGCGAAGAATCCCTCGGCCCAGGTCGTCGGGGCTCTCGCGCAGGCCCTTCAGCTCTCCCGCGCCGAGCGCGATCAGTTGTACCGGAGTGCCGGGCTGCTGCCGCCTCAGGACGGGACGGTCAGTACGCATGTGCCGCCGGGGATCCAGCGGCTCGCCGCGCGGCTGGGCGATGTCCCGATCGGGGTGTTCGCCGCCGACTGGACGCTGGTGTGGTGGAACGCCATGTGGAGCGTCCTGCACGGCGACGCCTCCGTCGTCCCGGTCTCCGAGCGGAACCTCGCCCGTGCGCTCTTCGGCAACGGCGTCGCGCATGCCGCGATGCTTCCCGTGCGGTCCGAGCGCGGGCAGGACGCCTTCGCGATGTCGATCGTCGCCGATCTCAAGGACGCGGTGTCCCGGTACCCCCGGGACACCCGGCTGGGTCGGCTCGTGCGGGAGTTGCGGGAGGTGTCCGACGTCTTCGCCCGGCTGTGGGCCACGGAGACGGCCGCCGCCCCGCACACGTCCGACCGCAAGACGATCCGGCATCCCGAGGTCGGTGACCTCGTGCTCGACTGCGACGTCCTCGTCGTTCCCGGTGCGGACCTGCGCATGGTCACCTACACGGCGGCGGCCGGCAGCGGCGACGCCGGGAAGCTGGAGCTGCTTCGCGTCACAGCCGGCCGTTCCGCCGCCGCGCTTCCCTGACCGTGCCATGCTCGCCGTATGACCACCGACGCACCGCAGACGCTGCCCGACGGCCGCCCCATCCCTCTTCTGACCGGCGCCGAACTGCCCATGCTGGAGAGCTGGTTGGCCTTTCACCGGGCCACCCTGGAGCTGAAGTGTGCGGGGCTGGACGACGCGCAGGTGCGGATCGCGTCCGCCGAGCCGTCGCAGCTCACGCTGCTCGGGCTGGTGCAGCATCTCGCCGAGGTGGAGCGGAACTGGTTCCAGCGGGTGGTCGGGGGACTCGACGTGCCGCCCGTCTTCGAGGACGAGACCGGGTACGCGCTCGAACCGCGGCGCGGACTCGGCGAGGCGCTCACGGCCTGGCGGCGGGAGATCGCGCGGGGGCAGGAGGTCTGCGCCGGGCGGTCGCTGGAGGACGTCGGACACATCGCCGACGGACCCATGCGCGGCATCGGTGTCAGTGTGCGCTGGGTTTTCATTCACATGATCGAGGAGTACGCGCGTCACAACGGGCATGCCGACATCTTGCGGGAACGGATCGACGGGGTTACCGGGACATAATTCCCTGGGTAATTCCGGGGTTTTATCAGAGAACAGCTTCCCGTATTCTTCTGCCCGCTTTCTCGCAACCTAAACGCAAAGATTCTGCGAACGCCAGCCGACGCAATTCGGGTAGTTCTCGTGGAGGTTACACGGCTGTGACGCGTTACACACCTTGATCGATTTGCCCTTTATTTGTGGGGCAAAAACAGACAGAGCGGACAGCTCTCGCGCGGTCGTACGCGCCCGCGTGATAACACGCCGAGCGCCCGTACGGAACCCCACCCAGCAATGCAATTTTGAATTTCCCTCGGTAAATTCAATTCGCATGACTGCCGCACAAGCAGACCTGCAAATCGATCGGCCGACGGTCGCGGACGGAGCCGCGCTGTGGCGGATCGCCCGCGACTCCGAGGTTCTCGACCTGAACTCGTCGTACAGCTATCTGCTGTGGTGTCGCGACTTCGCCGCCACCTCGGCCGTCGCACGGGACGAGCGCGGGGAGCCGATCGGTTTCCTCACCGGGTACGTGCGGCCGGACCGCCCCGACACCCTGCTCGTCTGGCAGGTGGCCGTGGACCCGGCGTACCGTGGCCGGGGTCTCGCCGCCGCCCTGCTCGACGGACTGACCGCCCGGCTCGCCACCGAGCGCGGGCTGACCACCGTCGAGACCACGATCGCGCCGGGCAACACCGCCTCCGAGCGACTGTTCACGGCGTTTGCCGAACGGCGCGGCGCCGCCGTACAGCGCGAGGTGCTGTTCGACACCGGCCTGTTCCCCGACGGGCCGCACGACCCCGAAGTCCTGTACCGCATCGGTCCCCTCTCCCCCTCCGCCTGACCCGCCTGACCCCCCACGCACCCTAGGAGCGATTCGTCGTGACCATCACCCAGCCCGACCTCAGCGTCTTCGAGACCCTCGAGTCCGAGGTGCGCAGCTACTGCCGCGGCTGGCCCACCGTCTTCGACCGCGCGCAGGGCAGCCGCATGTACGACGAGGACGGCCACGAGTACCTGGACTTCTTCGCCGGCGCCGGTTCACTGAACTACGGCCACAACAACCCCGTGCTGAAACGGGCGTTGATCGACTACCTGGAGCGGGACGGCGTCACGCACGGGCTCGACATGTCGACCACCGCCAAGCGGGCCTTCCTGCAGGCCTTCCAGGACCACATCCTGCGGCCGCGCGACCTGCCGTACAAGGTCATGTTCCCGGGCCCGACCGGCACGAACGCCGTGGAGTCGGCGCTCAAGCTGGCCCGGAAGGTCAAGGGGCGCGAGGCCATCGTGTCCTTCACCAACGCCTTCCACGGGATGTCCCTGGGCTCCCTCGCCGTCACCGGGAACGCCTTCAAGCGGGCCGGCGCCGGGATCCCGCTCGTCCACGGCACTCCCATGCCGTTCGACAACTACTTCGACGGCACCGTCGAGGACTTCCTGTGGTTCGAGCGGCTCCTGGAGGACCAGGGCTCCGGACTCAACAAGCCGGCCGCCGTGATCGTCGAGACGGTGCAGGGCGAGGGCGGCATCAACGTGGCCCGCAAGGAGTGGCTCAAGGCGCTCGCCGAGCTGTGCGAGCGCCAGGACATGCTGCTCATCGTCGACGACATCCAGATGGGCTGCGGACGGACGGGCGCCTTCTTCTCGTTCGAGGAGGCGGGTATCACGCCGGACATCGTCACCGTGTCCAAGTCCATCAGCGGCTACGGCCTTCCCATGTCCCTCTGCCTGTTCAAGCCGGAGCTGGACATCTGGGAGCCGGGCGAGCACAACGGCACCTTCCGCGGCAACAACCCCGCCTTCGTCACGGCCACCGCCACCCTGCAGCAGTACTGGGCGGACGGGTCCGCGATGGAGAAGCAGACCCGCAAGCGCGGTGAGCAGGTCGAGCAGGGGCTCATCTCCATCACCGAGGAGAACCTGGCCGACGTGAAGGAGTACCGCGGGCGGGGGCTCGTGTGGGGCATGGAGTTCCACGACAAGGAGCGCGCCGGGAAGGTGGCGCACCGCGCCTTCGAACTCGGGCTGCTCATCGAGACGTCGGGCCCCGAGGGCGAGGTCGTGAAGCTGCTTCCGGCACTCACGATCACCCCCGAGGAACTGGACGAGGGGCTGAGCATCCTCGCCCGTGCCGTCCGGGAAACCGTCTCAGAATCCGTCTGAGAGACACATCTATCCAGGAGGTATCGCAGCACCGTGATCGTCCGTTCGTTCAAGGACATCGAAGGCACCGACCGGCATGTGAGGTCCGCGTCCGGCACCTGGGAGAGCAAACGCATCGTGCTCGCCAAGGAGCGGGTCGGCTTCTCGCTGCACGAGACGATCCTGTACGCGGGTACGGAGACGTCGATGTGGTACGCGAACCACATCGAGGCCGTCGTCTGCGTCGAGGGCGAGGCCGAGCTGACCGACCACGAGAGCGGGCGGACCCACTCGATCACGCCCGGGACCATGTACCTCCTGGACGGCCACGAGCGGCACACACTGCGGGTCAAGGAGGACTTCCGCTGCATCTGTGTGTTCAACCCGCCCGTGACCGGCCGGGAGGACCACGACGAGAACGGTGTCTACCCGTTGCTCACCGAACCTGACCTCACCGAACCCGAGGAGGTGTGACCGCATGACCACCGTCACCGATCTCTACCCCAGCCGCGGCGCCACCGAGGTGTCGACCCCCCGTAAGGACCCGGTCGTCTGGTCGGCGCCCGGCACGCCGGGACCGATCGCCACGGCCGAGCTGGAGTCGTTCGAGCGCGACGGCTTCCTCGCCGTCGACCAGATCGTCGGCCCCGACGAAGTCGCCGTCTACCAGCGCGAGTTGGAGCGGCTCATCAGCGCTCCGGAGATCCGCGCGGACGAACGCTCCATCATCGAGCCGCAGTCCAAGGAGATCCGCTCCGTCTTCGAAGTGCACAGGATCAGCGAGGTGTTCGCGAAGCTGGTGCGCGACGAGCGGGTCGTCGGGCGGGCCCGGCAGATCCTCGGCTCGGACGTCTACGTCCACCAGTCGCGGATCAACGTCAAGCCCGGTTTCGGGGCCAGCGGCTTCTACTGGCACTCCGACTTCGAGACCTGGCACGCCGAGGACGGCCTGCCCAACATGCGGACGGTGTCCGTCTCGATCGCGCTGACCGAGAACTACGACACCAACGGCGGCCTCATGATCATGCCGGGGTCGCACCGCACCTTCCTCGGGTGCGCGGGGGCCACTCCGAAGGACAACTACAAGAAGTCCCTCCAGATGCAGGACGCGGGCACGCCGTCGGACGAGGCGCTGACCGGGATGGCGTCCGAGTACGGCATCAAGCTGTTCACGGGCAAGGCCGGTTCGGCGACCTGGTTCGACTGCAACTGCATGCACGGCTCCGGGGACAACATCACGCCGTTCCCGCGCAGCAACGTGTTCATCGTGTTCAACAGCGTGGAGAACCAGGCCGTCGAGCCGTTCGCGGCTCCCGTACGGCGTCCTGAGTTCATCGGCGCGAGGGACTTCACACCGGTGAAGTGACCCTCACAGCCACGACAGCGACGCGGCCCGCTCCAGTACGTTCCGTACGGCGGCCGCGTCGCCCGTGGCGTTCCGGGGGACGGCGTGCGGCGCGTAACGTCCGCCGACCAGCAGGCAGAAGTCCACGGGATCCAGGGTGAGTTCGGCGGCCACGGGATCGCCGTCCGATCCCAGCACCCACTGCTCGCCGCCCCTCACCGCGAACAGCACGGGCGGTGCCCCGGCCCCCAGGGCCGCCCCGAGGATCCGCACGGCCAGCCGCACCAGCTGCCCCAGGTGCGCCTCGGGCGGCGGGGGTACGGGCATGCCCAGGGCGCGTCCGAGGTCGTCGGTGTGGATCCACGCCTCGAAGGCCCGCACCAGGAAGTGCTCGGTGACGGGCAGCCTGATCCCCATCAACAGCGTGGTCCCGGCGGCGAGTTCGGGGTCACGGGCATGCGCGGTGCCGAGCAGCGCGGCCGACTGCGCGGACCAGTCGGCGACGGTCTCCTCGGGCGTACGGCCGTACTCGTGGGCGATCACCTCGGCGGTACGCCGGTCCCAGGCGTCCGCCCAGTCCGCGTCCTCGTCGATGCGCGCGCCGGGCACCCGGGCGGCCAACCCCAGCCGTACGGCGAGGTGTTCGTCGGCGGCGAGCAGATGGGCGACGGTGGCGTGCACGTCCCAGTCGTGCACGACCGGGGTGGACCAGCGACCCGCCATCTCGGGCAGCAGCGCCTTGAGTCCGGCGACGGCGGCCGCGTAGGGGGCGGCGTGCCGGGCCACGCGGGGCGGGGCGGGGCGGGTGTGCCGGGCGCGGGTGAGAAGGGCGTCGAGGGGGGATGCCTGGACGCCGTCGTGCGTCGCGCGGGCCGGCTCGGGTGGCTGCACGTCCAGCAGTCGTACGGTCTCGCGCAGCCGTTCCGCCTCCGCCGCGCAGCTGTGGCACTCGGCCAGGTGCGGTGGGACCGTGCGCTCCTCGGCCGGTTCCAGGGCGCCGAAGGCCCAGGCGGCCAGCAGGTCTCGTACGCCGTCGTGATCGGTCACCGGATGCCCCCTTTCCCTGTGTTCCCCTGTCGCCGTCACGCCTCGGAGGCCGTCAGGTCTCCGTTGCCGTCATGAGTCTCCCGCCATCATGCCCCTGCCGTCACCATGCCCCTGTCGTCCATCCTCCTGTCGTCATCATGCGCCTCTTTCCAGCGCCGGGTCCGGTGGGTCCGCCAATGTCTCGGCCAAGGTGCGCAGCGCGGTGCGCAGACGGGTCTTCGCGGTGCCCTCGGGGATGCCGAGTTCGACGGCGGCCTGCCGGTAGGTGCGGCCCGCGAAGTAGGCGAGGTGCACCACCTCCCGCTGCGGCTGCGGGAGTTCGGCGAGGGCGGAGTGCAGCAGGATCGAACGTTCCCGGTCGACGACCGCCTCGGCGGGGCCGGGAGAGGCGTCCGGGATGGCGTGCAGCGCCAGGTCGTCGGCGAGGGCGTCCTTGCGGTGCCGGGCCTCGCTGCGCACCCAGTCGACGGCCCGCCGGTGCGCGAGCACCGACAGCCAGGTGCGCAGGCTGCCGCGTCGCGCGTCGAAGGCGTACGGCCTGCTCCACAGCTGTGCGAAGACCTCCTGCGCGACGTCCTCAGCCGCGGCCCGGCTGCGGGTCACGCGCACGGCGACCGCCCGCACCAGCCCGCCGTACACCCCGTACGCCTCGGCCAGCGCGGACTCGTCGCCGTACACCAGCCGCCGGTGCAATTCCGCGTCTGCGGGTTGCTGTACGGACGTCGTCCCGTCCGTGGACTCCACGGCACCACCACCCCTTGGTGCCCTTCCTAGCGTCCCGGGCGGCCCGGCGCCAGTGGTTCTGGAAGACAGGCGTTCGGTTCGAAAGCCTTCAGGGAGCCTTCAGGGAGTCAAGGCGTCGAGAAGCCGGTCGACATCGGCGGCCGTGTTGTAGAGATGGAAGGAGGCGCGCAGGTTGCCCGCCCGGTCGGAGACCTCGATCCCGGCGGCGCTCAACTCGGGCTGGCGGTGGCCGAGTCCGGGCACGGACACGATCGGTGAGCCGGGGGCCGACAGGGGGACGTGGCCGAGGTCGGCGAGTCCCGCTCGGAAGCGGTCCGCGAGGGCGAGGTCGTGGGCGCGTACGGCGTCCACCCCGAGTTCCTCCAGGAGTTCAAGGGAATGACGCGTCCCCGCGTAGGTGAACAGGGCCGGGCTGATGTCGAACCGCCGGGCGGAGTGCGCCGGTTCGGCGACCGGGCCGTAGCAGCTGTCCTTCGGGATCTCCCCCGAGACCCAGCCGGCGAGCACCGGCTTCAGATCGCCGAAGCCCTCGGATTCCGCCGGCACGACGAGGAAGGCAGCGCCGTGCGGGCCGAGCAGCCACTTGAAGGTGGTCGAGACGGTGTAGTCGTACGACTGCGCGTCCACCGGGAGCCAGCCCGCGGCCTGCGAGAAGTCGACGTAGGTGCGGGCGCCGTGTGCCCTCGCGGCCTCGCGCAGGGCGGGCAGGTCGGCGATCCGGCCGTCGGCGGACTGGGCGGCGCTGACCGCGACGAGGGCGGTGCCGGGGCGGACGGACTCGGCGAGCCGTTCCAGTGGCAGGGCGCGGACCTTGAGGTCGCCGCGGGTGTGGAAGGGGTTCACGACGGAGCTGAAGTCGTCCTCGGCGGTGAGGACTTCGGCACCGGGCGGCAGCGAGGCGGCGACCAGCCCGGAGTAGGTGGACACGGACGTACCGGCCGCGACCCGGGTGACCGGCACACCGGAGAGCCTCGCGAACGCGGCACGGGCCGCCTCCACGTCCTGGAACAGCGGATCCAGCGGCCTGCCCTCGGCACGGATCAGCGCGGCCTCCTGGAGCGCGGTCACGGTACGGGCGGGGAGCAGACCGCTGCTCGCGGTGTTGAGATAGGTGTTCTTCGGGGCGAACTCGGCACGGACGAGGCTCTCGAAGGTCTCCATGGGTCCACTGTGGGGCCAGGAGACCTGTCGGTCCATTGCGATTTTCTACGTGGTTCCGCCAAGGAACGCTTATATGTCCGCGCCGACCTGCGCGTTTGTCAGTCCTGCCGCGGTACGGCGCACCCGTCGGGGCCGCAGGCCTCGGCGCCGGCGTCGTTCTGGTCGATCAGCTGCAGCGGGGAGCGGTTGCCCCAGGCCTGGGTGAGGGCCTGGGTGAAGACCTCGGCGGGCTGGGCGCCGGAGACGCCGTACTTGCGGTCCAGGACGAAGAAGGGGACGCCGTTCGCGCCGAGCTCGGCGGCCTCGCGCTCGTCGGCGCGGACCTCGTCGGCGTAGGCGGTGGGGTCGGCGAGCACCTTGCGGACCTCACCGGCGTCGAGACCGGCCTCGACGGCGAGCTCCACGAGCCGCTCGTCGCCCTCGGTGAACAGGGAACGCTCCTCGGCGAAGTTGGCCCGGTAGAAGATCTGGACGAGCTCGTCCTGCCTTCCCTTCTCCTTGGCGAGGTGGAGCAGCCGGTGCAGGTCGAAGGTGTTGCCGTGGTCACGGTCACGGGTGCGGTAGTCGAGCCCCTCGGCCGCGGCCTGCGCCCCGAGGTTCTCCTCCCCGGCCTGGGCCTGCGCCTCACTCATGCCGTACTTCTTGCTCAGCATGGCGAGAACGGGCTGCACGTCCCCCTTGGCCCGCCCCGGATCAAGCTCGAAGGACCGGTGCACCACCTCGACCCCGTCCCGGTGCGGAAAGACCTCCAGCGCCTTCTCGAAGCGGGCCTTGCCCACGTAGCACCAAGGGCAGGCGATGTCGCTCCAGATCTCGACGCGCATGTCTACGGCTCTCTCCAGGTCGGACGGCTACGGAGACTCCCTCCGCTCAGTGGGTGAACATTCAAGCAGCGGGTTCCATTCCCGGGGCCGACCGCGGGCCGGGGTACCGACGGACGGGCTCAGCTTCCGTCTCGCAGGTCGTCCGGCCAGGTCGGTCTGAACTCGATGTGGTCGTAGGTCACCACGCAGCCCTCGCCCATCGGGGACTGGGTCATGAAGCCGATCAGGGCCGCGCCGGTCTCCTTCTCGTCGCCGAGGGTGAAGAGGCGGACGAAGGTCCAGTGCTTGCCGTCGCGGGAGGCGTGGAAGGCGAAGGCGCGGCCGGTGCGGCTGATCCGGAGCCAGACCGAACTGCCGTCCACCGTGAAGGAGTTGCAGTCGTCGGAGTGGCCCCGGGTGACTACCGTGCAGACGGTCGCTACGGTCGGGGAGTTCTCCAGGCACAGTTTGGCCCAGGCCCGTTCGCCGACATGGACGTACAACACCCCTGCGTCGAAGGACGCGTTGAAGCCGACGGTGACGCGGGCTATCAGCTGGAAGTCGCCCTCGGGGGCTCCGAGGAGGCGTGGGGCGTCGGAGGCGGGGTCCACGGCCTCGCCGGTGGGCGGTACGAAACGGTCCTGCCGGGGGCCGGCCCATCCGGAGAGGAATCCGTCCTCGTAGGCCCAGTGTCCGTCCGGGCCGTAGGTACGGAGAGGGAACGGAAGTTCGGGAAGTTCGACATCCATCCTGAGAGTTTTCCAGTTCCCTCTCCGCGGGTGACCCCGGGGTGCCTACGACCTGTCCGGCGGATCATGCCGGCGTCGCGGAGCCTGGGCATGCCCAACCGCGCGGTTTCTTACAGCCGGCCTGATCCGCCGACAGGCCTTAGCGCTCCAGGTGGTTGTTGAAGCGGCGGGGCAGGCCCTGGGGGTTGTCGTCCCGCAGCTCCGGCGGCAGCAGGGCCTCCGGCGCGTTCTGGTAGGCCACCGGCCGCAGCCAGCGCTCGATCGCCGTACCGCCGACCGAGGTCGACGTGGACGTCGTCGCCGGGTACGGGCCGCCGTGCTGCTGGGCCGGGGCCACCGCCACGCCCGTCGGCCAGCCGTTCACCAGGACACGGCCGGCGAGCGGGGTGAGCTCCGCCAGGATCTCGGCGCCACGCCCCTCGCCCGCGGCCTCCCGCGTCGACAGGTGGACCGTCGCGGTGAGGTTGCCCGGGAGCCGGGACAGCACGGACCGCGCCTGGTCGTCGTCCTCGTAGCGGGCCACCACGGTCACCGGGCCGAAGCACTCCTCCAGGAGCAGGTCGTACGCCCCCTCGGTGGTCAGCTTCTCCGCCGCCACCGTGAGGAAGCCGGCGCTCACCGTGTGCTCGCCGCCCGCTCCGGGCGTCACCGGCGAGTCGACCTCGGGGAGCTTCGCGCGCTCGGCGACCCCGGCGACGAAGTTGTCCCGCATGCGGTGGTCGAGGAGGACGCCCGCGTCGGTGTCGCTGACGGCATCGGTCAGGGACTTCACCAGGCCGTCGCCCGCCGCGCCGGAGGGCACAAGGACCAGGCCCGGCTTCACGCAGAACTGGCCGACGCCGAGGGTCATGGAACCCGCGAGCCCGGCACCGATGGCCTCCGCTCGCTCGGCGGCCGCCTCCTCGGTGATCACGACGGGGTTCAGCGAGCCCAGCTCGCCGTGGAACGGGATCGGCACCGGCCGCGCGGCCGCCGCGTCGAACAGGGCGCGGCCGCCCTTCACCGAGCCGGTGAACCCGGCCGCGGCGACCAGCGGGTGCTTGATCAGCTCGATGCCCGCCTCGAAGCCGTGCAGCAGGCCGACCACACCGGCGGGGATGCCGTGCTCGGAGGCGGCCCGCCGCAGCACCGCCGCGACCAGCTCGGACAGCGCCGGGTGGTCCGGGTGAGCCTTGACGACGACGGGGTTGCCGGCCGCGAGGGCGCTCGCGGTGTCGCCGCCGGCGACCGAGAAGGCGAAGGGGAAGTTCGAGGCCGAATAGACGGCCACGACACCCAGCGGCACCTTGTAGCGGCGCAGGTCCGGGATCGGCGGGGTCGCGGTGTCGTCGGGGTGGTTGATCACCACGCCGAGGAAGTCGCCCTCGTCGACGATGTCCGCGAAGGCCCGCAGCTGGTAGCTGGTGCGGGCGAGCTCTCCGGTCAGCCGGACCGGGCCGAGCGCGGTCTCCGCGTCGGCGGCCTCGACGAGCTGGTCCTTGGCGGCCTGAAGCCGGTCGGCGGCGGTCCGCAGGAAGGCCGCACGGACGGTGCGGTCGGCGAGGGAGGCGCGCGCGTCGTGCGCGGCGCGGACGGCGGCGTCCACTTCCTGGGCTGTGGCCTCCACCGCAACCTGTTCGCGCTGCTTCCCGGTTCGGGGGTCGACACTCCAGACTGGTGCTGCTGCCACCGCGGGTCCCTCCACATGTATCTGGGTCAGCCACCAGGACCGTTCGATATACTGAACGCCGTCCCTGATGGTGAATATGCTGTTGGAGACTATTTCTCGTCCAACGAAGGGGTCAAGGGCGATGTCGGCAGGCGAGACGGGCGGCGGAGCACAGGTCAAGTCCGCGGTACGGACGGTTGAACTGCTCGAATACTTCGCCGGGCGCCCCGGCATGCACTCCCTCGCGGCGGTCCAGGAGGCCGTCGGATACCCGAAGTCCAGCCTCTACATGCTGCTGCGCACGCTGGTGGAGCTGGGCTGGGTGGAGACGGACGCGACGGGAACGCGGTACGGCATCGGGGTGCGGGCGCTGCTCGTCGGCACCTCCTACATCGACGGCGACGAGGTGGTCGCGGCGGCCCGGCCGACCCTGGACCGGCTCTCCGACGACACCACCGAGACCATCCACCTCGCGCGTCTGGACGGCACGAACGTCGTCTACCTCGCCACCCGCCAGTCCCAGCACTACCTGCGGCCCTTCACCAGGGTCGGCCGCCGCCTCCCCGCCCACTCCACGTCCCTCGGCAAGGCGCTGCTGAGCACCTACTCCGACGAGCAGGTCCGCAAGATGCTGCCGGAGACCCTGCCTGCGCTCACCGAACACACGATCACCGACCGCGAGAAGCTCATCGAGGAGCTGCACCAGATCCGCGAGCAGGGCTTCTCCGTGGACCGCGAGGAGAACACCCTGGGCCTGCGCTGCTTCGGCGTGGCGATCCCCTACCGCACGCCCGCGCGGGACGCGATCAGTTGCTCGGTGCCGGTGGCGCGGCTGACCCCGGCCCACGAACAGATGGTGAAGGACGCGCTGTTCGACGCGCGGGACCGGCTGACCCTGGCCACCCGCAGGCTCTGAGACCTGGGGCCCCTCGGACCCGTCCGGCGAACCCTGTCGGCGTCGCGGGGCCCCGCGCACACTCCCCGGGAAGGGCACACCTCAGCCGCATCGCCGCCGGTCGCCGACTCCTGCCAGGCCCCGGCGTGCCGGACCGCTGAGCCACCGTTGCTCGCGGACGGCCCGATCCGGCGACCAGGCCCTGGGGTCTGTCCGGCGGATCAGGCCGGCGTCAGGCAACGGCGCCTCGGCAACCCAGGTGCCCCCGCGACGACGCATGATCCGCCGGACAGGCCCTACGCTCTGACGCATGCAGATCGCGCTCCGAGAGGTCCACGACAGCGATCTGCCGGTCTTCTTCCGGCAGATGAACGATCCAGAGTCCCTGCGCATGGCGGCCTTCACCCCGAAGGATCCGGCCGACCGGGACGCCTTCGACGCCCACTGGAAACGGATCCGGGCCACGGACGACGTGCAGCGCACGATCCTGGTGGACGGGGACGTGGTGGGCAGCGCGGCGGTGTACGGCGAGCCCGGCGAGCGCGAGGTGACGTACTGGATCGACCGCGCCTACTGGGGGCGGGGTATCGCCACGGCGGCACTGCGCGAGCTCGTCGCCCAGGTGCCCGAGCGTCCCCTGTACGCCCGCGCGGCCGCCGACAACGCGGGTTCCCTGCGCGTCCTGGAGAAGTGCGGGTTCCGGGTGACCGCCCGGGCCTCCGGGTACGCCAACGCGCGCGGCGCGGAGATCGCCGAGGTCGTGCTCACCCTGGACGCCTGACACCGTCGTAGATGAGCGTCCCATGAGAAAAGCGGACTCATGGGAACGATTCGATCCGCCCTGATCGTCTTCCGAGTGGGATGAACAAGACGATCAGGCGCGCATCGGTCTTCGCGCTGCTCCTGGTGTTCGCTCTGCTGATCCGGGCGACCTGGGTGCAGTTCTACGAGGGCCAGGCACTCGCGGACGACAACGACAACCGACGGAACGCGATCGAGACGTACTCCTCGCCGCTCGGGAACATCATCGTGGCCGGAAAGGCGGTCACGGGGTCCGAGAAGACGACGGACAGCGACCTCGCGTACAAGCGGACGTACACGAACGGCAAGCTGTACGCGGCGGTGACGGGCTATGCCTCGCAGGCCTACGCCCCGACGCAGCTGGAGGGCATCTACGCCGACCTCCTCAACGGCACGGACAGTCGGCTGAAGACCGTGATGGACACGGTCACCAACCAGCGGGCGGAGCCCGGTGATGTGATCACGACGATCGATCCGGCCGTGCAGAAGGCGGCGTACGACGCCCTCGGCGACAAGAAGGGCGCGGCCGTCGCGATCGACCCGACGACCGGCAAGATCCTGGCGGTCGTGTCGACACCGTCGTACGAGCCGTCCTCGCTGACCGACGCCAACACCGCGGGCAGTGCCTGGAAGCAGCTCACCGCGGACTCCGACAAGCCGCTGACCAACCGCGCGCTGCGGCAGCCGCTGCCGCCGGGCTCGACCTTCAAGCTGGTGGTGGCGGCCGCCGCGCTGGAGGACGGCCTGTACTCCTCGGTGGACGACAAGACCGACAGCCCGGACCCGTACACCCTGCCGGGCACGGTGACGAAGCTGGGCAACGAGAGCGCCTCGGCGCCCTGCGAGAACGCCTCGATCCGGGTCGCGCTGGAGTACTCCTGCAACACCGTCTTCGCGAAGATGGCCGTGGACCTCGGCCAGGACAAGGTCAAGGCGATGGCCGAGAAGTTCGGCTTCAACGACGACCAGCAGGACGTGCCGGTGCGGGCGTACACCAGCGTCTACCCCTCCGACATGAACAAGTCCTCCACGGCCCTGACCGGCATCGGCCAGTACGACGTCACCGCCACCCCGCTCCAGATGGCCATGGTCTCCGCGGCCATAGCCAACGGCGGCAAGCTGGTCTCGCCGCACATGGTCTCCACGATCACCGACAGCGGCGGCGATGTCCTGAAGAACTACGACGACGAGGCGAGCACCCAGCAGATCGTCAGCTCCGAGACCGCGGAGCAACTCCAGTCGGCGATGCAGTCGGTGATCCAGGACGGCACCGGCACCAACGCGCAGATCGACGGCGTCACGGTGGGCGGCAAGACGGGCACGGCCCAGCACGGCGAGAACAACAGCAAGACGCCGTACGCGTGGTTCACGTCCTACGGAAAGACCGACGGCAAGGAAGTCGCCGTGGCGGTGATGGTGGAGCAGTCCGACGCGGCCCGCTCGGAGGTGAGCGGCAACGGGTTGGCCGCCCCCGTGGCCAAGGCCATGATGGAGGCGGCCCTCAAGAACTGACGGTTCCCGGTGGTTACTTGACGCCGAGGATCTGCTCGATCGGGTCGATCGCGAAGTAGATCAGGAACAACGCCGACGTCCCCCACAGCAGCCAGTGGATCTCCTTCGCCTTGCCGAGCACGACCTTGATCACGACGTAGGCCAGGAAACCGGCCCCGATGCCGTTCGTGATCGAGTAGGTGAACGGCATCACGGCGATGGTCAGGAACGCCGGGATCGCGATGTCGTACTTGTCCCAGTCGATGTGCTTGACCTGGGTCATCATCAGGAAGCCGACGGCGACCAGGGCGGGCGCGGCGGCCTGGAGCGGAACGATCGTGAGCAGCGGGGTCAGGAACAGTGCCAGGCCGAACAGTCCACCGGTGATCAGGTTCGAGAAGCCGGTGCGCGAGCCCTCACCGACACCCGCCGCCGACTCGATGTACGACGTCGCCGAGGAAGCCGACGCGGCACCACCGGCGACCGCCGCCGCTCCGTCGATCAGCAGCACCCGCCCGAGGTTGGGCACCTTCCCCTCCTCGTCGAGCAGCCCGGCCTCCGCGCTGATGCCGACGACCGTGCCCATGGTGTCGAAGAAGTCGGACAGGATCAGCGTGAAGATCAGCAGGACGACGGTGATCACACCGACGCCCGGCGCGCTGAAGGAACCGAACAGGCTGAAGTGACCGATCAGCCCGAAGTCAGGGGTGTCGACGACCTTGTCGGGCCACGCCGGTGTCGTCAGGCCCCAGGACTTGATGTCGGCGATGGAGTTGATGACCATCGCGAGGATCGTCATGGTCACGATGCTGATGAGGATCGCGCCCTTGACCTTGCGGGCGAGCAGCCCGATCGTCAGCAGGACCCCGAGGCAGAACACGAGGATCGGCCAGCCGGTGAGCGCACCGGTACCGCCCAGCTGCACCGGCACGGTGGTGTTCGCGGCGTCCGGGATACGGCTCACGAACCCGGCGTCGACGAAGCCGATGAACGCGATGAACAGCCCGATCCCGACGCTGATCGCCTGCTTGAGCGGTTGCGGGATGGCGTGCATGACGGCCTCCCGCAGACCGGTCATCACCAGTACGCAGATCAGCAGGCCTTCGAGGACCACCAGGCCCATCGCGTCGTCCCAGCTCATCAGCGGGGCGATCTGGAAGGCCACGACGGCGTTCAGCCCGAGTCCGGCGGCGAGAGCCAGCGGCAGGTTCCCGCCCACGCCCATGACGATGGTCATCACCGCGGCCACCAGAGCCGTCGCGGTGGTCAACTGCACGGCATCCAACTGGTGTCCGAACTTGTCCTTGGCGCTGCCCAGGATGATCGGATTCAGGACAAGGATGTAGGCCATCGTGAAGAAGGTGGCGAAGCCGCCGCGTATCTCCCGGGCGAAGCTGGACCCCCGCTCGGAGATCCTGAAGTACTGGTCGACGGACATGGTCGTTGCTCCTTGTGGCCTGAATGATCGGTGTGCGGATGCTGGCTGGATTGTTCCTGTGTTGAACGCGCTTCAGGTTTTCTCCGTGTTACGGATTCGGGGGTCGCCCCGTCACACATCGTTCGAAGACCCGTACGAGAACACGTAATCGATCACTGCTACGCTTCCGGATCTCCGCCCGGTCACCCCCGGACGATCACATGTCATTCACATGACGCACAAGGGAGAGGGAGCCCGTGGGCACAGTCGTCGACGACGCCGCCTCCGTGGAGTTCCATGCCTTCTTCGAGCGCCACTACGCCGAACTGTCCCGCCTCGCCCATCTGTTGACCGGCGAGCCGGACGCCGCCGACGACCTGGCCGCGGACGCGCTGCTGGCGCTGTGGCACCGCTGGGACCGGGTGCGCGCCGCCGACCATCCGGCGGCGTACGCGCGCGGGGTGGTCGCCAACCTGGCCCGTACCCGTATCCGCAGCGCGGTCCGTGAGCGCCGGCGCGTAGCCCTGTTCTGGTCCCAACGCGAGGAGAAGGTCGAGAACCCGGACGTGGCGGGCGTGGTCGACGTCCGGGAAGCTCTGCGCAGGCTGCCGTTCCGCAAACGGGCGTGTGTCGTGCTGCGGCACGCGTTCGATCTCTCGGAGAAGGACACCGCGCTGGCCCTGGGTGTGTCTGTCGGTACGGTTAAGAGCCAGACCTCGAAGGGGATGGCCGAGCTGCAACGACTGCTCGGCACTCAGAACACTCCGCTGAGGGTGCACGCCGCGATGGCGCGCACCGGTGACGCCGGAGGAAGGGACCGATGACCATGCAGCGGGACGTGCACGGCGAACTGCGCGCCCGGCTGCAGGACGCGGCCGAGGCGCACGAGCCGAACCGCGAGCGGATCCTGGCCCGGGTCCAGCGTGGCATGAGTGAGCAGACCCGTCCCGACCACCGGGCGACCCGGCCGCCGGTCTACGGCTGGGTGCGGGTGGTGAGCGCGACGGCCGCGGTCGCCTGTGTGCTGGGCCTCGGAGGCTACGCGGTGGCCTCCGCGGTGAAGGACGAGACGCCCGCGCAGACGTCGGTCGCCTCCACGGGGACGCCCACTCCGTCGCCCGACGCGACGAGCCGCGCCCCCGCCCCGCCGGCCGAACCGACCCCGAGCCCCACCCCCACGCGGAAGACCGAGAAGCCCAGCAGCACGCCCTCGCGCACACCGAGCCCCTCCACCGAGGTGCAGGCCTCCGGCACCGAGGACGGCCCGCTGTGGTCGGACGGTTCGGTCGACCCGCACAGCAACGAGTTCTGGGCCCAGAGCGATCTGACCTTCAAGACCTCCGAGCAACTGACCTCGCTCACCGTCGAGTTGAAGATCGCGCAGACCGGCGGCGTCACCAGCGCGGGCGCCTGGCGTTCGCTGCCCGAGGACGACTTCACGCTGACGGTCACCGAGAAGGACGGCTTCCTCGTCTACACCTGGGTGCTCAAGGAGGGCCGTACGGTCGCGGCGGGCGAATGGGTGTTCGCCGGGCAGTACAACCACGAGCGCGGCGGCCGGGACGCCAAGGACGACAGCTATACGGCGACGGCGACCACGAAGTCCGACGAGCTCACCGTGAAGGGCGGCTTCGCCGCGCAGGGCGACGACGCCGACGCAGGCGATTCGTAAAGACTCCGTCAGCGCGGCAACCCTTTCCTCATCAGCGCCAACTTACTGGGTGCACGATCCCCCCTGATGACGGAGCACTCCCCCTTGAGCACGCACAAGAGACCCCTCACCCGCCGCCGGGTGCTCAGCGCCTCCGCCCTCGGCGTGGCCGCCACCGGTGCCGCCGTCGCGGCAGGCACCGGTCTTCTCTCGACCGCCTCGGCAGCGACCTTCGGCTACTCGGACGACGGCAAGAACTACGTCGTCAACACCGGAGGCTCCCTGATCTTCAAGGTCTCCAAGTCGACCGGCGACCTCACCTCCCTGGTCTACAAGGGCACGGAGTACCAGGGGTACGGCGGCAAGAACTCGCACGTCGAGTCGGGGCTCGGGGCCTCCACGGTCACCGTCGAGCAGTCCGGGTCGGTCATCCTGATCAAGGTCGTGCACGGCGCGATCACCCAGTGGTACGCGGCCCGCAGCGGCCAGAACAACGTCTACCTCTGGACGGACAAGAAGGACGCCTCCTTCACCGCGACCCGCTACATCGTCCGCCTCAAGCCCGGAATGTTCCCCAACACGGGCTCGGACAGCTGGATCGAGACCTCGGACGAGATCATCGAGGCCGGTGACGTGTGGAAGCGCGCGGACGGCACGACCCGCTCCAAGCACTACTCGGGCAAGCGGACGATCGACTACGACCATGTCGGCTTCACCACCGGCTCGGTCGGCCTCTGGCTGGTGCGCTCCAACCACGAGAAGGCCTCCGGCGGCCCCTTCTACCGCTCGCTGCTGCGACACTCGAACGACAAGGGCGCGGGACTCTACGAGATCCTGCACTACAACGAGGCCCAGACCGAGGCGGAACGTTTCGGCCTACAAGGCCCGTACGTCCTCTCCTTCACCGACGGCGGCGCTCCGTCGTCCTCGCTCTCCCACGGCAGCCTCGACACGGGCTGGGTGGACGGCCTCGGCATCACCGGCTGGGTCGGCGCGTCCGGCCGCGGCAAGGTGGCGGGCGTCGGCCTGAAGGGCATGGACGCCAAGTACCCGTACACCGTGGGCTTCGCCAACGCGGACGCGCAGTACTGGGCGAAGGCCGCGGCGGGCACGGGCGCGTTCTCCTGCAAGGGGATGCTGCCGGGGACGTACACCCTGACCGTCCACAAGGGCGAACTCGCCGTGCACACCGCCTCGGTGAAGGTGACCGCTCGCGGTGCGACGACGCTGCACTCCTTGAGCATCACCGGTGACCCGTCCACCGCGAAGACCGTCTGGCGGCTGGGCGACTGGGACGGCACGCCCGGCGAGTTCAAGAACGCCGAGCTGATGACGTACGCGCACCCCTCCGACGGCCGCGCGGCCAAGTGGACCGGCAACGTCACGATCGGCAGCGGCAGCGAGGCGGCGTCCTTCCCGGCGTACATGTGGAAGGACGTCAACGACGGCATCCTGATCTACTTCAAGCTGACGGCGGCGCAGGCGGCGGCCGCGCACACGCTGCGGGTCGGGGTCACGGACGCCTTCGCCAACGGCCGTCCCCGGGTGACGGTGAACGACTGGGTTTCGGCCATCCCCACGGCCCCCACGCAACCCGACACGCGCTCCCTCACCACGGGTTCGTACCGGGGGAACAACCATTCGTTCACCTTCAACGTCCCTAGTAGTGCCTGGATGACCGACACGTCCCAGTACAACGTCCTGAAGCTCAACATCGTGAGCGGCTCGGGCGGCAGTGCCTACCTCAGCGCGGGCACGTCGTTCGACTGCGTGGACCTGCTGGCCTGAGCCCCCCTCGGCCAGCAGTTGCCGGTCAGAGCCCCCCTCGGCCGGCACGAGGAACGCCCCGCCTGTGACGACAGGCGGGGCGTTTCGTCGCTTCTCCGCTCAGTTCATCGTCGTGCCGATGGTGGTCGAGCCGGTGGTCAGGAAGGTCGTCGCGGGCAGCGAACCGTCCGACGTGCGCGCGCCGTACGCCGTGGTCGCGTCCACGGACTTGAAGGCCGGCGTGGCGACACCGCTGTCCCAGTTGTTCGCCGCGGACACGGTGGACGAACCCAGCTTGGACAGACCGCCCTTGTTGCTCACCGCCAGGTTCCGGGCCAGCCGGGCCTTGCCCGTGGCGAAGTAGAAACCGGCCTCGGCGTTGGAGTACGCCGTGTTGCGGTTCAGCGCGATCGCCCCGGTGTTGGAGTTCTCGGTGAACCCGTTCAGCGTGTTGTCCCAGGCCGCGTTGTTGTTGACGACATGCGCCACCGTGACGCCCCCGCCGCCCAGCTTGAACCCGTTGCCGTTGCCCTCGAACGCGCTGTCCCCCCACCGGTTCTTGCCGTTGCCGAAGGCCCAGCTGTGCTCGATGGTGACCGGCGAGGAGAACTGCCAGAGGTCGATCCCGTCATCCGAGTTGTTGTACAGACGTGCGCCCGTGATCCTGTTGCCGGTCCCGGAGCCGAACTTCACGGCGATCCCGTCGGCGTTCTGCCCGTGCCCGGCCGGGTCGTAGTTGCCGTAACTGTCCAGGTTCTGCACGAGGTTGCCGCTGGTGCCGTCGCCGCGCAGGGTGAACCCGGAGTCCCCGTTGTTCGCGGTGACGAGGTTCTTGAAGACACCGCCGACCGACGAGGTGGCGACGAAGCCCTGGGCCGGGGAGTTCTGGAAGGTGAGGTTCTGGACGGTCCAGTAGTCGCCGTAGATCCCGGCCAGCCAGGACCCGGCGGGCAGCTTGGACCCGTCGATCTTGACCTTCTCGCTGCCGTACGCCTGGAGCGTGATCCGCGCCGAACTCGTGCCGTCGGCCGTGGACTTGAGGGTGGCGGACGGGGTGTACGTACCGGCGCGGACCTGGATGGTCGTACCGGCGGTCGCGGCCGCCACCGCCGACTCCAGCTGAGCGGTGCTGGTGACGGTGACCGTCGAGGCCGCGGCTTCGGCGCCGCCGCCCGAGAGGCCGAGGTGGACGCCGGCCGCGCCCGCGGCGACGGCGACCGCCGCGGCGATGGAGAGCGTACGGGTCCTGCGGTGGCGTCCGGTGCTGTGACGCACGGGGCGTTCCTTTCCTTGGTGACGGGGACGCCCTGCAGTCGCCGCCGGGGCCGCATCAGGTTGCCGCGCCTCAACGAAAACAGCCGGAACTTTCGCTGCTTCTCATCGCCCACTCATCGATTGACGTGCTGTTTCCCACTCGTAACACTCCGGATGCGAGGAACCCCAGGGCTGAAGCCCTGGGGTTCCTCGCAGGACAAAATGCTGAACGGTAACCAGGTGCTGAACTAGCTGACGAAGTACGTCGGGTTGGGCAGCTTGTACGTCTTGTCGGCGTAGCCGCCGTCGAGATCCGAGTACTGGTCGCCGAAGTTGGCGATGATCTCGTACCCGAGGTCCTTCTCGATGTGCCCCCGGGTACCGGACTTGTACTGCACGGTGGTGCAGGTCCAGGTGCCCGCGGTCGCGCAACCGCTCAGGTACGACGGCGGGTTGGCGGTGTTCTTGAGGAACATGTGGTCGGCGTCGAGGTTCACATCGGCGCCGATCTTCTTCAGGTTCTCGACCGCGGCGGAGCGCTGGGCCTCGCTCAGACCGGAGTTGTAGAAGACCTCGACGCCCTTGGACTCGGCGTACTGCACGAGCTCGGGGCTGCCGAAGACGGCCGGGCGGTCGGCCTTGTTGACATAGGCCGCCCAAGTGGCCGAGTTGTACGTGTAGTTGTAGCGCTTCTCGTAGTCGAGGCTGAGCAGCAGCGTGTCGTCGATGTCGAAGACGACCGCGGGCTTCTCGCCCTTGTGGTGGGACTTGCGGGCGGCCTGGTCGATGTACTTCCTCGCGGCCTTGTCGAGGGAGGCCAGGTCCTTGGCGTAGGGGCTGGTGGCGGACGCCTGGTAGACACCGTTCGCGTCGGCCGTGGTGCCGTAGTAGGTGTCGATGTCCTTGACCAGGAGCCCGATGTTGTAGGGCTCGTGCGTGGAGTTCGCCGTGGACTGGCCGGCGGTGGCCGCCCCGGCGCCGTAGAGGGCACCGGCGGCGACGGCACACGCCGCGGTGACGGCTGCGATACGCAATGGCTTATGCATGACAGACGTTCTACGCGCGTCACCATGTCGGGCGCGAGACCCGCCCGGTAAAAAGCGGGTCAAGCGCCCCGGCATGGGGGCAGGCGGGTCAGTTCATGGTCGCGCCGATGGTGGTGCTGCCCGTCGTCAGGAACGTGGTGGCGGGCAGGGTGCCGCTGGAGCTGCGGGCGTTGTACGTCGTCGAGGCGTCCGTCGACTTGAAGGCGGGGGTGCTGATCCCGCTGTCCCAGTTGTTGCCGGCCGAGGTGACCGACGAGCCCTTGCTCACCGAGCCGCTGCCGTTGCTCACCGCGAGGTTCTTGCCGAGCTTGGCGGAGCTGGTGGCGAAGTAGTAGCCCCACTTGCTGTTGGCGTAGGCGGTGGTGCGATTGATGACGATCGCGCCGGTGTTGGAGTTCTCGGTGAAGCCGTTGCCGGCGTTGCCCCAGGCGGCGGAGTTGTTGACGACGTGTGCGACGACCTCGCCGTCGCCGCCCAGCTTGTAGCCGTTGCCGTCGCCCGCGAAGGCCGAGTCGGACCAGCGGTTGACGCCGTTGCCCATCGACCAGGTGTGCTCGATGGTGACCGGCGAGGAGAACGACCAGAAGTCGATCCCGTCGTCCGAGTTGTTGTAGAGGCGGGCCCCGGTGATCAGGTTGCCGGTGCCGGAGCCGAACTTCACGGCGACACCGTCGGCGTTCTCGCCGTGGTTCACGGCGTCGTAGTTGCCGTAACTGTCGATGTTCTTCACGGTGTTGTTCACGGTGCCGTCGCCGGTGAGCGTGAAGCCGGAGTCACCGCCGTTGATGGTCTTGATGTTGTTCCAGACCGTGCCGGTGCAGGACTGGCAGACGACCGCGCTGTCCGGGGAGTTCTGGAAGGTCATGTTGGAGACGTTCCAGTAGTCGACGGTCAGCTTGAAGATCCAGTCGCCGTCGGGCAGCGAGGACCCGTCGATCTTCACGGTCTCCGAGCCGTACGCGGTGAGCGTGATCGGCGCGGAGGAGGTGCCGTTGGCCGTGGACTGGAGGGTGGCCGTCGGGTAGTAGGTGCCGCCGCGGACCTGGATGACGGTGCCGGCGGTGGCGTTCTTGATGGCGTTGGACAGGTCGGTGGAGTTGCTGACGACCACCGTCGCGGCCTGGGCCTGGGTGGGGAGTACGGCGAGACCTGAGCCGAGGGCGAGAGCTGCCGTGGCGATGAGGGCGGTACGACGAGACATGGAGTGCGGGTCCCTTCGTGTGCGGGTGGGGGGATGTTCCACAGGACGGATGGTTCACAGGACGGTGTCGAGCCAGCTGAAGACCTCGTCCTGCATCCGGTCGACGAAGACATGGCCGAGGTCGGGCCAGGTCTTCAGGTGCAACCGCTCCTCGACGTGACGGGAGTGCCAGACGGCGCGCAGCTTGTCGTACGCGACCTGTACGCCGTCGGCGGGGAACAGCGGGTCGAGCCCGCCGTTGAAGAAGAGCATCGGCCTGGGTGCGGCGATGCTCGCCACGTCGGGGAAGTCGAGGAACCGGGGAAGCCCGGGGTGGAGCATGTAGTACGACGACTGCCCGCGCAGGGTGTTGTTGCCGGGCACCATCATTTCCTTGACGCCGGTCATCCAGCAGACGGACGCCGTGGCCGCGACGCGGTCGGTCAACGCGGCGGTCTGCCAGGCACGGTAGGCGCCCATGGAGAACCCGACGGCCACGACCCGGCGGGCGTCCACCCGGTCGAGACCGGCGAGGAAGTCGGCGGCACGGGCGTCCTCGCGGGCCATGAGCCCGGCGAGCGAGGAGCCCAGGTTGTAGAAGTTGCTTGCCAGGGCCTGCTGTTGGTCGTAGGCGATCGGCCCGCGGTCGCCCCAGCCGAGCGCGTCCGCGCACAGGACGACATAGCCACGCCGGGCGAGCTCGTCGCCGACGAACCGGCCGCTGAAGTACTTGTCGGCCCATGCCTGCGCGGAGGCGAGCCGGGTGTCGTCGTACCAGGGCCGGACCAGCTTCTCCTTGCCGATGTCGAACTTCGCCCCATGGTCGTGGAGCAGCAGCACGGCGGGGAACGGTCCGGGCCCCTGCGGGGTCAGCAGGGCGGCCCGGACGCGCTCGTGGCGGGTGAGGGAGAGGGTGACCAACTCCCGTGTGTAGCCGTTGACTTGGGGACCTGCGAGGAATTCGGCGCCGTACGGTGTGCCGTTCTCGCGGTCGACGAGGAGGTGTTCCTCGACCTTGGCGCGGGCCGTGCGCCGCCAGGTCCTGAAGTCGCGGACCGGTGAAGTCCCCCAGGCCAGGGGGAAGTTCAGCCGGTTCTTGAGCGCCGGGTAGAAGTCGGGCAGCGGGCCGTCCACGACCCCGGCCTCCGCGGGGCTCACCGCTCCCCCGGCGAGCACGGCCGCTCCGGCGCCCACCACGAATGCCCGCCGCCCGAAGGCGTCATGGCCGCTCATACTGCCTCCCGGTGCCGACGTGCGTCAGGACGTGGTGCTCGACCGCCGCGGCGGAGGTGAGCGGCCGGTAGTCATAGACGTCGGCCGGGTCCCAGCCCACGTCGTCGGTCAGTCCGAGTCCGGCGGCCACCGTGTTCAGGCGGGCCGGGCGGCCGTTGGTCCAGGAGCCGGTGTCGTGGAAGTGCTCGCCTCCGTAGACGGCGAGGCTCGCCTCGTACCGGAACACGTTGCGCTCGGAGTAGAGGGCCGACTCGACGCCGACGCCCAGGGCGTAGAGGGGAGCGCGGCCCCGGGACACGTACACGTTGTTGACGACGTGCACCTGTCCGAAGCGGACACGGGGTCCGCGCTGCACGATGTCGGTGAAGAGGTTGCGCAGGAAGGTCACCTTGAGGTGCCCGCGGTCGCGGTCGCCGCGTCCGTCGCCCGACCCGATGAGCAGCGCCTTGTCGTGGCCGGTGAACCGGCTGTCGGAGACGGTGACGAAGTCGGAGCCGTCCTCGATGTCCAGGAGCCCGTCGTGCCGTTGGACGTGCTCGGCGTGGAAGCCGACGGGGGCCTCGCGGTCCGGGAAACGGCCGTCGGTGAAGGTGCAGTGGTCGACCCAGATGTTCTTGCCGGTGATGACGGTCATGGCGTCGAAGCGGGCGTTCCAGTTGCCCTGGGTGCCGTCGTCGGGCGACCAGCTGGTGAAGTGGTCGACGGGGGCTTCGAGTCGAAGGTTCCGTACGACGATGTTGGTGCCCGTGTTGACCGTCAGGAAGACGCCGAGGAGCCGGGCGTCCCCGCCGACGCCGACGAGTGTCGTGTTGCTCGGCACGGTCAGCTGGATCTGCGCCTTCTCCTTGTTGGAGCCGGTCTGGCGGAGCTGTCGCTGCTGCCTGCAGTAGTCGTGGCGGGTGTCGGACCAGGTGGTGCCGTCCTCGCCGAAGCAGGACATGTACTTGGCCAGGTCGTATCCGGGCGCGTAGTCCTGCTCGCCGAGCAGTGAACCGTCGTCCGACTCATGGCCGTTGATGTCGCCGACGACGCGGATCACCTTGGGTGCGGTGGGGTCGCCGGCGCCCGCGAGGGCTTCCTTGAGCTCGGCGCGGGTGTGCACGGTCCAGGTGGTGCCGCCCGCCCCGCCGGTGGTTCCTGTGCCCATGGAGGCCCAGCCCACAGGACCTCGATCCGTTATGGAGGCCTGCGGCGCGGCCCCGAGCAGACACGCGCCGGCGAGGAGGGCGGCGGCCGCCCTACGCACGGGGCCGCCAGTCGCCGAGGTAGGTGCGCTTGGTGTGCAACTTGGCTTCCGCCGAGGTGAGTTGAGGCCGGTTCTCCGGCACCGGGACCACCGCGCCCGGACCGGAGTTGCCGTATTCCCTGAAGCGCATCGTCTGCCAGGGGTACTGCTCCCGCATGTCGGTGTACGGCGCCACCGGGTCGGTCCCCGGCCCGATCCAGGTGTCCCGGACGACGAGGGACGGCCAGGCGGTCGTCTCGTACGTCGGCACCCAGGGCCGTGCCAGCTTGTACGCCCCGTCCTCCGCGCCCGAGGTGATGCGGGAGCGGACGGCGAGGATGCCGTACGGGTTGGCGCGGGCGGTGGAGGGGGCGAAGACCATGCCCTTGGGGGTGAAGGTCACGTCCCGCTGGAGGGTGTGGAAGTGGCACTCCTCGAAGACGGCGGTGGCCCGGCCGAAGACGAAGTCGACGTCGCCCTCGATGTGGCAGCGGTGGAAGTACTGCCGGTCGAAGGAGGTGAGCGCGGTCGTCTCGACGAAGAGCGTGTCCTGGTGCGCCAGGAGGCGGACGTTCTCGAAGTGGGTGCGGTCGCCGTAGGTGTAGGCGGCGACCGCCTGGGTGCCGGTGATGTCGGGGTGGTCGGCGCGCAGCCAGTCGTTGGCGAGGGTGAGGTCGCGGACGGTCAGGCCGGGGGCCGCGGAGGTGAAGGTGGCGGAGCCCGCGGTGCCGTAGGTGCCCGAACCGTCGGGCTTCTGGGTGCCGTTGGCGTTGTCGTACACGATGACCACGTCACGGGGGTCGCTGGTAGCGCCGCGTACGGTCAACTCCGCCTTGTCGGCGGGGATGTCGACGACCTCGCGATAGGTCCCCGGGTGCACGACGATCGTCCAGCCGGGGCCGGTGACCGCGTCGACGGCGGCCTGGACGGAGTCGCCGGGGCGGACGTGGAGGACGCGGTGGCCTTTGGTCGCGGAGGCGGGGGACGCTCCGGCCACGGCGAGTCCGAAACCGGCCGCGAGAAGAGTTCGTCTGCGCATCAGCACGTCTCCTTCCAGGGATGCCAGTCGCCGAGGTAGTCCTCCCGGGTCGCCGACTCGGCCTGCTCGCGGGTGAGTTGGGGCCGGTTCTCGGGGACCGTGACCTTCGCGCCGGGGCCGGTGTTGCGGTACTCGGCGAAGCGCTGGCTCTGCCAGGGGAAGGCGTCCGACATGTTGGTGTAGGGGGCGACCGCGTCGATGCCGGAGCCGAGCCAGGTGTCGCGGACGGTGAGACTCGGCTTCGCCGTCGTGTCGGAGCTCGGCACCCACGGACGGGCCAACTTGTAGAAGGTGTCCGGGGCTTCGCTGCTGACGCGGCTTCTGCTGACCAGGTATCCGCGCGGGTTGGCGCCCGCCGTCGAGGGCGCGAACACGAAGCCGTAGGGCGCCGCCGCCAGGTCGGTCCGGTTCAGGGTGCGGAAGTGGCAGTTCTCGTAGACGGCGGTGGCCCGGCCGAAGACGAAGTCGACGTCGCCCTCGGCGTAGCAGTGCGCGAAGTACTGGCGGGCGAAGGAGGTCAGGGCGATCGAGTCGGCGTACAGGGTGTCCTGGTGGCCGAGGAAGCGGCAGTGGTGGAAGGCGGAGCGGTCGCCCTGGACCTTGATGGCCACGGCCTGGGTGCCGGTGATCTCGGGGTGGTCGGCGCGCAGCCAGTCGTTGGCGAAGGTGATCCAGCGGGCGGTGAAGCCGTCGGCCTGCACGGTGGTGGTGGCCGACCCGGTGGTGCCGTAGGTGCCGCCGCCGGGCTTGGCGGTGCCGGCCGCGTTGTCGTAGACGATCACGACGTCCGCGGGGTCCTCGGAGGCGCCGATCCAGGTGGCCTCGGTGCGGGTGACGTCGACGGCGACCGTCTCCCGGTAGGTGCCGGGCGCGAGGACGAGCGTCCAGCCGCTGCCGGTGGCGGCGGTGACGGCGTCCTTGACGGTGGTGTGGTCACCGCGGCCCCCCGGGTCGACGTAGAGGGTCTGCGGGGTGAGCCGGGCGGACGGTGATCCGAACCGCCCGAACGGACGCCTGCCGCCGGCCGGGGCGGCCTTCGCGGGGCTCGACGTGAGAGCGAGCGCGGCCGCGGCTCCGCCGCTCGTGATCAGGAACCCCCTTCTGGACAGGGGGAGTTGGGCGTGGTGCGAGGACATGCGGGTGCTCCTTGGCATGCGGCTCAGTGGTGGGGTGCCTCGCGTGGGGGGTGGTGGAAGGTGGCCGGGGCGGCCGCTGGATTCCGCCCCGGCCGGTCAGGGGGTGGGGCGGGTCAGCAGATTCGGCCGGCGCCCGCGCCGCGGTCGACGATCCCCGGCACCTTCTTCGCCGGGTCGATCTTCGTGCGCAGGGTGGGCGTCCAGCCCGCGCCGGACTCCAGGGTCTCGGCGGGAATCTCGGCGTTGTGGACCGCGATCAGGTCGGTGAGCGTGCCGTTGACGTAGTTGTCGTCGGCGGTGAGCGGGGAGACGTTCCACCGCTTGAGCACGTTGCCCGCGCTGACGCCGTCCGGCAGCGTGAACGCGTTGTGCTCGGCGACCAGTTGGGACTCCTTGCCGATGCCGAAGCTGTAGGCGAAGTCGTCGTTCGCCACGAAGTGGTTGTTGTAGGAGTCGACCTGTCCGAAGCGGACGCGGGGTGCGCGCTCGACGAGGTCGGAGAACTCGTTGTGGTGGAAGGTGACCTTGAGCTTGCCCCGGTCCCCCACCGCCGTGGACTCGCTGTCGCTGTTGCCGATCAGGATCGTCTTGTCGTGCTCGGTGAAGACGTTCCAGGAGGCGGTGACGTAGTTCGCGCCGCGGACGACGTCCAGCTCACCGTCGTGCTGCTGGTAGAGCATGCCGAAGTAGGTGGGGGCGGCACTGTCGGGGTGGGAGCCGTCGGTGAAGGTGTTGTGGTCCAGCCAGACATGGGTGGAGCCGTAGACGACCGCGGTGTCGTACTCGGAGTTCCAGTTGCCGGTGTCGCCGTCGGTCGGGTCCCACTGCGGGAAGCAGTCGATGGGGCTCTCGAAGGTGAGGTTGCGGACGATGACGTTGTCGACGGCCTTGATCTGGAAGCTGGCGCCCTTGAACCCGGCGTTCTCGCCGATGCCGATGATCGTGGTGTTGGCGGGGATGTTCGCCTTGATGGTCTGATCCTGGTTGGCGGCGGAGGCGCGGCGCAGTCCCTCGGGGCTGTCGTCGGGCTCGGCGCTCAGGTCGGTGTCGAGGCCCCAGGACTCGGGCGAGTACTTGGCCAGGTAGGCGTCGAAGTCGTAGCCGGGTGCGGCGAGGGAGTCGCAGCCCTCGGAGACGGCGTCGATGGTCCCCTTCACCTTGATGATCTTCGGTGCGCTGCCACCGGCCGCGAGGGCGGCCTTGAACCCGGCCCAGTCGGTGACGGTGTAGACGTGGTCGGCGTCGGCCGCCGCGCCTCCGGTGGTGCCGGTGCCGTAGGAGCCCCAGCCGTCGTTCGCGGCGAGGGCCTCACGGGCGACGTCGTGTCCCTCGGCCTGGGCGGTGGTGCCGGTGACCGCGAGAACGAGGGCGGTGCAGCCGGCCACGGCCAGACTCTTTGTCATGACATGCTCATGCCATATCCGTGTGTTCACTGTGCGGCTCTCTTTTCGGAAAAGTTCGAGGAACGGGAAGGGTCAGACGGTGGCCGGCGGCGGCCAGGTGATCCACGACTCCGGGATCTCGGCGTCGAGCCGGCACACCTCCCGGGGCGCCAGCACCCGCCGGTGCGCCAGCTCACCGGCGACGAGCCGGGCCACGGCGATCGCACCCGGCGGGTTGAAGTGCGTGTTGTCCTGCTCGGTGTCGGTCCAGTTGAAGTACGTCTTGGTCTCCTCGACCCCGAGCTTCTGCCACAGGGCGAGCGACAGCGCCTGGATGTCGAGCAGCGCCACGCCCTCTTCCTCGGCGAGCGCCCGCATCGCGGCGGGGTACTCCCCGTGGGTCGGCACGGCATTGCCGCTCGCATCGAACTTCCGCCGCTCGACGGGCGTGGCGAGCACCGGCCGGGCACCCTTGGCGCGGGCGCCGTCGATGTACAGCCGGAGATAGTCCTGGTACGTCGTCCAGGGCTCGGTGTAGCGGGTCGGATCGGCGGTCTTCTCGTCGTTGTGCGCGAACTGGATGAGAAGAAGGTCGCCGGGCTGGATGAGGGCGAGGATCGCGTCAAGCCGCCCCTCGTCGACGAAGCTCTTGGAACTCCGCCCGTTCACGGCGTGATTGGCGACAGGCCGGCCCTTGTGCAAAAAGAAGGGGAGCGCCATGCCCCACCCGGTCTCGGGGGCGGCGTCGGAATACTTCTGGGCGGCGGTGGAATCACCGGCGATGTAGAGGGTGCGTGTTCTTCGAGGAGCGGCTTGAGCAGTACCGGTCGCACTGAAGGCAACGGGCACGGCGGCAAGAGCCGCCACGGTGACTTGTCTACGGGTAAGAGGCATCTCCGGTGCACCTTTCTGTTTTCAGGGGCGCGGGGAACTGCGCGACCAGCCACGACGAGACCCGCAGCCGGCCGCACGGCGAAACCACCCACCCTCCTAGCCGTTCTGTTCCTTCCATTCGGCCTGGGCCTTGTTCAGCTGATCGGCCATGGTGTCCAGGAAGTCCTTCGCACTCATGTCCCCGAGCAGCACCTTCTGGAAGTTCGGCTCGTTGTCCGCCTTGGAAATGGTGTTCCAGTCGGGCAGGTAGTACGGCAGCTGAACAATGCTCGTGGACCCGTCGGTCAACGCGGCGGCGGCCAGCTTCGTGGGCTCCGCCTCCGCGATCCACGAGTCCTTGGCGGCGTCGTTGTTGGACGGCACCTGCCCCGCCGACTCGTTGAACTTCGAGTTCTCCGCGTGCGAGGTCGCGAACTCGATGAACTTCCACGCGGCGTCCTTGTTCTTCGAGCTCTTGAACACCCCGAGCCCGTCAACGGGGTTGGACACCTGGACCCGCTTGCCGTCCGCGCCGATCGGCTGCGGAATGCCCCGGAACTTGTCGGCCCCGAGCGCCTTCACATGGTCCTGGTACGACCCCAGGTTGTGGTTCAGCATCCCGATCGTGCCGGAGTCCCACTGCGCGACCATCTTGGTGAAGTCGTTGTTGAGGTCGGCCGCCGGAGTGTCCTTCTTGTACAGCGCCGCGTACTTCTCCAGCGCCGCCACGTTCTTCGGGTCGTTGAGGGTGGTCTTGTCGCCGTCCCAGAAGGAGGTGATCCCGCTCTGTCCGTACGCGGCGTCCAGGGCCTGGGCGATGGAACCGGCCCCACCGCGGATGGTGTAGCCGAACTCGTTCTTCTTGGAGTCGGTGAGCTTGGCCGCGGCCTCGTAGAACTTGTCCCAGGTCGTCGGCTCGTCGAGGCCGGCCTGCTTGAACAGGTCGGTCCGGTAGTAGAGCACACCGTTGTTGGCGGAGGTCGGGATCGAGTACAGGGTCCCGTCCCCGCCCCCGGCCGCCTTCAGCGAGTCGACCATGTTCTCGTTGAGCTTGCCGTTCAGGGAGGACCCCGCGAGCCGGTCGTCCAGCGGCTCCAGCGCCTGCTGCGCGGAGAACCCGGCGAGCATGGCCGCGCCGACCCCGCCGACGTCGGGCAGGCCGCCGCCCTGGATGGCGGTGTCGACCTTGGACTGGTACTCGGTGGACGCGATGCCGACGTACTCGACCTTGATGTCGGGATTGGCCTTCTGGAAGTCGGCGATGATCTCCTTCCAGACGTCGGTGCGCACACCGCCGTTGTTGTCCCAGAAGACGATCTTGCCCTTGCCACTGCCCTCGTCGCCCTTGTCACCACCGGCCCCGCTGCCGTCGTCACCGCAGGCGGTGGCGGTCAGCGCCAGGACGGACCCGAGGGCGACGGCTATGGCAACGCGCCTGCTTCTGCGGATGCTGATCTTCATTGGTCGGCTCTCTTCTTCTTCTGATTCCAGCGGAGAAATGAAGTTGTGGGGGGAAGTCAGTGGTGGGCGCTCGGTGCCCAACCGTCCGTGCCCTTGAGGTAGTTCGCGACGGTGTACGACCTCGCGTCGGCGGCGCTCAGCTGCGGCCGGTCCGCGCTCGGGGCCGCGCCGGGACCGGAGTTGCGGTACTCGGCGAACCGGGCGTCCTTCCACGAGAAGCCGCTCATGTCGGTCCACGGCGAGGACTTCACCGCGGTCGGCAGCTCGGTGTCCCGGATCAACACCTGGGCCACGGCGGCGGGTTCACCACCGGGGTGCCACGGCCGACCCAGGTGGAAGGACTGGCCCGGCGCGTCGCTCACCACCTTCGACCGGGTGATCAGAAAGCCGTGGGGGTTTCCCGTCCAGGTCGAAGCGGCCGTCATATAGCCGTTGTTGGTGGTGGAACCCCGGCTCAGCAGCCGGATCACGGACCGCTCGACGACGGTGGTGGCCCGGCCGTAGAGGAAGTCGACGTCGCCCTCGATGTACGAGTCGCGGATGTAGACCCGGCTGATCACGTCCAGCTTGGGGCTGTCGGTCATCAGGGTGTCCTGGTTGCCCAGGAAGGCGGTGTCCTCGAAGACGATCCGGTCGCCGGTCGTCTTCATGGCCAGGGCCTGTTCGCCGTTCAGCTCGACCGCGGCCTCGTCGAAGTCGTTGCTGAAGGTGAGGTGGCGGGCGGTGACGTCGTTCGCGGCGATCCGGACCGTCGCGCTGCCCGTCGAACCGCCGTACTCGGCAGGCGTGTCGAAGACGATGACGGTGTCGGACCGGTCGTGTCCGGTCCCCTGCAGCACGATGTTCGGCTTGGTCGCGGGGATGAAGACCTTGGCGCGATACGTGCCCGGCGCGACGGCGATCGTCACCGGCACGGCGTTCCCGTCGGGCACGGCGTCCACGGCGGCCTGCACGGTCGGGTAGTCACCGGGGACGTGCAGGGTCACGCCGATCCGCTTCTGCGGCCCCGAGAACCGGGACACCAGCGCGGGCACGGCGGCGGCCGGGTCCAGCCGGTAGTCGTAGAACTCATGGGGATCGAATGCCGTACCCCACGCGTCGGTTCGCCCGGTCGTGTTCTTCAGGATCGATCCGCGCTGCACCAACTCGGCGGTGGCATCGGCCTGGTAGGGATGCTGGACACCGTCGTAGTAGCTGTTCTCGATGACCATCCTGGTCTTGCCGCGCGCCCAGTTCCCGTACGTCCACACCGGATCGCCGTCAGCGACCTGCGAGGACAGATAGTTGTTGTAGAGGTGGGCGTAGGCGAGGTTGTCCGCCGAGGGGTTGCGCTGCTTGGTGCCGTGGAACCAGTTGTGGTCGATCGTCATCTCGGTCAGGACATTGGTGGTCCAGCCGATCCCGAACGCCTTGTTGTGGTTGGTGAACCGGTTGTAGGAGACGGTGATGTACCGGCTGTCCTTGCGGATGTCGAGCAGCCCGTCGCCCATGTGCGTGAAGGTGTTGTGGTCGATCCACACGTGGTCGGCCGTGTCCATCTGGATGGCGTCGAAGTCGGTCGTCTTGCCGTCCCAGTCCCCCTCGACGTACGAGTCCCGGATCGTCAGATTGCGGATGATCACGTTGTGCGTACCGGGGTTGAGATGCAGCTCGCCGTGGACGATCTCGCCGGTGTCGCCGACACCGATGATCGTCTTGTTCGAGCCGACCACGATGTCCGAGCCGAACGGCTCGACGGCTATCGCCCCCGAGACCCGGATGACGTACGGCTCCTCGGCGGCCGCATAAGCGGCCAGCGAGGCCTGGTCGGTGACGGTGACGACCTTGCCGCCGGCCCCTCCGGTGGTGCCGCCGGCAAGGGAGGCGTAGCCGTGCGGCCGGTCGTCGAAGCGGTCCACGGAGGCCGCCGCCCCGGAGACCGGCGCCACGGAGGCCTTCGCCTCTCCGGCCGCCCCGAGGCCCAATGCGGCCACGAGGCCGAGCACGGCGGCCACGACTCTGCCGTATCCCGGCTTCTGCAAGCGCTTGCTATGAAGGTGCTGCGTCATTGCGGCTCCCAACAGGCTTACGGGTTCGGTGCGTTACAGGTGGTCGATCCTGAAGTGCGAGAAGGTTGCCGCGCCGGCGTGTCCTCCTCCGACGGGCGCGAGGGCGAACAGGCCGAGCAGTGCGCCGACCCAGCGCCAGGGGGTGGCGGCGAAGACGGGTCCTGAGGGGCGCGGGCCCTCGCCGAGGTCGTAGAAGAACCGGCACCGCGCGCCCGCGCCGATCTCGATCCGCAGCCGTGCCCGTCCGCCGTCCGCTTCGGGCACGGGGTGCGGATGGTCGGCGTCCCGTTCCCGCTCCGCGACCCCCTCGGCGAACCGGTGCACGAGGTGGATATTCCCGTCGGCGCCGCGCTGGAGCCCGATCCAGCTGAAGGCGTCACCCAGGACGGCGAGCCCGGCGCGGGCCCCCGGTTCCTCGCTGTGCAGTTGAAGCTCCACCTCGACTGCCGATGGCGTGCCGGGCAGCCGCTGGGTGAGCACGTTCGGCAGTTTGCGCAGGTCGTGCGCGTCGGCCGAGCGGACGCAGGTGAGCCGGAGGCCGTCGCCGGAGTGGTGGGTGGCCCAGCCGTGCTGCGGGTTGGCGGTCCACTGCCACTGACGGCCGAAGCGTCCGCCGGGGAAGTCGTCGTCGGTGGCGGGTGCCGCGTCCGGCTGCGGCGGCAGAGCGGGCTTCGCGTGTACGGCGACGGGGGCGCCCGTGTCGCCGAGCACCGGCCAGCCGTCGTCGTCCCAGCTCATCGGCTGGAGGTGGACGACCCTGCCGTAAGCGCCCTTCTGCTGGAAGTGCAGGAACCAGTCCTCGCCGGATGGGGTGCGCACCCAGCCGCCCTGGTGGGGGCCGTTGACGTCGGTGTCCTTCTGCTCCAGGACGACCTTCTCCTCGTACGGGCCGAAGAACCCGCGCGAGCGCAAGGCGCCCTGCCAGCCGGTCTCGACTCCCCCCGCGGGGGCGAAGATCCAGAACCAGCCGTCGTGCCGGTAGAGCTTGGGGCCTTCGAGGGTGAACCAGCCCGGTATCCGGTCGCCGTCGACGATCAGCTTGCCCTCGTCGAGGAGCCCGCGCCCGTCGGGGTCCATACGGTGGCCGGTGAGGCGGTTCTTGACGCCGGAGCGGGACTTGGCCCAGGCGTGCACGAGGTAGGCCTCGCCGGTCTCCTCGTCCCACAGGGGACAGGGGTCGATCATTCCCTTGCCCGACTTGAGGAGGTGCGGGCGGGTCCAAGGGCCCCTGATCTCAGGGGCGTTGATCTGGAAGATGCCCTGGTCGGGGTCGCCCCAGAAGATCCAGAAGCGTTCGTCGTGATGGCGCAGGGAAGGCGCCCAGACCCCGCAGTCGTGCCGGGGTCTGGTGAACTCCCCGGCCGGTTCCAGGCGTTCGAGGGCGTGGCCGATGAGCGTCCAGTTGACCAGGTCGCGGGAGTGCAGCAGCGGCAGGCCGGGGACGCGGCCGAAGCTGGAGGCGGTGAGGTAGAAGTCGTCGCCGACGCGGACGACGTCCGGGTCGGACCAGTCGGCGTTCAGGACCGGATTCGTGTACGTCGCTTTCGGGGTCGGGTGAGTGTGGGCCCCTGGCAGGGACGGGTGGGTCTGTGTCCCTGCCAGGGCCGGGTGAGTGTGTGTCACTGGCTGACCGCCTTCCGCACCAGGGCCGCCACTTCGAGCTTGGGCAGACGGCCGTCCGCGACGACGGTGACGATCCGCCGTACGACGGTCTCGCCGGGCGGGATCGGCAGCCTTGAGTCGTGGGCGAGCGAGGAGCCCACGCCCGGGTACTCGTCGGCGCGCACGAACCACGGGTCGCGGCGGGTCTGGTCGGTGGCTCCGGCGAAGACGAGCGTCCAAGTGGCGCCGACGAGGGCGACCCAGTCGGCGCGGGTGCCGTGGATCGCGGCCTCGCCCTCGCGGTCGGCGGTGAAGACGTCCGGCGCGTCCTGTTCTTTCCGGGCCCGCCAGAAGAAGCCGCCGTAGGCCGCGCCGGGGCGGCCGTTGGTGGCCGGGCTGCCGATCGAGAGGGCGTCCTGGGTGACGTTGGTGAGCGAGAAGGTGAAGTCCAACGCCCAGGCCGCGCCGGTCAGTTCGGTGGCCGCGACGGTACGGCGCTCACGCAGCAGCTCGGTTCCGGAGGCGACCCAGCGCAGCTCCTCCACGAAGCCGTCGGGGTCGCGGAGTTGGAAGGAGTTGTGGCGCTGGGCGCCGTGATTGTCGAGTTCGGTCGGGCCCTGGTCGCGGACGTAGGTGCGCCCGCCCCAGAAGTTGTGCCCCTCGACGTCGGGAACGGCGACACCGACGCCGAGGTGGTGGATGTGGTCGGCGGGGCTCAGTTCGGTGACCGCCGTGCCGGCCAGGGTGGTGACGGGGTGCAGATAGGGGCGTGGCGAGAGCCGGGCGGGCAGCTCGGGCCGGGTGACATAGCGGCCGACCGGGCGGCCCGCGACACGCAGGACCGGGGAGTCGGGAGTCGTCATGTGCTCACCTCGTGGGGGTTGCTCCAGCCGGCACCCAGCTCGGAGTAGAGGGCGAGAGAGTCGGCGGCGGCCGCGACGAGTCCGTCGATGCCGGGGACGACCCGGCGCTCCTCGTCGCGGAGCAGATGCCAGGCCGTGTCCGGGAGCGGAGCCGGGTCGGGGGCCAGTCGAATCGCTTCAACGACCTTCATGAAGGCGCCGGTCAGGTCCGGGACGACCAGGAGGTCGGCGCCGTCGGTGAGGTGGTCGACCAGGTTCTCCAGCAGGTCGGTGCTGCCGTACTGGTACTCCTCCGGACCGTGGTCGGCCCGCTGGAGCAGCACGCGGTCCTGCTTGTACCAGTAGGTGATCCGGCCGCGGTCGCCGTGCACGACGATGTACGGCTCGTCGGGGTCCTCGGCGCACAGGGTCGCGGCGACGGTGACCGTGAGGCCGGTCGCGGTGGTGACGCGGACGCAGGAGGTGTCGTCGGACTCGATGTCGTTGGCGCGCAGCAGCTCGGTCTCGATGCGGGTGACGTCCTCGGCGCGGCTCGCGTCGCCGAGGGCGAGGGCGGTGGCGACGGCGTGCGCGAGGGGGTTGGTCAGGACGCCGTCGATGACGTCGACACCGTTCATCCGCCGCTTGCCCGCCCAGGGCGCACGCCGGTAGTAGGACTCGGCGCGGGCCCAGGCGCCGGCCCCGCCGATCCCGATCAGGTCACCGATCGCGCCCTCCTCGACCAGCTCGCGGATCGCGGGCACGGCGTGCGAGCCCAGCGACTGGAAGCCGACCTGGCAGGCGACCCCGGCCGCGGCGACGCCGTCGGCCATGCGGCGGAACTCGGCATAGGAGGGGGCGGGGGGCTTCTCAAGGAGGATGTGCACCCCTCGCGAGGCCGCCGTGAGCGCCAGGTCCGTGTGGGTCGGGATCGGTGTGCAGATCACCGCGATCCGGGCGCCCGTGGAATCGAGGAGCGCGCCGAAGTCGGCGGACTGCTCGGGCATGCCTTCGGGCCTGGCGAGGCCCTCGGGGAGCTCGTCCGCGGTCAGCGGGGTCAGCTCGCAGATCCCCGCCAGTCGTACGATCCCTTTGTCCTGCAGCCGGCGGATGTTCTCCAGGTGCCAGCGGCCGTGGCCGCGCGCGCCCGCCAGGACGATGTCTACGGTGCTCATGGGATCCTCCCTGCGCCCGCGCCGCGCGCCACCTCTCGGTCGGCCGCCTCGGCGCTGTCGATCTTTGTGTGCAGGGTAGGCGTCCAGCCGACGTCCGCCGTGAGATCACGCTCGCTGCCCGAGTTGTAGGCGTTGTAGATGGCGAGGAGATCCACCGGATAGCCGTCGAAGAGGGTGCCGGTCTGGTGGAGCGCGCTGCCGTTCCAGCTCTTGACCAGGTCGGCGACCTCGATGTGGCCGGGGGTGTGGAAGGCGTTGTTCTCGGCGTAGACGCCGGACTCGGTGGAGACGCCGAGGGAGTAGCGGTAATCGTCGTCCGGTACGACGTACCGGTTGTTGTAGACGTGCACCTGTCCGAAGCGGACGCGGGGCGCGCGCTGTACGACGGACTCGAACTCGTTGTGGTGCAGGGTGACCCGGAGCTTGCCGCGGTCGCCGGTGGCCGAGTCGCTGCTGCCGATGAGCATCGCCTTGTCGTGGTCGGCGAACCGGCTCCAGGAGACGGTGACCAGGTCGGAGGCGTTGGTGATGTCCAGCAGTCCGTCGTGGCGGAGGTAGTTGCGGGCGAAGTAGGTGGGCTCGGCGGAGTCGGGGTGGCCCTTGTCGCTCAGGGTCACGTGGTCGACCCACACATGGGTGGCACCGGTCAGCCAGATGTTGTCATACGCCGTCTTCCAGTCGCCGAGGCCGCCGGTGTTGGGCTGCCAGACGGGGAAGCAGTCGTAGGCGTCGCGGCTGTCGAGGTTGCGGATGATGACGTTGGTGGCGTTCCTGACCTGGAGGCTCGCGCCCTTCAGGACGGCTCCCTTGAGCCCGACGATCGTGGTGTTGGACCCGACGGGCAGTTCGACCCGCTCGGCCTGCTTCTTGGCGGAGGCCTGGCGGGCCTCCTCCTGCGGGCCGCTGGGCTTGACGGAGCCCCAGGTGCGGGGGTCGTAGGCTGCCAGGTACTTCTTCAGGGAGTAGCCGTCGGTGGCGTAGTCGGCGCAGTCCAGGTGGTCGCCGTCCTCGTCGGTGTTGGCGTCGACGGTCCCGGCGATCCTGATGATCTTCGGGGTGGCGCTGCCGCCGTCGAGGGCCCGGACCAGCTCGGCGCGGCTGGTGACGGTGTAGACGTGGTCCGCGTCGGCGGCGGAGCCTCCAGTGGTGCCTTCACCCTCGGCGGCCCAGCCGTCGTTCGCGGGCAGGGTGTCACGGCTGATGTCCCGGGACTCGGCGTGGGCGGGGAGACTGAGCAGCGCCAACATGGCTGCCAGGACGGTGATCTGACGGATCCTCATATGTTCACCACCGGGTGCTCCGAGGGAAGTGCCGCGAGATGTCGTAGATTCGCCGCGGCGCCGTCGTGGCTGAGCGCGCAGTTCCCCGCGCCCCTCGGGGCGCAGCCGAAACACGACCGACCCCGCTCAGCAGCCACCCCCGCACGACTGGGCACTTTGCAGGAAGTGTCACCGGACGTCACCGGTCCACCGCGGCGCCGTCGTGGCTGAGCGCGCAGTTCCCCGCGCCCCTTCGGGACGCCGGCGAACCGCGGGTCGCCAGTCATCGCTCCTCCCTCACTCGTCCGACGGAGTCTCATCCCTTCACCGCCCCAGCGCTGAAGCCCGTGATCAGCCACTTCTGGATGAAGGCGAACACGATCACCACGGGAACCGCCGCGATGATGCCGCCGGCGGCGAGTGCGCCGAGGTCGACGCTGTCCGCGCTCATCAGGGTGTTGAGGCCGACCGGGATCGTCTGCTTGTCCTGGTTGTTGAGGAACATCAGGGCGAAGAGGAAGTGGTTCCAGGAGTGCACGAAGGCGAAGGAGCCGACGGCGATCAGACCGGGCCGCAGGAGAGGCAGGACGACGATCCTGAAGGCCGTCAGGCGGTTGCAGCCGTCGACCCAGGCCGCCTCCTCCAGGGAGTACGGCACGTTCTTGATGAAGTTGCTGATCAGGATCATCGACAGCGGCAGCTGGAACACCGTCTCGGCGATGATGACACTGCCCAGCGAGTTGATCATCTTCAGCTCGGCGAAGATCTCGAACAGCGGCACCAGGAGCAGCGCGCCCGGCACGAACTGGGAGCACAGCAGAGCCAGCATGAACGCGTTCTTGACCTTGAAGTCGAACCGGGCGAGGGCGTAGCCGCCGGCCAGGGCGACGAGCGTCGTCATCACCAGGGTGGCGAGACCGACGTACACGCTGTTCTCGAAGTACGTGCCGAACGACCGCTCCGTCCACACCTTCTCGAAGTGGTCGAAGGTGATCGGCCAGGGCACGAGCGAGGTCGAGCCGGCCGGGCGCAGTGCGAAGAGCAGGATCCAGTAGAAGGGGATCAGCGTGAAGACGAGGTAGATGGACAGCGGCGTGTAGATCTGCCAGCGGGGGACCTCGTCCCAGGAACGGCGGTGCTTCACCGGACGGGTCGGTTCAGGAGTCTCCCGCACCGGAGCGGACGCGACTTGCGTGGCCTCCTTGGTGATCACTTGGCCTCCCTTCCGAACTTGCTCAGCCGCAGGTAGACCATCGAGCAGAAGAGCAGGATCACGAACGCGACCGTGGTCAGGGCGGACGCGTAGCCGAAGTTGTGAGCGTCGACGCTGGTGTTGGCGATGTAGAGCGGGAGAGTCGTGGTCTCTCCGGCCGGGCCGCCGCCGGTCAGCGTGTAGAGCAGGTCCACGTTGTTGAACTCCCACACCGCGCGCAGCAGCGTGGACAGGATGATCGCGTCCTTGAGGTGCGGCAGCGTGATGTGCCAGAACTGCTTGAAGCGGCTGGCCCCGTCGACCTCGGCGGCCTCGTACAGGTCCTTCGAGACGGACTGGAGGTCGGCGAGGATGAGGATCGCGAAGAAGGGGACACCGCGCCACAGGTCGGCGACGATCGCCGCCGAGAAGACGGTGGAGGTGTCCGACAGCCAGCTGGTGCCGTAGGAGCCGATGCCCATGTCGGCGAGGTAACGGGTGATGCCCGTCTGGGAGTTGTAGAGCAGCACCCAGATCGCGGAGGTCAGCACGCCGGAGACGGCCCACGGGGAGAAGACGAGCGCACGGCCCATCGCCCGGCCCACGAAGGTCTGGTTGACGATCAACGCGAGCGCCAGGCCGAACAGCAGCTGGAGTCCGACCTCGACGAGGACCCACTTGGCGCTGAAGGTCAGCGTGTCCCAGAACTGCGGGTCCTTGGTGAAGATCTGGACGAAGTTGTCGAAGCCCGCGTAGCCGTTCCGCCATGGCTTGGTGGGGTTGTAGTTCTGGAGGCTGTAGTAGAAGACGCTGATCACCGGGTAGGCGATGAAGCCCAGCATCAGCAGGGCCGCCGGCGCGATCAGCAGGTACGGCAGCCTGCGCGGCGTGGCGGAGGCACGGCGCCGCCGGGGTGGCGCGGGCGGTTTCGCCACGGCTGCGGCTTGGGCCATGACAGGGTCTCCGTTCTCGGTACGGTCGTACGGGAAGCGCTTTCTCGATGTGCAGCGGTTCGCGATACGGGGTGCCTGTTGCGGTGTTTGCGGCGGCTGCAGGTTCGTTGTGGTCTGTCGCGCAGTTCCCCGCGCCCCTAGGGAAGACCGGTCAACCGGCGTAGGGGTCTGGGGCCTTGCCTTGCCTGGCCAGGAACTCGAAGTCGCAGCCGGTGTCGGCCTGGGTGATCTGGTCGTTGTAGAGGGCGCCGTAGCCACGTTCGTAGCGGGTGGGCGGCGGGGTCCACTCCGCCCTGCGGCGCTCCAACTCCTCATCGTTCACGTTGAGTTGGAGGGTGCGGGCCTCGACGTCCAGGGTGATCGAGTCCCCGGACCGCACAAGGGCCAGCGGGCCGCCTACGTACGACTCGGGCGCCACGTGCAGCGCGCACGCGCCGTAACTCGTGCCGCTCATCCGGGCGTCGGAGATGCGGACCATGTCCCGCACGCCCTGCTTGAGCAGATGGTCCGGGATCGGCAGCATCCCGTACTCGGGCATACCCGGGCCGCCCTTGGGGCCGGAGTTGCGCAGCACCAGCACACTGTCGGCGGTGATGTCCAACGCCGGGTCGTTGATGGTGCGTTGCATGGTCCTGTAGTCGTCGAAGACGACCGCGGTGCCGGTGTGCTTGAGCAGGTGCGGCTCGGCGGAGATGTGCTTGATGACCGCGCCGTCCGGGCAGAGGTTGCCGCGCAGGACGGCGACCCCGCCCTCGGCGGCGACCGGGTTCTCGCGGGTGCGGATGACGTCGTCGTTGTGCACGACGGCCCCCTCGATCTGCTCGCCCAGGGTGCCGTTGACGGTCGGCCGGTCCAGGTGCAGCAGGTCGGTGATCCGCGAGAGGAAGGCGGGCAGGCCGCCGGCGAAGTGGAAGTCCTCCATGAGGTACGTCTGTCCACCGGGCCGTACGTTCGCCAGCACCGGCACGGTACGCGCGATGCGGTCGAAGTCGTCGAGGGTGAGCTTGATCCCGGCGCGGCCCGCCATCGCGATCAGGTGGATGACCGCGTTGGTGGAGCCGCCGAGCCCGAGGGCCGTGGTGACGGCGTCCTCGAAGGCCTCCTGGGTGAGGATCTCGGACGGCTTGAGCCCGGTCCAGGCGAGCTCCACGGCACGGCGCCCGGAGGCGGCGGCCATGCGCTCGTGCGCGGAGTCCACGGCCGGGATCGAGGAGGCGCCCGGCAGGGTCATGCCAAGGGATTCCGCCACCGCGGTCATCGTGGACGCGGTCCCCATGGTCATGCAGTGACCGGGCGAACGCGCCAACCCGCCCTGGAGCTCACGGAGTTCACAGTCCGTCAGGTTGCCCGCGCGATGCTCGTCCCAGTACTTCCACATGTCGGTGCCGGACCCGAGGGTCTCCCCGCGCCAGTGGCCCGGCAGCATCGGCCCCGCGGGCACGAAGATCGAGGTGACATCGGCCGAGGCCGCGCCCATGAGCAGCGCCGGTGTCGACTTGTCGCAGCCGCCGAGCAGCACCGCCGCGTCGATCGGATACGACCGCAGCAGTTCCTCCGTCTCCATCGCGAGGAGATTGCGGTAGAGCATCGGGGTGGGCTTCTGGTACGTCTCCGAGAGGGTGGAGACCGGGAATTCGAGCGGGAAGCCCCCGGCCTGCCACACCCCCCGCTTGACCGCCTCGGCGCGCTCACGCAGATGGACGTGGCAGGGGTTGATGTCGGACCAGGTGTTGAGGACGGCGATCACCGGGCGGCCCCGGTACTCCTCCGCCTCGTAACCCAGCTGTCTCATACGGGCGTTGTGCGACCAGGTGCGCAACTGGCCTTCGGTGCCGTACCACTGATGACTTCTCAGCTCTTCAGGACGTTTCCTGTCGGTCATATCGACCACCCCGCGGCTATCGCGGCGACCTCGGCGCGCTCGTCCTCGGGCAGGTGCCGGCTCGGCGGTCGGACCTCGCGGCGGCACAGACCGAGGGAGGCGAGGGCCTCCTTGACGATGGTGACGTTGTTGGCGGAGCCGTTCGCCGCGCGGAGTTCCTCGAAGCGGCGGATCTGCTCCCAGACCTTCATGGCGGCCGGGTAGTCACCGGTTCGAAGCGCCTCGATCATGTTCAGCGAAACGGCGGGTGCGACGTTCACGAGCCCCGAGGTGAAGCCGGTGGCGCCCGCCGAGAAGTACGAGGGGGCGTAGGGCTCGGCGAGTCCGGCCACCCACACGAACCGCTCCAGTCCCGCGTCCCGTGCGAAGGCGGCGAATTTGGCCGCGTCCGGGACGGCGTACTTCACGCCGATCACGTTCGGGCAGGCGTCGGCGAGTTCGGCGAGGCGGTCACCACTGAGCTGGGCGTTGCGGATGTACGGCACGACGCCCAGCTCCGGGACGGCCGAGGCGATCGCACGGTGGTAGTCGACCCAGCCGGCCTGCGAGACATACGGGTGGACGGGCTGGTGGACCATGACCATCCCCGCGCCGAGCTCACGGGCGTGGCGGGCGGAGGCGACGGCGGTGGGGACGTCGTGTCCGACGCCGACCAGGATGTCCGCCCGGTCGCCCGTCTCGTCGACGGTCAACTCCGTGACGAGACGCCGCTCTTCGGGGGTGAGGGCGTAGAACTCGCCGGTGTTCCCGTTGGGGGTGAGGGTGGTGATCCCTCCGTCGAGCAGCCGACGCAGCAGGGCCCGGTGGGCGTCCTGGTCGACGGTGCCGTCCTCGGCGAACGGGGTCACCGGGATCGCCACCACGTCGGCCAGGGCCTCCCGCTGGGCCAGATACGTCTCGCTGCTCATTCCTGACCTTCCTGGTCCGTCGATCCGGGGAACGCTCGCTCGACGAAGGACCCGATGTGGGCGTGCAGGGCGCGGGCCGCGCCGTCCGCGTCGCCCTCCAGGGCCAGCCGCAGGATCTCCCGGTGCTCGCCGGCCTCCCGCTCCCAGGAGGGCGAGGCCGCCCAGGCGACGGCGGAGACCAGGGCCGCCTGGTCGCGGACCTCGTCGAGCATCCGGCCGAGCAGCGGATTGCCGCAGGGCAGGTAGAGAGCGCGGTGGAACTCCCGGTTGGCGAGGGAGCGTTCGGCGGTGTCGGTGGCGTCGTCGGCCCTGGTCAGTGCGTCCCGCGCGGCATCCAGTGAGGCCCCTCGCTTCACGGCCCGCTTCAGCGCCTCGGGTTCGAGGAGCAGCCGGACGTCGTAGACCTCGCGCGCCATGTCCGCGTCCACCATGCGCACCGTGACGCCCTTGTACTGGTTCATCACGACGAGCCCGGTCCCGGCCAGGGTCTTGAGCGCCTCGCGCACCGGGGTCTTGGACACCCCGAACTGTGCGGCGAGTTCGGTCTCCACCAGGGCCTGACCAGGCGTCAGACGCCCGGTGAGGATGCGGCGTTTGATCTCCTCCAGCACGTACTGCGTGCGGGAGGGGATCGGCGTGGGCACAGAGGTCATGCGCGCCTCTCGGATCTCGCGTATCGGATCTTGCGTATCTGATCTCGCGTATCGCGTCTCATATATGACATACGAAGTACGACGCGTTGAAGGTAGGAGGGGCGTGATGTTTCGTCAATGCTTCTGGCAAAGGAAGTCGACGTTGCGGTGAAGACGGGGGTCAGACGAGCCGGGTGGCACCCTCGAACGCCGTACTGGTGCGCCCGGCGAAGGCGACGGCCGCCCGGGCGGTGGCCACGTCCCTGGTGAGCGTGGGTCCGACATGGGTGACGATCAGCTCGCGCACCCCGGCCTTGCGGGCGATGTCACCGGCGTCCTCGGGCGTGAGATGGACCTGTTCGCCTTCGTGATGCCTGTCGATGTCCGCCTCGCACAAAAACACATCGGATTCGGCGGCGAGTTCGACCAGGGCGGCACAGGGGCCGCTGTCCCCGGAGTACGCGAAGACGCGTCCCGCGCACTCGGCCCGCAGCCCGTACGCCTCGGTGTCGTGCCGGACGGCGCGGGAGGCGAGCCGGAGGTTCCAGTGCCGGACCTCGTGGCCGTCGTACAGGGGCTGGAAGTCGAGGACACCGCTGAGGAAGCGTACGTCGGCCCGCCCGAAGAACCCGGCGAGCCGATGGGCGGCACCCGGCGGGGCGTACACCGGGATCGGGGCGGGCGGGGTGAGGCCGCCGTACGCGAAGGCGTAGACGGCGGACAGCAGATCGGCACTGTGGTCGGCGTGCAGATGGGAGATCCAGATCGCCGTGAGCCGGGAGGGGTTCGTGTGCCGCTGCAACTCCGCGAAGGTTCCGGGCCCCGCGTCCACCCACACCTCGGCGCCCCCGCCGCGCAGCAGATAGCCGGAGCAGGGGCGGCCCGGTTCCGGGTGCGGGGAGGCGGTACCGAGGACCGTGAGGCTGAGGGGCGGCATGGTGGGGAGCGTACGGTCCGGGCCTCCCGGCCGCGGCAGGTTTCCGTTCCTCTACGGCACTCTCGTACGGGCGTCTACGGGTGCCGGACCCCGCTTACGCCGTCCACCCGGGGTTCCGCCCGCTCAGCCCCACCGCCCGGTCCAGCAGCGACGCGTCCGACGGGACCGGGACGATCGGACCGAAGATGGCGCCCCGGCTCGGATCATCGGCCGAGGCCTGGAGGAAGTCGTGCGAGGCCTGGAGCGCGGCGGGGTCCGGGTCGTACGGCCGGCCGGTGGCGCGGGCCAGGTCCCAGCCGTGGATGACCAGTTCGTTCACCGCGACGGCGCCGGCGATCTCGCCGGGCAGGTCCACGCCGCCCGCGCGGGTCATGCCGGTCCAGGCAGCCGGGTCGCGCCAGGCCTCGGCGAGTTCGTCGAGGACCTTGGGGAGCTCCTCGCGCCAGCCGGGGCCGATGTCCGGGACGGAGTCGGTCGGCGGTGTGTCGGTCGCGACGCCGAGATCCTTGCGGGCGGCGTCACGGAAGGCTGCGGTTAGGCCGAGCAGGTGGCCGAGCAGGTTGTGCACCGCGTAGTCCGGGCACGGTGTGGCATTGCCCAGCTGATCGTCGGTGACCGCGTCGGCCAGCCGGGCGATGGCGCGGGTCTGCGGTCCGAGGTCCAGGGTCGGGACGGTCATTCGATGCTCCTCGTGGTTCCCGGGCAACGGTTCCCGGTGTCGTGAGGGGTAGACCGTCCACGGCCCGAGAACTCATCGCTCGCACCGTCTCACGCGGTGCCCGCTACCCCGAGGGCGGCCGCGTGGCGGGGCTCGATACGACCGTCCCGCTGTTTCAGAGGCCGGCGAGCCCCTCGCGGATCGCGGACAGGTCGTCGTCCGACGCCAACCCCGCGTGATACAGCCGGACTTCGGTCGCCCCGAGCTCCCGCGCCGCCGCCACGTCCGCAGCGAGCGTGGCCGGGCTGCCGCCCATCGCCGAGATCACGGGGAAGTTGGCGGCGATCACCGCGTCCTTCCGGGTCTGGGCAAAGGGCGTGAGGAGGCCCGGTCCGCCCGCGCAGGGCACGACCACACCGTCCGCGACGGACAGGACGTGCTCGGGGTCGACTCCCGGGTTGGCACCGACGTGGTAGGTCACGGGATCGGCGTGCAGCAGGATCTGGAAGCCCTCGGGAGCGGCCGCGCGCACCGCCCGGACAGCCGTCTCCTGGAGCGTGCGGGCGGTCTCGTCACGCCACGCGCGCGTGGCCGCCGCCTTCGAGGCACCGAGCAGCTTCTCGACCCCAGGCCAGCCCTCGTCGCCGACGGCACCCTGCCACAGCGGCTCCAGAGCCGTACGCACGGCCACCGCCAGCTCGTCGGGATCGACGCCCTGTTCGCCGTATCCCTCCCGGCAGGTCGCGCAGAAGCACAGCGCCATGAGGTACATCCCGGCGTCGCCGAGCGGGACCCCGCCGGTCTTGTCGTGGGCGTGCAGATGCTGGAGGCCGTACCAGCCGAGTGACTCCAGTTCGGTTCCGGCCGCGCCCGGGCGTACGGCCGCCTCGACGGCGAGGTCGACGAGGTACGCGCGCGTGGCGGGCTGTGCGATGCACGGGGCCCACGGGTAGCGGTCGCCGTAGGCATTGACGACGGAGGCGCTCGGGTGCTCGGCGCCCAGGCGGGAGTTGTGCGCGAGAACGACCCAGGTGTGGACTTCCAGGCCGGCCCGGGTGAGTTCCGACGAGGCCTCACCGAAGGCGTCGCCGGGGGCCCAGTCGCCGGCCGCGTACGGGCGCAGTGCACGGCCTGCCCAGCGGCCGTCCGTCGGGGACGTGGGGTACAGGACCGACGCGTGCTCGGCGGTGACGATGCGGTGGTGAGGGTGACGGGGGGTAAGCGCACGCGTGGAGTGGTACGCGGCGGCGAGGGTCGCCTGCCGCACGCCGAGACCCGCGATGCGGGCCGCGGCCTCCGGGTCCCCGTTGACGTCCCAGGGGTAGACGAACGTCGACGCCTTCACTGTGCCTCCTCCAGCAGCGCGTACCCGCGCTCGATGATCTCCGTGAGCTGCTTCACATGATCCTCGCCCGGCTCGTGCAGCGGGGGCCGGACCTCCCCCACGTCGAGCCCGCGCAACCGTACGCCCGCCTTGACCAGCGCGACGGCGTAGCCGCGGCCACGCGCGCGTAGTTCGACGAAGGGACGGTAGAAGCCGTCGAGCAGCCGCTCGGCGGTGGCCCGGTCGCCGTCGATGAGCGCGCGGTGGAAGGCGAGGGCGATCTCGGGGGCGAAGCAGAAGACGGCCGAGGAGTACAGGGGGACGCCGATGGCCTGGTAGGCGAGCTGGGTCTGCTCGGCGGTCGGCAGTCCGTTGAAGTAGAGGAAGTCACCGGGGCCCTCGGTGCGTACGGCGCTGACGATCCGCTGCATCAGATCGAGGTCGCCGAGGCCGTCCTTGAGGCCGATGATCCCCTCGGTGCGGGCCAGCTCGACGGCGGTCTCCGGGGTGAAGACGGCGTTGTCGCGCTGGTAGACGATCACCGGGAGCGCGGTCGCGGCGGCCACCTCGCGGTAGTGCCGCAGCAGCCCCTCCTGCCCGGCGACGACGAGGTACGGCGGCATGGCGAGCAGTCCGTCGGCCCCGGCCGTCTCCGCGAGCCGCGCGTACCGCACGGCGAGCGCGGTGCCGTATCCGGCGCCCGCGACCACCGGGACGCGCCCCGCCGTCTCCTCGACGGCCGCCCGGACGCAGACCTCGAACTCCTCGGGCGTGAGCGCGTGGAACTCCCCGGTGCCACAGCACGCGAACACGGCGGCGGCGCCCATGTCCACGCCTCGGCGTATGTGCGCGCGATACACAGCGAGGTCGACGGATCCGTCCGGGCCATAGGCGGTGACGGGAAAGAACAGCGGCCCGCTGGGGATGCCGAGTCGATGGGCGAGGTCGGCGGACGACGTCACAGGCTCTCCCTAGAATGGCATGCAGAATACTGATCAGAGTTTACATTTCTGAACGCGCACCGCGCCACCCTTGACGAAGCCGAGACCCAATCCCTAACTTGTCCACGAATGTGAATACCGTGCGCTCATGAGGCCGTTCAAGGAGACCCGAGGATGTCCGCTCCCCGCACCGTCCTGCTCACCGGCGCCGCAGGCGGCCTGGGCACCCTGATGCGGGACCTCCTGCCCGCGTACGGCTACGAGCTGCGTCTGCTCGATCTGCGGCCCATCGAGGGCGAGCCGGACGCGGTGATTGCCGACCTCGCCGACAAGGACGCGGTGCGCGAGGCCGTGCGGGGCGTCGACGCGATCATCCACCTCGCGGGCATCTCCCTGGAAGCCCCCTTCGAGAAGATCCTCAGGGCGAACATCGAGGGCACCTACAACCTGTACGAGGCCGCGCACACGGAGGGCGTCGGGCGGATCGTCTTCGCCTCCTCCAACCACGCGGTCGGCTACACCCCCCGCCCCCAGGGCGACGACCCCCTGATCCCCATCGACACCCCGCGCCGCCCGGACACCTTCTACGGCCTGTCCAAGTCCTTCGGCGAGGACCTCGCGCAGTTCTACTGGGACAAGCACGGCCTGGAGACCGTCTCGGTGCGCATCGGCTCCTGCTTCCCCGAGCCGACCAGCGTGCGCATGCTCTCGCTGTGGATGAGCCCGCCCGACGGCGCCCGTCTCTTCCACGCGGCCCTGACCGCCGAGGAGGTCGGCCACACCGTGGTCCACGGCTCCTCCGCCAACACCCGCCTGTGGTGGGACCTGAGCACCGCGCGGGCCCTCGGCTACGACCCTCAGGACGACTCCGAACCGTTCGCGGAAAAGCTGATCGCCGAGCAGGGCGAACTCCAGGACGGCAACGAGGGTCACGCCTACCTGGGCGGCCAGTTCGTGACGGACCCGCCGATCTGGCCGTACTGAAGCCTCATCGTGAGGGCGGGCGGGCACCGAACGGGCCCGCAGCAGCCATATCCGGGCAGGGCCGTCGGTCCTGGGTGCAGGCGCGACAGCGCCACCCCCGGGGGCGCGGGGAACTGCGCGACCAGCCACAACGAACCCGCGGCCGCCACACGACGGCACCACCCGACCTCATGAGGCACACCCCGCCCGAACGGGCACACACGGACAGGATCCCTCCCGCAACAGACCTGGTCACCACCCCGCACCCGCTGTACAACTTCCTGCATACGGCCCGAACGGGCAGCACGACAGGAGGGCGGGTGACCGAATGACCGGAACCGCGGAAGAACGCCAGCGGGAAATCGTGCGTGCCGCCCGCACCACAGGCGCCGTCGACGTCAACAACCTCGCCACCCAACTCGGCGTGGCCAAGGAAACCGTGCGCCGAGACCTCCGCGCCCTGGAGGACCACGGCCTGGTCCGCCGCACACACGGCGGGGCCTATCCCGTGGAGAGCGCCGGATTCGAGACGACCCTCGCCTTCCGGGCCACCAGTCACGTACCCGAGAAGCGCCGGGTCGCTGCCGCCGCGGCCGAACTGCTCGGGGACGCCGAGACGGTCTTCGTCGACGAGGGCTTCACCCCGCAGCTCATCGCCGAGGCCCTGCCCAGGGACCGGCCGCTGACCGTGGTCACCGCGTCCCTGCCGGTCGCCGGCGCCCTCGCCGAGGCCGAGAACACCTCCGTGCTGCTGCTCGGCGGCCGGGTCCGCCCCGGCACCCTCGCCACCGTCGACCACTGGACGACGAAGATGCTGGCCGGTTTCGTCCTCGACCTGGCCTACATCGGCGCCAACGGCATCTCCCGCGAACACGGCCTCACCACCCCCGACCCCGCGGTCAGCGAGGTCAAGGCGCAGGCGATCCGGGCCGCGCGCCGCACGGTGTTCGCGGGCGTCCACACCAAGTTCGGCGCGGTCAGCTTCTGCCGGTTCGCGGAGATCGGCGCACTGGAGGCGATCGTGACAAGCACCCTGCTCCCGTCGGCCGAGGCCCATCGCTATTCCCTGCTGGGGCCGCAGGTCATCCGCGTCTGAAAATCCAACTCACTCCCCATTGCGGCCCCTCGACCTTTGGCATGCCCTTTAACTCCCCCTATGTCCCAGGAGCGATCCATGCGAACCCAGAGCCGACGACGGCCACCGCGAGCCACGCTCGCCATGGCCGCCGCAGGGACGCTGCTCGCCGCCCCGCTGCTCTCCGGCTGCTGGGTCGGAGCGGGCGGGGCCGGATCGGGCGGCGATTCCATCAACGTCCTGATGGTCAACAACCCCCAGATGACCGAGCTGCAGAAGCTGACCAAGGCCCACTTCACCAAGGAGACCGGGATCAAGGTCAACTTCACCGTCCTGCCCGAGAACGACGTCCGCGACAAGATCAGCCAGGACTTCGCCAACCAGGCGGGCCAGTACGACGTGGCGACCCTGTCCAACTACGAGATCCCGATCTACGCCCGCAACGGCTGGCTGCGCGACATGGACTCGTACGTGGCCAAGGACCCGTCGTACGACGAACAGGACGTCCTGAAGCCGATGCGCCAGTCTTTGACCGGCGACGACGGCAAGCTCTACGGCCAGCCCTTCTACGGCGAGTCGTCCTTCCTGATGTACCGCAAGGACGTCTTCGCGAAGGAGGGCCTGACGATGCCCGCGCACCCCACCTGGCAGCAGGTGGCCGACCTGGCCGCGAAGGTCGACGGTGCGGAGCCCGGCATGAAGGGCATCTGTCTGCGCGGACTTCCCGGCTGGGGCGAGGTGATGGCCCCGCTCACGACCGTCGTGAACACCTTCGGCGGCACCTGGTTCGACAAGGGCTGGAAGGCCCGGCTCGACTCCCCCGAGTGGGAGAAGGCGGCCAAGTTCTACATCGACCTGATCCGCGAGCACGGCGAGTCCGGCGCCGCCCAGTCCGGCTTCGCCGAGTGCCTCAACAACATGACCCAGGGCAAGGTCGCCATGTGGTACGACGCCACCTCGGCCGCCGGATCGCTGGAGGCTTCCGGCTCCCCGGTCAAGGGCAAGGTGGGCTACGCCCCCGCCCCCGTCGAGAAGACCGAGTCCTCCGGCTGGCTCTACACCTGGGCCTGGGGCATCCAGGACGCCTCCCGCAACCCCGGCAAGGCCTGGCAGTTCGTCTCCTGGGCCTCCAGCAAGCAGTACGAGCAGCTGGTCGGCGACCAGATCGGCTGGTCCAACGTGCCGGCCGGCAAGCGCGCGTCGACGTACACGAACCCGGCGTACGTCAAGGAGGCCGCCGCCTTCCAGGAGATGACCAAGGAGGCCATCGAGGAGGCCCGCCCCAATGATCCGGGGGTGCAGCCGCGCCCCGCGCCGGGCATCCAGTTCGTCGGCATCCCCGAGTTCACCGATCTCGGCACCAGGGTCTCCCAGGAGATCAGCGCGGCCATCGCCGGACGCCAGTCCGTCGAGTCGGCCCTGAAGAAGTCCCAGCAGCTCGCCGAGAAGATCTCCGAGGAGTACGAGGGACGATGACCGCGACAACCACGGCCCCACCGGCCACCCTGTCCGTACGCACCGCGGACCCCTCGAAGGCCCGCCTCCGAGCCTGGGCCACCCGGGCCCCGCTGCTCCCCGCCCTGATCTTCATGATCGTGGTCACCCAACTCCCCTTCGTGGCCACGGTGGTGATCTCGTTCTTCGACTGGAACTCCCTCTATCCCAAGGCCCGTCACTTCACCGGCGTCGACAACTACCAGGAGGTCCTCACCGACGCGGACCTGCGCCACTCGGTGTGGACGACGATCCTGCTGACGGTGACGGTGGTCCTGGTCAGCCTGGTCCTCGGGCTGGTACTGGCCCTGCTCCTCGACCGTCGCTTCAAGGGCCGCGGAGTGGTCCGCACCCTGCTGATCGCCCCCTTCCTGGTGGTCCCGGTGGCAGCGGCCCTTCTCTGGAAACATGTGCTCTACAACCCCGAATACGGCCTGCTCAATGGGTTGCTGCACTATGTGGGCGGCCCACAGCCTGACTGGATCTCCAACACCCCGCTGCTCGCGGTCGAGGCTTCCCTGGTCTGGCAGTGGACCCCGTTCATGATGCTGATCCTGCTGGCCGGCCTGCAGAGCCGCGACCAGCAGCAGATGGAGGCCGCACGGGTGGACGGCGCGAGCGACTGGCAGATGTTCCGCTATCTGACGCTCCCGCACCTGCGCCGCTACCTGGAGCTGGGCGCCCTGCTCGGCTCGATCTACATCGTCCAGAACTTCGACGCGGTCTTCACCATCACCTCGGGGGGCCTCGGCACCGCGAACCTCCCGTACACCGTCTACCAGAGCTTCTACCAGGCCCACGAGAACGGCCTCGCCTCGGCCGCCGGAGTCCTGGTCGTCATCGGCTCGATCATCATCGCGACCTTCGCCCTGCGCGTGGTGTCGTCCCTGTTCCGTGAGGAGGCGGGCCGGGCATGAGCAGCACAATCGCCGTGAAGCGCAAGGGGCTTGGCCTGGGCCTGGTGGCCTGGCTGCTGGGAATCGTGTTCTTTCTCCCGATCGCGTGGATGGCCCTGACGTCCTTCCACTCGGAGACGGACGCGGCCACCAACCCGCCCTCCTTCGGCGCCGCCCTCACCCTGGACGGCTACCGCGAGTTCTTCGGCACGGGCGGCGGCGCGAGCCCCTGGCCGGCCCTCATCAACTCGACGGTCGCGTCGCTGGCGTCGACCCTGTTCGTCCTGATCCTCGCCCTCCCGGCGGCCTACGCGCTCTCCATCCGCCGGGTCAGGAAGTGGACGGACGTCCTGTTCTTCTTCCTGTCGACGAAGATGCTGCCGGTGGTGGCGGGCCTGCTGCCCATCTACCTGTTCGCGAAGAACACCGACATGCTCGACAACATCTGGCTGCTGGTCATCCTCTACACGTCGATGAACCTGCCGATCGCGGTCTGGATGATGCAGTCCTTCCTGGCCGAGGTCCCGGTGGCGGTGATCGAGGCCGCGCGCGTGGACGGCGCCCGCCTTCCGACGATCCTCGCGCGCGTGGTGGCCCCGATCGCCCTGCCCGGCATCGCGGCGACGGCGCTGATCTGTTTCATCTTCAGCTGGAACGAGCTGCTGTTCGCGAGGGTGCTGACCGGTGTCGTGGCCGAGACCGCCCCCGTCTTCCTGACCGGTTTCATCACCAGCCAGGGCCTGTTCCTGGCGAAGGTCTGCGCCGCCTCGCTCGTCATCTCCCTGCCGGTGCTCGCCGCGGGGTTCGCCGCCCAGGACAAGCTGGTCCAGGGCCTGTCGCTTGGAGCCGTGAAATGAAGGCCGCCGTCATCGAGTCCGTGGGCCGTGCCGTCGTCGCCGAGGTCCCGGACCCGACGCCAGGCCCGCGCGAGGTCGTCGTCGAGGTCGCCGCGTGCGGCCTGTGCGGCACCGACCTGCACATCCTCCAGGGCGAGTTCGCCCCCAAGCTGCCGATCGTGCCGGGCCACGAGTTCGCGGGCGCGGTGGTCGGGGTCGGCACCCAGGTCACCGAGCTGGCGGTCGGCGACCGGGTGGCCGTGGACCCGTCCCTGTACTGCTACGAGTGCCAGTACTGCCGTACGGGCCACAACAACCTCTGCGAGCGCTGGGCCGCGATCGGCGTGACGACGGCGGGTGGCGCGGCGCAGTTCGCGGTGGCACCGGTGGCCAATTGCGTACGGCTGCCCGAGCACGTCCGCACCCAGGACGCGGCCCTCGTCGAACCCCTGTCCTGCGCGGTCCGGGGTTACGACGTCCTGCAGTCCCGCCTCGGCGCCCACGTCCTGATCTACGGCTCGGGGACGATGGGCCTGATGATGCTGGAGCTGGCCAAGCGGACCGGCGCGGCGAGCGTGGACGTGGTGGACGTGAACCCGACCCGCCTGGAGACGGCCCGCCGGCTCGGCGTCTCGGCGTCCGCCGCGAACCCGGACGAGCTGGACCGCCCCCAGGGCTGGGACCTCGTGATCGACGCGACGGGCAACGCGGCAGCGATCCAGGACGGCCTGGAGCGGGTGGCCAAGGCGGGCACCTTCCTCCAGTTCGGCGTGGCCGACTACGCGACACGGGTGACGATCGACCCGTACCGCATCTACAACCAGGAGATCACCATCACCGGCTCCATGGCCGTCCTGCACAGCTTCGAACGCGCGGCGGAACTCTTCGCGACCGGGGTCCTGGACCCGGAGATCTTCATCAGCGACCGTCTGCCCCTGGACCGCTACCCGGAGGCGCTGGAGCAGTTCGCGGCGGGGGTGGGTCGGAAGATCGTGGTGGTGCCGTAGAAGACGGCGTGGAAGATTAAGGGAACGGTAAAGCGCCGTCGCTCGTTCACCGGGCATGACAGCTATGACCCCCGGCTCGAACATCCCCCTCCCCGTCGCCCGTGTGACGGTGGACGTCTCCGCACCGGTGCGGCTCGACGTATCGGGCCTGCTGCTCACCGCCGATGGCAAGGTGCGCTCCGACGACGACTTCATCTTCTACAACCAGCCCACGGGACCGGGGGTCACCTACCGGTCGGGCGGCGGTACGGCACCGGACGCGATCAGCGTCGACACCGCCGCCCTGCCCCCGGGCATCGAGAAGATCGTCATCACCGCCAGCCCGGACGCGGCGGGCCAGACCTTCCAGGGCATCGAGCCGACGGCCACGATCCGAGGCGCGGACGACAGCAGCGTGCTGGCCACGTTCACGCCTCCGCAGCTCGGCACCGAGACGGCCCTGGTGGTCGTGGAGATCTATCTGCGCAACGGCGCCTGGAAGGCCCGGGCGGTGGGGCAGGGATACGCCAACGGGCTGGCCGGGATCGCGACGGACTTCGGCGTGTCGGTGGAGGAACCGGCCCCTGCCCCCGTGGCCCCGCCGCAGCCGGTGACTCCGCCGCCCGCGCCGACCATGCAGACCCCGGTGGCGCCGCCCGCCCCGGCCATGGACCCGCGGCTCGCCCCGCCGCCGGCACCCGCCGCTCCGCCCGCTCCCGCGCCGGGCGCAGGGAAGATCAACCTCGACAAGGGGCGGGTCAGCCTCCAGAAGAACCAGACCGTGTCCCTGGTCAAGGGCGGCCGTCCCCTCCTCTCCCAGGTCAAGATGGGGCTCGGCTGGGAGCCGGCGTTCCGCGGCAAGGACATCGACCTCGACGCGTCCGTCATCGCCTACGGTCCGCAGCGCAACCACATCGACAGCTGCTACTTCGGCAAACTGTCCATCGTCGGCGGCGCGATCAAGCACTCCGGGGACAACCTCACGGGTGAGGGGGGCGGCGACGACGAGGTGATCGTCGTCGACCTCGGCCGGCTCCCCCAGGAGGTCACCGGGCTGGTCTTCACGGTCAACTCCTTCTCCGGCCAGAAGTTCACGGAGGTCGCCAAGGCGTACTGCCGCCTCATCGACGCGGCCAGCGGAGAGGAACTGGTCCGCTTCGACCTCACGAACGCGGAGGCGCAGACCGGCGTGATGATGGCGAAGCTGATCAAGCAGTTCTCCGGCGAGTGGGAGATGACGGCTATCGGCGACTTCGTGAAGTCCCGCACGGTGAGGGGGATGGTGAAGCCGGCGGCGCAGGCACTCTGAACAGCGCCGTGTAGTGGTTCGTCTGCGGCTGCGTGGGGGCTGGTCGCGCAGTTCCCCGCGCCCCTAGGTGGGTACAGCCAGGCATGCGTTGACTGCACCCACTCAGGGGCGCGGGGCTGTATCGACATGCGGCTCCGCCGCGTGGGCGCGACCAGCCA